>NZ_BAABFP010000005.1:470446-770446 GCF_039541115.1 Angustibacter luteus
GCTTGTGGTGACCGGCCTCGCCGAACGAGTACGCCAGCGGCGAGCCGCTGTACCGGATCGTGTCGCTGATCCGCTGCGGACCGTGCAGGTGACCGAGGGCCACGTAGTCGACGCCGGCGAACACCGCTGCCGGCACCGACGACACGCCACCGACGCTGATGTCACGCTCGGACTCGCTGATCTCGCCCCCGACCACGAAGGCGTGCGCGGCCAGCACCGACCGCGTGCCGGGGGCACGCTCGCCGAGATCGTCGCGCACCCGCTCCGCCGCTGCTGCGAGCACGCCCTGGTGCGTGCGCGCGGACCCGAGGCGGTCGGCCACCAGGGCCGGCTCGAGGTAGGGGACTCCGTAGATCGCGACCTCACCGTGGTCGTCGGCGACCAGGACCGGGCGGGCGAGGTCCTCGACCCTCGTCCGCAGGTGGACACCACCGCGCTCGAGGACCCGGCCGCCGAAGCCCAGCCGGTCGGCCGAGTCGTGGTTCCCGCTGGTCAGCACGAGCTGCGCGCCGGCGTCCACGATGCGCTCGACCGCGTCGTTCAGCAGCCGGACCGTGTCGACCGAGGGCAGCGCCCTGTCGTACACGTCGCCGGCGACGACCACGACGTCGACGCGCTGCGAGCGCACGACCTCGACCAGGTGGTCGAGGAAGACCGCCTGGTGCTCGAGCATCCCGACGCGATGGAAGCTGCGTCCCAGGTGCCAGTCGGAGGTGTGGAGCATGCGCACACTCGGACCTTAGGTCGGGGCTACGACAGTTCGTCGTAGGCGCGACGGGAGGGGGGAGACCGGGCGATCTCTGGCCGGAAGAGCGCGATCATGGTTGGGTGCCCACATGGGTGACGAGGTGGCGGGCGTCGGGTATACCCGCGAGCAGCGCCAGCGCTACCGCGAGAAGGTGCGTCAGTGCCTCGACGTGTTCGAGCGCATGCTGTCCGACAGCAGCTTCGAGTTCGACCGACCACTGACCGGCCTCGAGATCGAGCTGAACCTGGTCGACGCCGAGTTCTCGCCGGCGATGGCGAACGCCGCGGTGCTCGAGTCGATCGCGAACCCGGACTACCAGACCGAGCTGGGCCAGTTCAACATCGAGCTCAACGTCAGCCCCCGCCCGCTGCCGGGTGACTCCGCCCTGGAGCTGGAGGAGGCCCTGCGGCTCAGCCTGAACCACGCCGAGGAGCGGGCGAACGCCGCCGGCGCGCACATCGTGATGATCGGCATCCTGCCGACCTTGATGCCGGAGCACTTCCACACCGAGTGGATGAGCACGAACACCCGCTACGCGGCACTGAACGAGTCCGTCTTCGCGGCGCGCGGCGAGGACCTGCTGATCGACATCGCCTCGCCCACCGAGCCCGACCGCGTCTCCGCGTACGCGGACACGATCGCCCCGGAGTCGGCCTGCACGTCCGTGCAGCTGCACCTGCAGGTCAGTCCACAGGACTTCGCCGCGAACTGGAACGCCGCCCAGACGCTCCTGGGGCCACAGGTCGCGATCGGGGCCAACTCGCCGTACCTGTTCGGCAAGCACCTGTGGGCCGAGACCCGGACGGAGCTCTTCCTGCAGGCGACCGACACGCGCTCGATCGAGCTGAAGAACCAGGGGGTGCGCCCGCGGGTCTTCTTCGGCGAACGCTGGATCACCTCGATCTTCGACCTGTTCGAGGAGAACGTGCGCTACTTCCCGGCGCTGCTGCCCGAGGTCAGCGACGAGGACCCGGTGGCGGTGCTGGACCGCGGCGAGGCGCCACGCCTGCAGGAGCTGCGCCTGCACAACGGCACCGTCTACCGCTGGAACCGGCCGATCTACGACATCGTCGACGGACGTCCGCACCTGCGGGTCGAGAACCGCGTCCTGCCGGCCGGTCCCACCGTGGTGGACGTGCTGGCCAACTCGGCCTTCTACTACGGCGCGATGCGGGTGCTGTCCGAGCAGGACCGTCCGGTCTGGACCAAGCTCAGCTTCGCGACCGCCGAGGCAAACTTCACCGAGTGCGCGCGCCGCGGGATGGATGCCACGGTGTACTGGCCGGGCTTCGGGGAGATGCCGGCCGAGGAGCTCGTGCTACGCCACCTGCTGCCGCTCGCGCACGAGGGGCTGGAGCTGTGGGGGGTGTCGCAGCAGGTCCGGGACCGCTACCTGGGGGTCATCGAGGCTCGCTGCAAGAGTGGGCGCAACGGCGCCGAGTGGCAGGTCGCCACGGTGAGCGCCTTCGAGGGCCGTGGGCTGAACCGGCTCGAGGCCATCCGCGAGATGCTCAAGGTGTACACCGAGGGTATGCACAGCAACGCCCCCGTGCACACCTGGGAAGTGCCGGGGGAGTAGGGGTTCGGCCGCCGTCGACTACCTAGGCCCTTGACGCCCTTGACGGTGCCGCCTGGTTGCGGGACAGTGGTGGGGTGACGAGAGCCCCGCAGACCACCCATCGGACCGCGCAGGCCTACCGGCGTGCCGTCCTCGCGGCGGTCGATGCGGCCGTGAGCGAGAGACTGCGCGAGGTCGAGGTCCGCGGTGGCAGCCCGGACGACCTGGGCGAGCCGGCCGAGCTGGCCGAGCGGATGGCGGCGACCTTGCCGAGCGCCGCACACCCACTGGACGTCGAGCTCGGCCCGTTCTACGACACCACGGGTTTGTGCGCCTGGTGGGCGGTCAGCCGCCAGGCCCTGTCCGACCGGGTTCGCCGCGGCACCCTGCTCGCCTGTCGCACGGCCGACGGCCACCTGGTGTACCCGTCGTTCCAGTTCGCCAAGGACGGCACCGTGCGGGCCGGCATCGTTGATGCCGTCTCGGTGTTCTCCCGGCACGGCGTCGACGGCTGGACGGCCGCGGTCTGGTTCACCACGCCGTCGCCCGCCTTCGACGGCGAGAGCGCGGTGGACCACCTGGTCGTGCACCGTTCGTCGGCCGCCGCGGTCGCCCGCGTCGTGGGTCAGGCCCAGGCGGACGTCGCCACGTGGGCGGCGTGACTCCCGGTCGTGAGCAGCCGGGTCGCGAGGAGCCTGCCCAGCAGGGGCCACCCGGGCACCTGACGGCGTTCCCGGCGCACCGGCTCAGCCCGACGTCGCCGCTCTACCGCGCCCACCAGCGCGACCGAGGTCCCTGGTGGTTCGCCAGCGGGGGCGGCCGGTTCGATCTCGTCGAGCCGCGGGGCACCTGCTACCTGGCGACCACGGCGTCCGCGGCGCTGCGGGAACGGCTCGGGCCGGTGCTCGCCCGACGTGCGACGGTTCCGGCGTCCACGTTGGACGGGGTGGTCGTCTCGACGCTGCGGCCAGGCGCCGCGTCGTCGTCCGAGCTGCTTCGGCTGGCGAACCTGCGGTCCTCGCGCGCCGCGGAGTTCGGCGTGACCCGCGAGCTCGAGTCGATGACCCCCTACGACGTCCCCCGTCGATGGGCGAGCGCCTTCGACGCCGCGGGCTGGGGCGGCATCCGGTACGGGCCGCGGTTCAGCCCCGGCGGGGCCAGCGCCATCGCCCTGTTCGGGCCGGCCGGGGAGGACGCGAACCGTCCGGTCGATCCTGAGCCGGTGGCCGCCGACGGCCTCACCCGCGCGCCGGCCACGGTGTCGCTGCCGCAGCGGGCCGAGCTGACCGTGATCGCGCCGCCGCGTCGGGGCGGCCGCACCCGCTAGTGCTGCGGTCAGTCGCTCTCGATGAGCCGGCGGGCGACCTCGCCGTAGTCCTCGCCGTCCGCGATCTCGACGAGCTGCACGGGCTTCAGCCCGGAGCCGCTGATCGCCGCGACCAGCTCCTCGTGCTCACTGCGGGTGCTCGCGCCGTGCAGGATCACGGGGTGGCCGGTGGCGGCGTAGCCCTGGACGACGGACAGCGCGATCCGCTGGCGCAGGGCCGGGTCCGGCCGGCCGGCCGTGCCCCGGACCGCCCGGTCGAACAGGTCGGTCCGAACGACGGCCGCCCGGGTCAGCCGGGACGCCAGGCGCTGGGCGACGAGCCCGGTGCCGTTTCCGTGCAGGACGAGGATGCCCGGCCACGGGACGGCGGGCAGGTCGCCGGGCTGCTCCGGCTGCGGCTCCGACTCCGCCTCGTTGACCTCGTCGGACAGCTCGGCCTGGTCGGAGGACTCGGGTTCCTCCGCGCGCTCGGCCTCGTCTGACGTGGCGAGCTCGTCAGCGGGCTCGCCCTCGTCAGGGACCCGCGCCTGCGGCTCGTCGTCGAGCTCCTCCAGGGCCTCGTGGGCGAGCGCGGCGAGCTGGTCCAGTCCGGACAGCTCCTCGGGCTCGACCTCCTCGGGTGCTGCCGTGGCGGCCTGCGGGTCCTCGGTCGTGCCCGCCGCGGACTCGGGGGCGTCCGCTCCCGGGACCGCGGGGGCGGGGACGATCTGCCGCATGGGCGCCACCACGGCACGGGACTGCTCACGCAGCTCGCCGTCGCGTCCGGTCCACCACCACGAGAAGACGAGCTTCTGCTCCTGCGGCGTGATCACGAGGCCGACTCGCTGGGGGCCGACGCTGCCGAACACGCCGGCGTCGCCCTCGCGGAAGAGCATCACGTCGTCGCCGCCGTTGGAGGTGGCCGCCAGGGTCACCACCTCGCCGGTGCGGGCGAGCCGCGCCGACTCCGCGTGTTGCAGTCCGCCGCCCGGCGACCACGCTTCGTAGTCGAAGGTCAGCGACGCATCCGACTGCGCGATGAGCGCGACGCGCGCGACGAAGCGGCTGCCACCGGGGCCTTGGCCCTCACCCCAGTAGACGCCGGGGGCGGCGCTGAGGTGGTCGAGGACAGTCACAGGTCATCTCCACGGCGGTCGGGCGTGGTCGGGGTGGGGTCCACCATAGGTGCTCCGACCCTTGCCGCAGAATCCACCCCGCCGCCACTAGCCAGGTCGGGTGAACGCAGGTTCCAGGAGTGGATCGCCGGAACCTCGTGCAGGGTTCCCAGGATGGCGACGCCCGCCGGATCGAGCTCGAGGTGGGCGCCGAGGGCGGGCTCTGCGCCCAGCCAGGACGCGGCCAGCACCCGCAGTACGTGCCCGTGCGCGACCAGGACGACGTCACTGTCGGTGATCATGGGCCGGATCCGGTCCAGCACACGGTGGGTGCGGGTGGCCACCTCGGCCAGGGTCTCGCCGGGCGTGTCGCCCGGCACGACGCCGTCGGCGAAGACGTGCCAGGGCTGACCGGTGCGCTCCCGGATCTGGTCCGTGGTCAGGCCCTCGTAGCCGCCGTAGTCCCACTCCACGAGGTCGTCGTCCAGGTGGACGTCGGTGAAGCCCGCCAGCTCCGCGGTGCGCCGCGCCCGCTGCAGCGGGCTGCTGAGGACGGGGACGTCGCCCAGGGACCCGGCCCAGTCCCGCAGGTGGCGCGCCTGGTCCTCGCCGGCCGCGGTCAACCGGACGTCGGTTCGTCCGGTGTGCCTGCCGGCAGCCGCCCACTCCGTCTGCCCGTGCCGGACGAGTACCAGGTGGCCTGCCATCCCCGGATTGTCGCGCACCGGAGCCGCCCGTGCGCAGGGTGGTCTGTGGCAGGCTGCGGGCCGTGACCAGCACCTCCCCGCGACCGTCCCTGCGGCCCGTGCGGTGGACTCCGCCCAGCTGGCCGGAGCGGGCCCGGTCGCGGACGAGCTCGCCGCCGCTGGCCGGGGTTCGCGTCCTGCCGCTCCCCGGCTCCGGACCTGAGGACGTGCTCTGCACACCGGACGGCTCCGTGCTGACCGGGCTGGTCGACGGCCGGATCCTGCAGGTGAGCCCGGCCGGTGCGCTGGTCGAGGTCGCCCGCACGGGTGGGCGTCCGCTCGGACTCGAGTGGCTCCCGGACGGTCGGGTGCTGGTCTGCGACGCGGTGCGCGGCCTGCTGGCGCTGGAGCCGTCGTCCGGTCGGCTCGAGGTGCTCGCGGACGGCGTGGACGGGGAGCGCTTCGCCTTCTGCAACAACGCCGCGGTCGCCACCGACGGCACGATCTACTTCACCGACTCCTCGCGCCGCTTCGGGGTGGGCACCTGGCGTGGCGCCGTCCTCGAGCACGCCGGTGACGGGCGGCTGCTGCGACGGACGCCGGACGGCGCGGTCGACGTCGTCCGCGACGGCCTCGAGTTCGCCAACGGCGTCGCGCTGTCGGCGGACGAGTCCTGGGTCGCGGTCGCCCAGACCGGCGGGTACACCCTGGAGCGGGTCGACGTCCGTGGCGACCGACAGGGCGAGCAGGAGCGCTTGGTCGACCTGCCGGGCTTCCCGGACAACATCGCCACCGGCAGCGACGGCCTCATCTGGGTGGCGATGGCCTCCTCGCGAAACCGGTTGCTCGACCGGCTGCACCCGCGCCACCCTCGACTCCGGCACGCGGTGTGGGCCGTGCCGCAGCGACTTCAGCCGGGACCGGACCGGATGGCCTGGGTCATGGCCTTCGACCCGTCGGGGGCGCTGGTGCACGACCGGCAGGGTCGCGTCGACGGCTTCTTCATGACGACCGGTGTGCGAGAGCAGGACGGAGTGGTCTGGATGGGCAGCCTGGCGGCCAGCGCGCTGGCCTGGTTCGAGCTGGGGGAGTGATGACGGGGGAGCGGCAGCCGGCTCGGCTGCGCGAGCACTTCCCGGTCACGACACCGCGCCTGCGCCTGCGGTTGTTCGAGGAGCGCGACCTGGACCCGCTCCTCGAGATGCAGTCCGATCCGGACCTGGTGCGCTACGTGCCGTTCGGGGTGCGCTCGCGCGCGGAGGTGCGCGAGGCGCTCGACCAGCGGCTGGCCTCGCCGCCGATGGACGGCGACGACCAGGTGATGCGGCTCGTCGCCGAACGGCTGGACGACGGCGAGTTCGTGGGCGAGCTCACGCTCTTCCTGCGCAGCGTCGCCGACCGGCAGGGCGAGCTCGGCTTCATGATGCGGCGCAGCCAGCAGCGGCAGGGCTTCGGCTCCGAAGCCGCCCGGGCGGTGCTCGGGCTGGGCTTCGACTGGCTGGGCCTGCACCGGATGATCGGCCAGTGCGACCCGGCCAACGACGCGTCGTCCGCCCTCATGCGCGGCCTCGGTATGCGGCAGGAGGCGCACCTGCGCGAGTTCGAGATCTTCAAGGGGGAGTGGGGCGACCTGCTGGTGTTCGCGATGCTCGAGGACGAGTGGCGGGCCGCTGTCACAGGTGCTTCAGGGCCTCCCGCCGCGACAGCGGACTGAGCTGCTCGTCCCGTTCGACCACGAACCGGCGCACCCAGTCGGGGTCCGTGCGGGCGTACTGCCGCAGCGCCCAGCCGATCGCCTTGCGGATGAAGAACTCGCGGTCGTCGAGGTTCGCGTCGATGGCCACGGTGAGCAGTGCCAGGTCCGTCGACCCCTTGCGCCCCAGCTGGCAGATGATGCTGGCGCGCCGCAGCCACCGGTCGTCGTCCGTCGTCCACGACACGACCAGAGGGCGGACGACGTCGGGGTGGGCGGCCAGGGTCGCGCCCACCCGCTGGGACACCTCGTCGACGTGGTCCCACCACGCGCCGGTGGTGATCATCTCCGTGTGCAGGGGGAGCAGTTCCAGCTGCCCCACCGCCGGTCCCAGGCCGGTCAGCGCGGTCGCGGCGTAGCGCTCCTCGCGGTAGTCCGCCTCCCGCCACAAGGTGCTTGCTGCCGCCTGGATCTCTTGCAGCACAGGCGGTGCCGCCCGGGTCGTCTCGCGAACCACGCCACGCAGCACGGGCATCCGGACACCGAGGTAGGGCATCTCCGACTTCATGTACCGCTGCATCCCGGCGGCGCGCTCCGGTTCGGCGACCGCGCGCAGCCGACGTCGGATCTGGTCCACCAGCTGCTTCGAGCCCACGGCTCCAGCCTGGCACGGTGGGTCGAGATCCGGTGGCGTGGCCACTTTGGGTAGCGTTTGCGGCATGTTTGCAGCCCTGGGTCGCCTGGTCTCTCGTCGTCCGTGGTTCGTGGTGCTGGCTTGGGTGATCGCGGCCGTCGCGATCATCGCCACCGCGCCGAAGCTCTCGTCGACCACCGACGAGTCGGAGTTCCTGCCGAGCCACTACGAGTCGATCCAGGCCATCAACCTGCAGGCCAAGGCCTTCCCCAGCCAGAACCAGACCGGCGCGATCCTCGTGTTCGACCGCAAGGACGGCCAGCCGCTCACGGACGCCGACTCCGCCACGGTCGCGGACGTCAGCAAGCAGCTCGACGCCAAGCTGGACCCGCCGTTCGAGGGCGTCGTCGTGCAGCCGCCCTCACAGAACAAGGAGGTCCAGCTCGCCGTCGTCGGGCTCGAGAAGGGGGCGAACGGCTACGACCAGCAGGCGATGGACGCCGTGAAGTCGCTGCGCTCGGACCTCAAGGAGCTCACCGCGGACACGGACCTGCGGGCCGGCGTGACCGGGCCGGCGGCGCAGAGCCTGGACTCCCAGGAGGCCTCCAGCAATGCGGAGGCGATCGTGGGCATCGCCACGATCCTGCTGATCCTGATCCTGCTGCTGATCATCTTCCGCAGCCCGATCATCGCGCTCATGCCGATCATCGTGATCGGCATCGTGTCGCAGGTCGCCACGGGGTTGATCGCGTTCGCCAACAACGCGTTCGACCTGAAGGCGGACTCGTCGATCCAGGTCATCCTCATCGTGGTCCTCTACGGCATCGGCACCGACTACATCCTGTTCTTCCTGTTCCGGTACCGGGAACGGCTCCGCGAGGGGGAGGAGAGCAAGAGCGCCGTGGCGCACGCGGTGGAGCGAGCCGGCGAGGCGATCGCCTCGGCCGGTGGCGCCGTCATCGTCGCGTTCATGGCGCTGGTGCTGTCGTCCCTGAGCATCTTCCGATCGATCGGCCCGGCGCTGGCGATCGCCGTCGCGGTGGCCGTGCTAGCGTCGCTCACGCTCGTCCCGGCGCTGGTGTCGCTGATGGGCACCAAGGTGTTCTGGCCGTCCAAGGCCTGGCAGAAACCGCCGAAGTCGGCCCGCTTCGGCGCGATCGGCCGGTCGCTGGGGGCGCACCCGGCGCGCTACGCGATCCTGTCCGGCGGTCTGCTGGCGGCGCTGGCCGCGTTCGCGCTGGGCTTCTCGCCGACCTTCGACCTGTCCGACACCGGTGTGCCGAAGACCGCCGAGTCGTCGGTGGCGACCCAGACCCTGCAGAAGGGCCTGCCGTCGGGTGCCACGGACCCGACGGTCGTCATGCTGCGCTCGACCGACGGTTCGCAGCTGACCCCCGACGAGCTGAGCGCCTTCTCGGCGGACCTGTCCGGGGCGGAGGGGGTCGCCTCAGTCGGTCCTGTCCCGTCGGCCCAGACCGGAACGCTGTCGCCGGACGGGACGACGGCGATGTTCACCGCTGTGCTCGACCACGACCCGTCGTCCGACGAGGCGCTGGCCGACCTGCGCGGACCCATCCGGACCACCGCCCACCAGGCTGCACCGGACGGCACGCAGGCGCTGGTCGGCGGGACGACGTCCGTGTACGTGGACCTGAAGGCCGCGATGAACCGGGACTACTCGATCGTCTTCCCGGTCGCGGCTCTCGTGATCATGCTGATCCTGGCACTGCTGCTGCGCAGCCTGGTCGCGCCGGTGTACCTGATGCTCTCGGTCGGTCTCGGCTTCGGGGCCACGCTGGGAGCGGCGGTGATCGTGTTCCAGCACCTCGGCGGACGCACGGGCCTGATCTTCCTGCTGCCCATCTACATCTACCTGTTCGTCGTCGCCCTGGGCACCGACTACAACATCCTGATGATCGCCCGGCTTCGCGAGGAGGCCCGGGCAGGCCGCGACCCGAGGGCGGCCGCGGCGGCAGCCGTCCAGTACGCGGGGCCGACCGTGGCCGCCGCCGGGCTGATCCTGGGCGGCACGTTCGCCTCGCTGATGCTGGGCGGCAACGCGCTGCTGACGTCCATGGGCTTCGCGATCTCCTTCGGCATCCTCGTGTCGGCGTTCGTCATGGCCATGTTCTTCACGCCGTCCCTGACCGCCCTCATCGGGCACGCCGCCTGGTGGCCCGGCCACGGCGACGAGACGGCGGCGCAGCACGACGCCCGCGTCGCGGGGGACCAGCAGGCCCTCTCCGGCGCCGAGCAGAGCTGATCGGGGACCGGCACCGTGGAGGCGTTCGTCGCGTGGTGCGGGTTCTTCGGCGCCTGGTTGCTGGTGGCCGGCCCGATCTACCAGGCGGCCCTAGAGCTCCAGGAGCAGGACCTCGAACGGGACCGGATCCACGACGTCAGCCAGGCCGTGCCCAAGCCGCCGCAGGTGTCGGTCTGGTGGTGGCTGGTGCCACCGGTCCGGTACGTGCTGCACCACAAGCAGGAAGAGCGCTACCGGCAGGCGGTACTGCGGGCGCTGAGCGCAGAGGACCGCGAGGCGTTCGTGCAGTTCGTGAACAAGGCCACGGGCTGGTTCCTGGTCGCCGGCGGCGCGTCGCTGCTGGCGCTGAAGGAGACGTGGGAGCTGCGCGAGCACTACGAGTGGCCGGTCGCCGCCTTCTGGGTGCTCGCCGCGGTCATGGCGGTGCTGGCCGCCAGCTACACGGTCGGGCGGATCCAGCGCACCGAGCGGATGCTGGCTCGCTCCACGGGCTGATCCCTTTCTGCAACTGATGGTTGCGCGTCCGTCGAGGATCGGCTAACGTCACCTGCAACCAAACGTTGCAGAAGGTGGCGAGCATGGAACACGGAACGATCGAGCGAGAGATCCACATCGACGCCTCACCGGAGGTCGTCTTCGACGTGGTGAGCAGCCCAGAGCACCTGCGCGAGTGGTGGCCGGACGAGGCGGAGTACCCGGCGGTGCCCGGGGGAGCAGGGCGCATCGGCTTCGGGGACTTCTCGCAGGGCGAGGGCACCTGGGTGCAGTTCGTCGTCGTCGACGCCGAGCCGCCCCGGCTGTTCTCGTTCCGGTGGACCCATGACGAGGGGGAGTCGGCCACGCCGAGCAACTCGCTCCTCGTCGTCTTCACGCTCGAGCCCGTCGCCGGCGGCGGGACGCTGCTGCGGATGACCGAGAGCGGCTTCCGTCAGCGGGGCTGGGACGAGGCGAAGGTCATCGCCCAGCACGCCGACCACGTCAGCGGCTGGGACCACTTCCTGTCCCGCCTGCCGGCGTACGCCGCACAGGTCGGCGCGCGCACGTGAGCGTGCTCGTCGACGACGACCTCTGGTCCGCGGTGGGGGACCCGACGCGTCGCCGGATGCTCGACCAGCTGCTGAGCGACGGCAGCGGGACGGCGACCAGCCTGAGCGAGCACCTGCCGGTGACCCGTCAGGCGGTGTCCAAGCACCTCGTCGTCCTGGACCGGGTCGGCCTGGTGCACGCCACCACCGCCGGTCGCGAGCGGCAGTACCGCGTCGACCCGGCGCAGCTGGCCCGGGCCGTCGCGCAGCTCGCCGACGTCGGGGCCACCTGGGACACCCGCCTGCAGCGCATCAAGCGGATCGCGGAGACGATCCAGCGCGGCAACACCGAGACCGACAAGTAGAGAAGGGAGACGGCTATGGCAGACATCCTGCACCGCATCGGCGTCGAGCAGTCCTCGCCGAAGGAGGTGTACGACGCGCTCACCACCCTGGAGGGACTGTCCGGTTGGTGGACGGAGAAGACGACGGGAGAGACCGCCGTCGGCGGCGTGATCGAGTTCCGGTTCACCCCGGGCGACATCTCCATGAAGGTCGTGGACCTCGACCCCGGCCGGCTCGTCCGGTGGGAGGTCGTAGACGGGGCGCCGGAGTGGATCGGCACCACGGTCGAGTTCGACCTGCGCCAGGAGGGCGACTACACGATCGTGATGTTCAAGCACGAGGGCTGGCGCGAGCCGGTCGAGTTCATGCACCACTGCAGCACCAAGTGGGCCACGTACCTGATGAGCCTCAAGCAGCTGGTCGAGAGCGGGGACGGTGCTCCGGATCCGCGCGACCAGTGGATCAGCGACTGGCACTGAGCGGGGAGGGCTGGTCGGTGCTCACCTTCGCCGGAATGACATAATGTTCATTATCGGCGTTACGCCAGGCGCACCACGGCTCACTTCCGGCCCCGTTCCCGATCGTGGCAACCTCGCACCGTCCGTGATGCGAGGTTGCCACGATCTGCTGCGTGCGGTGCGTGCGGTGCGTGCGGTGCCGGATCAGCGGGCGACGTACGCGGCAAGGTGCTCGCCGGTGAGGGTGGAACGCGCGGCGACGAGGTCGGCGGGCGTGCCCTCGAAGACGATGCGGCCACCGTCGTGGCCGGCGCCGGGCCCGAGGTCGATGATCCAGTCGGCGTGCGCCATGACGGCCTGGTGGTGCTCGATCACGATCACCGACTTGCCGGAGTCGACGATTCGGTCGAGCAGGCCGAGCAGGTTCTCGACGTCGGCCAGGTGCAGACCGGTGGTCGGTTCGTCCAGGACGTAGACCCCGCCCTTCTCGCCCAGGTGGGTGGCCAGCTTGATCCGCTGCCGCTCACCGCCGGACAACGTGGTGAGCGGCTGGCCGAGGCTGAGGTAGCCCAGCCCGACGTCGGCGAGCCGTTCGAGGATCCGGTGTGCGGCCGGGATCTTGGCCTCGCCGTCGGAGAAGAACGCCTCAGCCTCGTCCACTGGCATCGCCAGGACCTCGGCGATGTTCATGCCGCCCAGGGTGTACTCGAGCACCGCCGCTTGGAACCGCTTGCCCTCGCACTCCTCGCACGGCGACTCGACGGTGGCCATGACACCCAGCTCGGTGTAGATGACGCCCGCCCCGTTGCACGTCGGGCAGGCGCCCTCCGAGTTGGAGCTGAACAGCGCCGGCTTCACGCCGTTGGCCTTGGCGAACGCCTTGCGGATCGGCTCCAGCAGCCCGGTGTACGTCGCAGGGTTGCTGCGCCGCGACCCGCGGATCGCGCCCTGGTCGATCACCACCACCCCTTCGCGGTCGGCGATCGAGCCGTGGACCAGCGAGCTCTTCCCGGACCCGGCGACACCGGTGACCACGCAGAGCACTCCGAGCGGGAGGTCGACGTCCACGTCCTGGAGGTTGTGGGTGGACGCGCCCCGTACCGCCATCGCCTCGGACGACGAGCGCACCGACTCCTTCAGGGTCGCCCGGTCGTCGAGGTGGCGACCGGTGACGGTGTCACTACCCCGCAGCCCGTCCACAGTGCCCTCGAAGCAGACGGTGCCGCCGTTGATCCCGGCTCCGGGGCCGAGGTCGACGACATGGTCGGCGATCGAGATCGTCTCGGGTTTGTGCTCCACCACGAGGACCGTGTTGCCCTTGTCCCGCAGCTGGAGCAGCAGCTGGTTCATCCGCTCGATGTCGTGCGGGTGCAGACCGATGGTCGGCTCGTCGAAGACGTATGTGACGTCCGTGAGCGCTGATCCGAGGTGGCGGATCATCTTGGTGCGCTGGGCCTCTCCCCCGGACAACGTGCCGGCCGGCCGGTCGAGCGACAGGTAGCCCAGGCCGATCTCCGTGAACGAGTCAAGCAGGTGCTGCAGGCCCGCTAGCAGCGGGGCTACGGACGCGATGTCCAGGCCTGCCACCCAACCCGCCAGGTCGCTGATCTGCAGGGCGCACAGGTCGGCGATGTTCTTGCCCTCGACCTTCGACGACAGTGCCTCCTGGGTCAGGCGGGTGCCGTCGCACTCCGGGCACGTCTGGAAGGTGATGGCCCGCTCGACGAAGGCGCGGACGTGCGGCTGCATGGCGTCGAGGTCCTTGGAGAGCATCGACTTCTGGATCTTGGGGATCACCCCTTCGTAGGTCAGGTTCACCCCTTCGACCTTGATCCTCGTGGGCTCGCCGTACAGGAGCTTGTCGAGCTCGCGCTTGGTGAACGACGCGATCGGCTTGTCCATCGGCAGCCCGGCGCCGCTGAAGATGCGCCCGTACCAGCCGTCCATGCTGTAGCCCGGTACGGTGAGCGCCCCGTCGGCGAGGGACTTGCTGTCGTCGTACAGCGCCGTGAGGTCGAAGTCGCTCACCGAGCCGTGCCCTTCGCAGCGCGGGCACATGCCACCGAGGTAGACGGCCTCGCGCACCGTCTTCCGCTCGACGCGGCCACCCTTGTCCGTGCTCATCATCCCGCTCGCCTTGCGCGTGGGGACGTTGAACGAGAACGCCGTCGGCGGGCCGACGTGCGGCTCGCCCACCCGGCTGAACAGGATGCGCAGCATCGCGTTCGCGTCGGTGGCGGTGCCGACGGTGGAACGCGGGTTGGCGCCCATCCGCTCCTGGTCGACGATGATCGCCGTGGTCAGGCCGTCCATGACGTCGACCTCGGGCCGGGCCAGCGTCGGCATGAAGCCCTGCACGAACGCGCTGTAGGTCTCGTTGATCATGCGCTGCGACTCCGCGGCGATGGTGCTGAACACCAGGGAGCTCTTGCCCGACCCCGAGACGCCGGTGAACGCGGTCAGCCGTCGCTTCGGGAGCTCGACGCTGACGTCCTTGAGGTTGTTCACCCGCGCGCCCTGCACCCGGATCAGGTCGTGGCTGTCGGCACTGTGGGCCTTGCTCATGTCTGCTCCATCGTGTCGATGTCCGGCTGCTCAGCGCAGACAGCCTGCCACGAAGATCAGGGCAGTTCCTGGATGCGCACCAGGTTGCCTGCGGGGTCCCGCACGGCGCAGTCGCGGACGCCGTAGGGCTGCTCGGTCGGCTCCTGGACGATGTCGGCGTCACTCGCCTGCAGCCGCTCAAAGGCACCGTCGAGGTCCCTGGTGGCCAGCAGGAGCGAGGCGTAGGTGCCCTTGGCCATCATCTCGACGATCGTCTGGCGCTCGTCGTCGGTGATGCCGGGGTCCACGGCCGGCGGGTGCAGCACGATCGACGTGCCGGGCTGGTCGGGCGGCCCGACCGTCAACCAGCGCATCGTGCCGCTGCCGACGTCGCCCCGGACCTCGAAGCCGAGGGTGTCGCGGAAGAAGGCCAACGAGGCCTCCGGGTCGTCGTGCGGCAGGAAGCTCGCGTGAATGGTGATGTCCATGGTCGTCAGGCTAGATGCGGTGCGGCGACCGGCGCTTCTCGATTCCTGACCGGTCTCGTCACCTGCTTCACCACGCAGTGCGGCATCCCGGCGGTGGCGTTGCCCACCTCGCGCCGGTAGGTGCTGGGCGGCATGCCGACGAGCTCGGTGAAGCGGGTGCTGAAGGTGCCCAGGGACGAGCAGCCGACGGCGAAGCACACCTCCGTCACGCTCAGGTCGCCGCGCCGCAGCAGGGCCATCGCCCGCTCGATGCGTCGCGTCATGAGGTAGGAGTACGGCGACTCCCCGTACGCCAGGCGGAACTGGCGGCTGAGGTGACCGGCGGACATGTTGACCCCGCGGGCCAGCGCCTCGACGTCCAGCGGCTGGGTGTACTCGCGGTCCATCCGGTCGCGGACCCGGCGCAGCAGCGCGAGGTCGCGCAGGCGCTGGGCGGCGACGGGGCTGATGCTCACCGGCAAAGCGTGCCACGACTGCTCGCCTCGCGACTGTCGGTGGCTGTCCCTAGGTTGGCGGCCATGAACTCGACCCCCATCATCCTGGTTCCTGGTTACTGGCTCGGCGCGTGGGCGTGGGACGAGGTGGTCGCCGCGTTGAGCGCGGACGGTCACGCCGTCACCGCGCTGACGCTGCCCGGGCTCGAGTCGCCGGACGCGGACCGGTCGTCCGTGACGCTGGCCGACCACGTGGACGCGATCTGCGCGGCGGTGTCCGACGCCGGCCGGCCGGTCGTCCTCGCCGTGCACAGTGGTGCCGGCACCCCCGGTTACGCCGTCACCGATCGGATCCCCGAGCAGATCGCGGCGATGGTGTACGTCGACACCGGCCCGGGGGTGGCCGAGCCCGATCCCGAGGCCGCGCAGCACGATCTCCCCATGCCGGCGCCGGCCGAGCTGGCCGAGAACGAGAACCTGGACGGGCTGTCCGCGGAGCAGCTCGCGACCTTCCAGGAACGGTCGGTGCCCGAGCCCGGCGGGGTGGTGCACGGGGCGTTCGAGCTGACGAACGACGCGCGCCTCGACGTGCCGAGCACCCTGGTCTGCACCGGGTTCAGCTCCCAGGAGTACAAGGAGGCGGCGGAGGCCGGCTACGCGTTCCTGGCCGGGCTCAAGGACCTGCGGAAGGTCACCTACATGGACCTGCCGACGAGCCACTGGCCGATGTGGTCGAAGCCGGCCGAGCTCGCCGCCATCATCGGGGAGGTTGCCCGGGGCGCCGCTGCGGGTACGCAAGACTGAGCCCCGTGGATCCACTGGGAGCTCTGCGCGAGATCGCGTTCCGCCTCGAGCGGGCGCTGGAGTCGACGTACCGCGTGCAGGCGTTCCGCACCGCGGCCGCCGTCGTAGCCCGGACGGAGCCGGCCGAGCTCGCCGAACGTCACCGGCAGAAGACGCTGACCGAGCTGAGCGGGATCGGCGACCGGACGGCGACGGTGATCGGCCAGGCGCTGGACGGTCGCACGCCCGCGTACCTGGAGGACCTGCGCGGCAAGGCCAGCCCGCTGCCGGAGCTGGACGACGACGGCGCGCAGCTGCTCGCCCGCCTGCGCGGTGACCTGCACAGCCACTCGGACTGGAGCGACGGTGGTAGCCCGATCGACGAGATGGCCCGGACGGCGGCCGAGATGGGCCACGAGTACCTGGCCCTGACGGACCACTCCCCCCGCCTGACCGTGGCCAACGGGTTGTCCCCCAGCCGGCTGCGCAGGCAGTTCGAGGTGGTCGACGAGGTGGGCGCCCAGCTCGCGCCGTTCCGGCTGCTCAAGGGCATCGAGGTCGACATCCTGGACTCCGGCGCGCTCGACCAGGAGCCTGAGCTGCTGGAGGCGCTGGACGTCGTGGTGGCCTCCGTGCACTCCAAGCTCCGGATGGAGAGCGCAGCGATGACGCGACGGATGGTGGCGGCGATCGCGAACCCGCACACGGACGTGCTTGGCCACTGCACGGGCCGGTACGTCACCAAGAACACCCGCACGGGCAAGCCACGACCGCCGTCCGACTTCGACGCGGAGATCGTGTTCGCCGCGTGCCAGCAGTTCGACGTCGCGGTCGAGATCAACTCCCGACCCGAGCGCCTGGACCCGCCCCGCGAGCTGCTGCGGCTGGCGGTCGAGGCCGGCTGCCTGTTCAGCATCGACACGGACGCGCACGCGCCGGGTCAGCTGGACTGGCGGGCCTACGGCGTGGAACGCGCCGTCGCGTGCGGCGTCCCGGCGGACCGGATCGTGACGACCTGGCCGCTCGACCGGCTGCTGGAGTGGACTCGTCGTGCCCGCTGACCCGGCTGCGCAGGCGGCCGGGCTCCTGTTCCGGGCCGCGACGGCGGACGACGTCGCCGACGTGGTGGCTCTCATCTACGACGACGAGATCGCGGCCTCCCGGGAGGCTGCACCCGGTGCTGGCCTCGAGGAGTCCTACCGGACCGCCTTCGCGCTGATCGAGGCGAACCCTGACGACCTGCTCGTGGTCGGCGTGCTGGACGGCCGGGTCGTGGCGTGCGCGCAGGTCACCCTGCTGCACCACCTGTCCCGGCGGGGTGGCACCCGTGCCCAGGTCGAGTCCGTCCGGGTGGCCACGCACCTGCGCGGCCGCGGTGCCGGCGGTCAGCTCATGGGATGGATCGAGACGTACGCTCGAGAGCACGGCGCCGCCCTGATCCAGCTCACCACGGACAAGCGTCGCTCCGCCGCCCGGCACTTCTACGAGGGGCTCGGGTACACCGCGTCGCACGAGGGCATGAAGCGGGCGCTGACCTGACCCGCTCCCCCGGGACGACGTCCCGGGAATTCCGGGGTGGCGATGCAGGTTGTGGCATGCGATAGTTGAAGACGCAACTAACTAGCAGGAGGCCACCGTGCCCGCCGTCACCGTCCCCGACATCACCGTCCTGTCCCGCATCGACGCGGTCGACCCGCAGACCAGCACGGAGCGTCCGGTCAAGAGCCTGACCAGCGCACCGAGCGGGTTCGAGGGTGAAGGCTTCCCGGTGCGGCGCGCCTTCGCGGGCGTCGACCTCACCGAGCTCGACCCGTTCATCCACATGGACCAGATGGGCGAGGTCGAGTACGCCCCGGGTGAGCCGAAGGGCACGGCCTGGCACCCGCACCGAGGCTTCGAGACCGTCACGTACATCATGGACGGCACGTTCGACCACCAGGACTCGCACGGGGGCGGGGGGCGGATCACCAACGGCGACACCCAGTGGATGACCGCGGGCAGCGGACTTCTCCACATCGAGGCGCCGCCGGAGGAGCTCGTCGTCAGCGGCGGTCTGTTCCACGGGATCCAGCTGTGGGTGAACCTGCCGCGTGCCGACAAGTGGGCGGACCCGCGCTACCAGGACCTGCGCGGCGGCGACGTCGGCCTGCTGACGACGCCGGACAGCGGGGCCCTGATCCGAGTCATCGCCGGTGACGTGGCGGGTCACCGTGGGCCGGGCAGCACGCACACGCCCATCGCACTGGTGCATGCCACCGTGTCCCCCGGTGCTCGGCTCTCCTTGCCGTGGCGACGGGACTTCAACGCCCTGGTCTACGTCCTGGCCGGCCAGGGCACGGTCGGCAGCGACCGGCGACCGATCCGCAAGGGCCAGCTTGTCGTCCTTGGCGCCGGCGACCACCTGCAGGTGGATGCCGCGACCAGCCAGCCCCTGGCCGAGCCGAACCTGGACGTCCTCGTCCTCGGCGGGCAGCCGATCCGCGAGCCGCTGGCCTGGGCGGGCCCGTTCGTGATGAACACGCGCGACGAGGTCATCCAGGCGTTCGAGGACTTCCAGGCGGGCAAGCTCGGCACGATCCCATCGGTCCACGGTGCGCCCACCACGTTGACCGAGGCCTGACCGTCAGGACCACAGGGCGGTGGCCGCCGCGAACCCGACCGCGACGGCCGCCAGCCCGGTGGCCAGGCTGGCGCCGACGTTCGCCGCGGCCCGCCACCACTCGCCGTCCTCCGCCAGCCGCCACGTCTCGAAGCTGAACGTCGAGAACGTGGTCAGCCCACCGCACAGGCCTGTTCCCAGCAGTGGCAGCAACCAGTCCGGCGCGTCGGTACCGCGGGCGGCGCCGGCCACCGTGCCGAGCACCAGGCACCCCACCACGTTCACGACGTAGGTGCCCCACGGGAACGGGCCGCGCCGGCGCGCCGTCACCACCTGGTCGATGACGTAGCGGGCGACCGCCCCGGCCGCTCCCCCGGCAGCGACCAGCACGAGGGTCACGACTCCTGCCCGGCCGAGAGGTCCGGACGTCGGCGGTGCACCCCAGCGGCCACCGACCGGCCGATCCACACGCCGGCCCCCACCGCGGCCAACCCCAGGACCACCGAGCCGAGCAGGTAGCCGAGGGCGAGAGTGCCGTCGCCGTCCGCGAACAGGTCGCGGCTCTCCAGGGCGTACGTCGAGAAGGTCGTGTAGCCGCCGAGGACGCCGATCCCGAGGAACGGTCGCGCGTACCGGTGGGGCCGCCAGACGTCGAACACCAGAACCATGAGCAGGCCGATCAGCGCCGCCCCGCTCACGTTCTCCAGCAGCGTGCCCCAGGGGACCTCGCCGGGCCGGGTCGGGAACGCTTGCGACAGCGACCACCGCGCAACACTGCCCAACGCACCACCGACGGCGATCGCCGCCAGGACGTCCCAGTGCCGCGGGTGCAGCACGTGCCGGGCCGCCGCCTGGGCGGAGTCCGGGTCGACCGGCAGCGGCGGGGGGACCCACGGTTGGCCGCCCATCAGGCACTCCCGGCCCGTCGGCGGGCCACCAGCATCCACATCGCTGCGATGTCGCGGTACGGGTCGCGGTCGGCGACGGCGAGCTCGAGCCGCTCGAGGTCCGCCGCGAAGTCGGGGTCGTGCTTGCGCTCGTCGTCGGTGACCAGGTGGTTGACGCACAGGACGCCGTAGCGCTGGACGACGTCAGCGCCGGCGCGCTCCAGTGCGGCCGCCGCCTCCTGCCAGGTGATCCGCCGCACCGCGTGGTCGAACGTCACGGTGTGCACGGTCGGGGCGCCCAGCATCGCCAACGCCGCGGCCGGGTCGAGGTCGCGGACCGCGGCGCGCAGGACGTGCATCACGGGGTTGGTGGCGATCACGCTGACCAGACCGCCGGGGCGCGCCGCGCCCACCGCAGCAGCGAGCACGTCGGCCAGATCCGGGCAGTACTGGATCACGTTGTGCAGCAGGACGACGTCGTTGCCCTCGGGCAGCAGCCGGCGGTCCCCGACACCCGCCATCACAGCCGCGACCGCAACCCCCCGCTCCCGGGCACGCCGCTCGGCGAGGTCGAGCATCGCGCGCGAGGAGTCCGCGACGGTGACGTCGTGTCCGGCCACGGCGAGCGGCACGGAGTCGGCGCCATCACCCCCGCCGAGGTCGAGGACCCGCTGAGCGCTCTCTGCCGGGCCGAGGTGCCGGTCGAGGAGGTCGCCGACGAGCCGGTACCTCAGCCGACCCCAGGGACTGTCCTGCCAGGCCGTCCACGCGTCCATGTGGGTGTCGAAGACCTCCGGCGTGGCGGGCGAGGGACCGGGCGATGCACTCACAAGACCGCTCCTCTGCGAGGCTCAGCAACCCCAGGCGTCCCACGGGTTACGGCCGGACGGCGAACTGGCAACCAATCTCAGCAGACACCTCGCCGCACCCCTCCCCCGGGGTTACTGTCGAGAGGCGGGTTGGGGCGTCCGTCCCCGACCCCGGGAGCAGTGTGTCGTGACTCGGCTGGTGCAGGGCCAACGCGGGATGCGGGCGGCAGTCGCCGTCCCGGTGACCGCTGTGCTGGCCGCCCTCGCCCTCGGGCTCGTCGGTGCCGGTCCCGCCAGCGCCGACCCGACGACCCCGACCAGCACCCCCACCGGCACTGCCACGCCCACCCCCACGTCGACCGTCCCCTCGACCGCCTCGCCGACCGCACCGTCGTCGACCAGCTCGTCCACGCAGCCGGCGACGCCCAAGCCCACAGGGCCGTCGGCGACGGGGACGCCGGCCGCGACCGCGACGACACCGCCGGCCCCCAAGCACGACGACGAGGGGCCGCTCACGGCCGAGCAGGTCCGCGCCCAGCTGGCCCAGGCCGCCGCGCTGGCCGCGCAGCGCCGGGCGACCGACGCAGGGATGCAGGCCGCGCTGGAGCAGCTGCAGGCCGTCGGCCAGCGCATCTCCACCGCGCTCGACACCCTCGGGCAGGCCAAGATCGCCGAGCAGGAGGCGCAGCGCGTCCAGACGATGAACGACCAGCTGCTGACCCGGGCCAAGGGTGAGATGACCATCCAGCAGGACGCGCTCGGTCGCTGGGCACGCGACACCTACGCCACCGGTGGACCGATGGGCGCCTACGAGTCCTGGCTGCTCGCGTTGGAGTCCGGCTCGACAGCGGACGTGGCGCACAACCTCTCCGTCCTGGAGCAGATCGGCATCGCCGGCAGCCAGGCGCTGACCCGGCTGCAGTCCGCGGTCGACGTCCAGGCCGAGGCCGCTCGCCAGTCGGCGCTCGCGGCCGCGCAGGCGCAGGCGGCACGGGCGCGGGCCGCGGGCGCGGTGCAGACCCTGAAGTCCCTGCAGGACCAGGCCCGGCTGGCCACCGCGCAGCTCCAGGTCCAGCAGGCCAAGCTGCTGGGAGCCGGGTCGCTGGACGCCAAGCAGCAGGCCAACCTGAAGGCCGCCGAGGCGGTCGTGAAGGCGCTGGGCGGTCGACCCGTCGCCGGCCAGTGCGCGGGCCTGCCCACCGGCCGCTACCCCAACGGGACCATCCCGGCCGCCGCGCTCTGCCCGGTATGGGGCGCGCCCGGCAAGCTGCTGCGGTCCGACGCGGCCGCGGCGATGGGCAGGCTGTCTCGGGCCTACGCCGCCGAGTTCGGCCGTCCGCTGTGCATCACCGACTCCTATCGCACGCTGGCCGAGCAGGTGCAGGTCTTCGCGACCAAGCCCGCGCTGGCCGCCAAGCCCGGGACCAGCAACCACGGCTGGGGCACCGCGACGGATCTCTGTGGCGGCGTGGAGTCCTTCGGCACCGAACAGCACGCGTGGATGCTCGCGCACGCCCCGCTGTACGGCTGGTTCCACCCGAGCTGGGCGGGCCCGGCCGGGTCGCGTCCCGAGCCCTGGCACTGGGAGTTCGCCGGTTGACCGGCCGCGAGAGCGTCACCTCCCAGTAGCGTGACCGGGTGCCGGTCGCCGTCCACCCCTACCTCGACGTCGAGGGTCCGATCGCCATGGCCCACCGGGGCTTCTCCCTGGACGGCCTGGAGAACACGATGCCAGCCTTCGCTGCGGCGGTCGGGCTCGGGATGACCCACGTCGAGACCGACGTGCACGCGACCCGTGACGGCGTGGTCGTGGCGTTCCACGACGCGGTCCTGGACCGGGTCAGCGACGGGCACGGGGCGATCGCCGACCTGACCTGGGCCGACCTGCAGACCGTCCGGGTCGGTGGCTCGCAGGTCGTCCCGCGCCTCGCGGACCTGCTCGACACCTGGCCCGACCTGCGGGTCAACATCGACGTGAAGGCCTGGCCGGCGGTGCAGCCGCTCGCCGCGGTCGTGGATGGCGCGACCGCCCGGCACCGGGTCTGCGTCACCTCGTTCGACGACCGGCGCAGCGCCGCCGTCCGGGCCCTGCTCGGGCCTGAGGTGGCCACCTCGCCGGGTAGGCGCGGGGTGGTGCGCTGGCGGTTCGCGTCCTGGCTCCCGGGCCCGCTCGGCGTCCGGCTGGCCCGCCCGCGCGGCGCGGGCGTCGTCGCCTACCAGGTCCCGGCGTCCGCCGGTCCGCTGCCGGTCGTCACGACCCGGACCCTGGACGTCGCCCACCGGCTGGGCCTGCAGGTGCACGTGTGGACGGTGAACGAGGCCCACGAGATGCACCGGTTGCTCGACCTCGGCGTCGACGGCCTGATCACGGACCGATCGGACACGTTGCGCGATGTGCTGCGCGATCGCGGGGCCGCACGGGCATGATCTCCCCGTGACGCACTCCGACGTGGGCCAGACCGGACCGGACGCTGTCGACCCTCGGCAGGCCACCAAGGAACAACGCGCCTGGTACTTCTACGACTGGGCGAACTCCGCGTACGTGACCACCACGGCCACGGTGCTGTTCGCGCCGTACCTGACCGTCGTGGCGAAGGAGGCCGGCTGCCCCGGCCAGGACTCCGACCTCTCGTGCTCGACGAACCTGCACGTGCTCGGCATCCCGATCAGCCCCGGCTCGCTCGCCTTCTACGCGGTGACCTTCGCGACGATCCTGTCCGCCTTCGTGCTGCCCGTCGTCGGCGCGCTGGCCGACCGCTCGGCGCACCAGCGCCGGATCCTGGGCGGCTTCGCGTGGGTGGGGGCGGTCGCGGCCTCCGCGATGTGGTTCGTGCAGGGAGACAACTGGCAGCTCGGGGTGCTCCTGCTGCTGATCGCGAACCTGTGCCTGGGCGGCTCACTCGTGGTCTACGACGCGATCCTGTGCCAGATCGCCGGTCCGGACGACCGGGACCGGGTGTCCAGCCGGGGTTGGGCCCTCGGTTACCTCGGCGGCTTCATCCTGCTGGCCATCAACCTCGCGCTGGTCACCGCGCACGACTCGCTGGGGCTGACCAAGGGCGAGGCGGTCCGTTGGAGCCTGCTCACCGCCGGCATCTGGTGGGGTGCCTTCACCCTCATCCCCTACTTCGGCCTGCGGGACCGCGCACCCCTGAACGTGGCTCCCGTCGAGGGCTCGCTCGTGCGCGAGGCGTTCGGTCAGCTGGGCAACACCCTGCGCCACCTGCGGGGCTTCCCGCACACCTTGAAGTTCCTGCTCGCCTACCTGTTCTTCAACGACGGCATCCAGACCGTCATCGGGGTGTCCAGCGTCTACGGCGCCGAGCAGCTGGGGTTCAGCACGAACCAGCTCATCGAGACGATCCTGCTGGTCCAGCTCGTCGCCTTCGGCGGGGCGCTGCTGTTCGGCCGCGCGGCCCGACGCTTCGGGGCCCGGGACGTCGTCCTGTCCAGCCTGGTGCTGTGGGCGGGCGTGGTGGCCATCGGCTTCTTCCTGCCGCGCGGCCAGTTCGGCCTCTGGCTCGGCCTGGCCGTGCTGATCGGCGTGGTGCTCGGCGGCAGCCAGGCACTGTCCCGGTCGATGTACAGCCAGCTGGTCCCGCGGGGGCGCGAGGCGGAGTACTTCAGCCTCTACCAGGCCTGCGAACGAGGGACGAGCTGGTTCGGCACCCTGCTGTTCGGCATCGTGCACCAGCTGACCGACTCCTACCGGCCGGCGATCCTCGCGCTCATCGTGTTCTTCGTGCTCGGCGGCCTGATCCTGCGCACGGTCGACGTCCGGCAGGGCATCCGGGACGCCGGCAACGTCGAGCCGGCCATCGTCTGAACGCTGAGCAATGCGCTGACCTGCGGGTTCGGCGAACGTGACAGCCTTCACGTCATCTCCACACGCCAACCGGAACACCGGCGGAGGGGTGAGGCGTTCTTCCAGGTGACGGGACCACACCGACCCGTCCGAGGAGGGCACAGACATGGCAGACAAGAGCCTGCGCGGCACCCGCCTGGGGGCGCAGAGCATGGAGAGCGACGAAGGCGTGGAGCCGGCGGCGCGGATCATCTCCGAGTACCACTGCCCCAAGGGGCACGTGGTTCGTATCCCCTTCTCCGTCGAGGCCGACATCCCGGCTCTGTGGGAGTGCCGCTGCGGCAGCGAGGCGCTGCTGGTGGACTCCGAGCGCCCGGAGCCCAAGGCGAGCAAGCCGGCCCGCACGCACTGGGACATGCTGCTCGAGCGCCGGTCCATCGCGGACCTCGAGGTGCTCCTGGACGAGCGACTCGCCTTGCTGCGCGCCGCCAAGCGAGCCGCACCGAGCCACCGGCGCAGCGCCTGAGCGGACTCTCGAGCCCGCCCGCTAGCCGGTGCGGTCTCGGCCGGATCCCCCCTCCTGCCGAGGCCTGACGAGCCGGCCGCACCAACCCCCTAGCTGGTGCGGCCGGCTTCGTCGTCCCCGGAGCCCAGCTCGGGCCCGGGCTCGTCGGACACGATCTGGCCTTCGACCACCTCACCCCGGACGACGTCACGGCCCTGTCCGTAGCCCGGGCCGTAGCCCGTACCGGCACCCGGTCCGTAGGTCTGGAACCGGACGGGGATGCGGGTCAGCACGCCACGGCCGAGCAGCAGCGTGAACACCCCGCGCACGACCGGACGGGTGACAGGTACCACGAACAGGAGGCCGACCAGTCCGGTGAGGAATCCCGGCACCACCATGAGCAGACCACCCACCAACGCGAAGGCGCTCTCGCCCACCTCGCCGGACGGCACCCGGCCGGACGACGCCGCGGTGGACAGCGCCTTGAAGGCCCGGGTGCCCTCGCGTCGGACGACGACGGCGCCCACCACCGAGACGGCGACGAGGGCCACGAACGTCCAGGGGTAGCCGATCGCCCGGCCCAGCAGGATGAACAGCACGATCTCGATCAGCAGCAGGAGCAGCAGCGCGGCCCGTACCGGGTGGCGGCCCCCGCGGGACGCCCCCGACGGCTGGGTCGGCTGGGGAGCGCTCACACCGCGGCCCGGTCCCGGCGCAACGCGTGGCCCACCTGCTGGGACCGGTAGGCCAGCCCCCACGCCGTGACCCGGACCAGCGACTCGCGCACGATCGCACCGCTCATCTTGCTCTCGCCGCGCTCGCGCTCGACGAAGGTGATGGGCACCTCGACCACCCGCAGCCCGCGCTGCACCGCGCGCCAGGCCAGGTCGATCTGGAAGCAGTAGCCCTGGGACGCGACGTCGTCCAGGCCGAGCGCGGTCAGCGTGCTGGTCCGGAAGGCCCGGTACCCGCCGGTCACGTCCCGGATCGGGACGCCGAGCGCCAGGCGGGCGTAGGTCGTGCCGGCCCGCGAGATGAGCTTGCGGTGCAGCGGCCAGTTCTCCACCCGTCCGCCGGGCACCCAGCGCGAGCCGAGCACCAGGTCGGCGTCCTCGAGTGCCGTCAGCAGGTGCGGCAGCTGCTCGGGCTGGTGCGAACCGTCGGCGTCCATCTCGACCAGGACGTCGAAGCCGCGGTCCATCCCCCAGGCGAAGCCGGCCAGGTAGGCGCGTCCCAGGCCCTGCTTGCCCTCGCGGTGCAGCACGTGGACGTGGTCGTCGGCGGCCGCCAACCGGTCCACGATCGCCCCCGTCCCGTCGGGTGAGTTGTCGTCGGCCACCAGGACGTGCGCGTCCGGGACCGCGGCGCGCACCCGCGCGACGATCGGCTCGACGTTCTCCCGCTCCTGGTAGGTGGGAATGACCACCAGGACTCGGAAGGATCCCGAGGGGGACTCGCTCACCCTGCCTCCGCGCGCTCGATCGGTGCCTCGTCCTGGACGGGGTTGTCCGTGGGATCGCCGGGCGCCGAGCCTAGCCGCCAGCGACGAGGCCCGGGACGCGAGCCCAGGAACAACGCGGCGCACCCCAGCATCCCGATGAGGGCCAGGCCGAGCTCGGCCCACCCGCCGAGCCGGTCCGCCGGCGTCCGCGCGGTCCGCAGCGGCAGGGTGGCCTCCAGCACGGCCGGGGTGAACAGGCCGGCCCGGGCCACGACCCGTCCGTCCGGGGTGATGAGGGCGCTCTCCCCCACCGTCGACACGTGGGCGACGGAGCGGCCGTGCTCGATGGCCCGCAGCCGGGACATCGCGAGCTGCTGGACCGCCTCGTCCGTGTAGCCGAAGGTCGCGTTGTTGGTCTGCACGACGAGCAGGTCCGCGCCCCCACGGACGGTGTCGCGCACGAGGTCGTCGTAGGCCACCTCGAAGCAGATCGCGATGCCGGCCCGGGTCGGCCCGAGGTCCAGCACCCCCGGTACGTGGCCGGCGACGAAGTCCTCGCGGACGAGATCCACCTTCGCGCTGAACGTGCGGAAGAAGGAGCGGTACGGGATGTACTCGCCGAACGGCACCGGGTGCCGCTTCGCGTACAGCTGGGTGGGCCCGACGCCGGGCTCCCAGACGATCGAGGCGTTCGTCAGGAAGCCGACCGGTCGCTGCAGCACGGCCCCGACCAGCGTGGGCACCCCGATGGCGTCCACCGCGTCGTCGATGACCTGGCGGGCATCGGCCTGCTGGTACGGGTCGAGGTCGGAGGCGTTCTCGGGCCAGATGACGACGTCCGGCCGCGGCGACGTCCCCGCGGCGACCCGGCGGGCCAGCTCGGTGGTCACCCGGGCGTGGTTGTCCAGGACGGCCCGTCGCTCGGCGTTGAAGTCCAGGCCGGCCTCGGGCACGTCGCCCTGGATCCCGGCCACCCGCGTCGGGGTGCCACCCGTGGCGAGTGGGACGAGCAGTCCGGATGCGGCCACGAGCACCGCGAGCCCGCCCGCCGCTACCGCCACGGTCGCTACGGTGGCGGGCCGGCTGAAGTCGCTGCGGCGCAGCACGACCAGGACGGCGGTGCCCAGTGCGGCACCGCTCCAGGCGACCGCGAAGGTCACCAGCGGCGCCCCGCCGAGGAACGCCAACCGGACGAAGGGCGAGTCGGCCTGCGAGAACGCGAGCCGACCCCAGGGGAAGCCGCCGAACGGGGTCCGGTCGCGCAGTGCCTCCTGCGCCGTCCAGAGCCCGGCGAGCACCGCGGTGCTGGCGAGCGTCCGGCGCCGCCCCCACTCGGGGCGGGCGACCGCCCAGGCCGCCGGAGCGGAGAGCAGCGCCAGGTAGGCCGCCTGCAGCACGCTGAGCGCCAGCCAGGGCATGGCGCCCACGTAGACGCCGCTCCAGTGCAGCAGCGGGACGAAGAAGCTGAGGCCGTAGAGCAACCCCAGGGCCGCGGCGACGAGCGGCCGGCGACCGGCGATGGCCAGGACCCACGCGGCGACGCCGACGACGGCGAGCGGCCACCAACCCGGGTCCGGGAACGCGAGGCGGGTCAGGTACCCGCCGGCGATCGCCAGCAGGACCGCCACGACGAGCGGCACGGGCGCTCGACGTCCGGGATTCACCGCACCACGGTAACCCGCCCACCACCCGGACATGGGTCGGGCCCGCCGCGCCGTTGGTGCCACCGTCTCCACGCTGGGTGCGAGGTCGATCGGTGTTGTCTACTGAGCGCTGCGGGCCCGTCCGCGTCCACCCCGGTACGAGGAGGGTGAGCTTTCGAGTGCCTGGCTGACCGAGTGGGGCGAGCCCCGCTCGTGGCCTCGGGTGGTGTGCCCCCTCCTGACGACTGAACTTCGTCGCCGGTTCCTGCAAGGAGTTCTTGTCGCCGAGTGTGCTGCGATCGCCGCGATGGACGACCTGCACGAAGGTACTCAGCACGGGCCCGGTGTCAACTGGCCCGTGACCTGCACGGACTCAGGATCCTTGCAGGTCAACCGCTTTCGCTCGTCATCCGGCGTTCACCTGGATTCTTTCGGCGACTCGGCGTGTCCCGCGCGACACGCCGAGGGTCCGTCGTCAGCCCTCCGTCGTCAGCCCTCGGTCGGTGCCGGGACGACGACGGTGCCGGTCGCGGTCGTCGCGACGATCGGCGGGTCCAGCACCTCGGCGGCGGACTCCGCCAGGTCGGCTCGTCCGCGGCACACCACCCGCACCTCGAACGCCAGCTCGCGGCTGCGCCGCCCGACCCGTACGACGCGTGCGTCGATCTCCAGGACGTCGCCGGCCCGGACCGGCGCGTGGAACTGGACGTCCGAGTAGGAGGCGAAGAGGCCCTCGTCGCCGTCGGTGCGGATGCACACCTCGGTGGCCACGTCACCGAACGCGGCGAGCGAGTACGCCCCGTCCACCAGGTTGCCGGCGTAGTGCGCGTGCGAGTACGGCACGTACCGCCGGTGGGTGACCACCAGACCCGTGTGGTCGCGCTGGTCGGTGCGCTCGCTCATGCGGACTTCCTCTCGCGGGGCGGGATCAGGGCGTGCACGAGGTAGGAGGCCACCTCGCCGGGCGTCGTGCCCTTGCCGAAGACCCGGTCCACCCCGAGCCGATCGGTGGCGTGCTCGTCGAAGCGCGGGCCGCCGACCACCAGCAGGGGTCGCTTGCCGGCCGGGTAGGCCTCGCGGAAGGCCGCTGACATCTCCGTGGTGTTGTGCAGGTGGGCGTCGCGCTGGGTGACGACCTGGGAGACCAGGACGGCGTCGGCCTTCTCGGCCCTCGCTCGCTCGACGAGGTCCGGTACGAGCACCTGGGCGCCGAGGTTGACCACGGTGATCTCCCGGTAGTACTCCAGGCCCTTCTCCCCCGCGAACCCCTTGATGTTGAGGATGGCGTCGATCCCGACCGTGTGCGCATCGGTGCCGATGCACGCGCCGACCACCACGAGCCGGCGACGCAGCCGTGACTTGATCGCCCCGTTGACCTCCTTGGCCGACAGCAGCGGGTACTCGCGCTCGAGGACCCGCACGGCCGACACGTCGACCAGGTGGTTCACCGCGCCGTACACGACGAAGAAGGTGAAGTCCGGGCCCATCGCCTTGGCGTGCACCAGCAGCGCCGGGTCCATGCCCATCTTGGCGGCCAGCTGCAGGGCGGCGCCCTCAGCGCGCTTGTCGTGCGGCAGCGGCAGGGTGAACGACATCTGCACCATGCCGTCGCCCGTGGTGTCGCCGTAGGGGCGCACGATCTTCGGTGCGGTGCCGGGCGCGCTCATCGGGTGGCCCCTTCCTCGAGCAGGTCGATCGCCGGGTTGAGGTAGCCCGGCGCCCGCTTGGCCACGCCCTCCAGGCCCTTGCCGGCGTCCGCCGGGCGCTTCATCAGCCCGAAGGTCCCGTCGGCGATGGCCTCGAGCATCGTGTCGTCCACGATGCGGTCCAGCAGCTCGACCGCCTCCGAGAGCACCTGCCGGGCCCGGGTCTGGATGAACCCGTCGCGCGGCGGGTGGAAGTCCTCGGTGAGGCCGCCGGCGGCCTCCATCACGTACCGCACGTTCTGCAGCGCCAGGTCGCGGTCGGACAGGAACGGCGTGACGACGGCCTCGGTCATCATCCCGACGAGCAGGATGCCCTGGCCGGTCATCGCGCCGACCAGGTTGAAGAAGCCGTCGAGCAGGTAGCCGCGGAACACGTCGCCGGTCATGTGCTTGGTCGGCGGCATCCACTTCAGCGGCGCCTGCGGGAAGAGCGTGCGAGCCAGCAGGGCGTGCGCGAGCTCCAGCCGGAACGACTCCGGCACCTCGGGGTTGATCTCGAACGCGTGCCCGAGGCCGAGCTGCCAGTCCTGCAGGCCGGCCTCCTTGGCGAAGAACTCGTTCATCAGCTGGCTCACGGTGACCGTGTGCGCAGCCTCGACCGCGTCCGCCGTGGTCAGGTAGTTGTCCTCGCCCGTGTTGATGATGATCCCGGCGCGGGCATGCACCTGCCGGCTGAACCGCTGGTCCACGAACGTGCGGATCGGGTTGATGTCGCGGAAGAGGATCCCGTACATGGAGTCGTTGAGCATCATGTCCAGCCGCTCGAGACCGGCCAGGGTGGCGATCTCGGGCATGCACAGGCCGCTGGCGTAGTTCGTCAGCCGCACGTACCGTCCGAGCTCCTTGCCGACGTCGTCCAGCGCCGCCCGCATCAGGCGGAAGTTCTCCTGCGTCGCGTAGGTACCGGCGTAGCCCTCGCGGGTGGCGCCCTCGGGGACGTAGTCGAGCAGGCTCTGACCGGTCGACCGGATCACGGCGATGACGTCGGCGCCCTCGCGGGCCGCCGCCTGGGCCTGCGGGATGTCCTCGTAGATGTCCCCCGTGGCCACGATCAGGTAGATCCAGGGACGGCGGGGAGCGTCGCCCAGGCGGCTGATCAGCCGGTCGCGCTCGACCCGTCGCCTGTCGATCGTCCGGACGCCGGACCCGGCGGCCTTGCGGGCCGCGGTGCCGGCGCGCTGGGCGTCGCGGCCCTCGGGCAGCCGGAAGCTCACGGCGCCGCTGCTCGCCTTCTGCGCGAGCGTCAGCAGGTCTGGTGCGTCACCGCGCAGCAGGGCGTCCCACACCGGCAGTGCCACCCCGTGCTCGATCCCGACGTCGGCGCGGACGGCGTCGACCAGGTGGTTCACCCAAGGGACCCGCTCGGCATCGGCACCGGACAGGCCGGACATGCGCAGCAGCGCACGCTCGACCGAGACGGTGGTGTGGGTGCGGGCCAGCTTGACCACGGGGGCGCCGGCCTTCTTGGCTAGCCGGCGAGCGGTTCGGACGACCTGGGGGTCGAGTTCGAGGACCGGGTTCTGACGTGAAGACACTCCGTGAGATTAGCAGTCTGCACGATGATTCTTCGGTGACAGAGCACGATCACCGCAAGAACGGCCGAACGCCAGGCCTGTGGACAACGTCAACGCCCGTTCGGGGATTCTCGCCAGAATTGGGGCATGACACCGATCTCGCCCCTTGACCTCGCCGTCCAGTCCGACGCCGACCTGCTCGAGCACTGGCAGTGCCTGATGGGTCCCGACGGCTTCGGCCGGCGCAGCCTCTGGCTGGGCTTCTTCGACGCTGACGGGATACCGGCGCCCACGCTGGTGCCGATCGACGACATCCCCGACCAGCCGGAGCCGGCCCTGGGCGCCAGCCTGGACCACATCGTCGCCGAGCTGCGCGCGACGACCGACATCGACTCGGTGGCCGTGCTCCTGACCCGGCCGGGTGATGCCGTCATGACCTCCGGGGACCGGGCCTGGGGCCGATTCCTTCGTGACGACACCGACCTGACCCGGCGCTGGCCCGCGCACCTGGCCACCACGGGCATCGTCCGGGTGTTCGCGCCGGACGACCTGCTGGCCGACCGCCGCTGAGGCCGGCGGCGAGCAGGGTCAGACCTGGTGCACCGTGCGTCCGGCCACGACCGTCCGCAGGCACCGCGGCAGCTCGAGGCCGGGGGTGAGGTCCGGCAGACCCTGGGTGCCGGACCGGGGGTCGGTGCTCCAGGCCTGGATGCGGTCGTCCGGCGCCTGGACGACCAGGTCACCCGCGGTCCAGATCGCGTAGCTGGCCAGGGCGCCGGGCGACAGGACGCCACGGTCGTCCAGCCCGGCGGCCCGCCAGGCACCGCGGGTGTGCGCGAGGAAGGCGGCGCGCGCACTGATGCGGTGGTCCGGCTCCTGGTGGAACGCGCACGCGCGGACGGCCGCCCACGGGTCGAACGGGGTGACTGGTGAGTCGGAGCCGAGCGCGAGCGGCACGCCCGCCGCAGCGAGCGGGGCAAAGGGGTTCATCCGGCTGGCTCTCTCACGCCCCACGCGCTGGGCGTACATGCCGTCCGGGCCGCCCCACCAGGCATCGAAGACGGGCTGCACGCTCGCGTGCACACCGAGTGCCGACAGGGCGGCGATCGCGCCGCTGTCCGGCATCTCGATGTGCTCGAGACGGTGCCGAGCTCGGCGCAGGGCGGGGCCGCCGACGACCTGCTCCGCGGCCTGCAGGCCGCGCACGACGACATCGACAGCGGCGTCACCGATCACGTGGAAGCCGGCCTGCAGCCCCGCCTGGGTGCACGCGACGACGTGGTCGCGGACCTGCTCGACGTCGAGGTAGCCGTTGCCGCGGTGGCCGGGCTGGTCGCGGTAGTCCTCGCGCAGGCTCGCCGTGCGGGAACCGACCGAGCCGTCGGCGCACAGGTCGCCGGCCAGCCCGCGCAGCACGCCGGCCGGCAGGTCGAGCGCGGACGCGACGTCCCGCGCCTCGTCGGCCGTGGCGACCAGGTGGCCGCGGTAGGCCAGGACGTGCGGCAGGTCCTCGGCCGCGCTCAGCGCGACCACCCCGCGCAGGTCGTCCTCGGTCCCGATGTGCGGTGCGGACATCTCGTGCAGCGAACCGATGCCGACGGCGGCCGCCGCCTGCAGTGCCGTGCGCTGCAGGTCCTCCCGCTGGCCCGGTGAGATGGCGGCGCGCGTCGCGTCCCGGGCGGCGTGGTGGGCCTCGCGCTCGACCCGGCCGTCGTCGTCCCAGCCGTCGAGCCCGCGCAGCCCGGCCTGGGCGGCGAGGTTGCTGGAGACCACCGCAGAGTGCACGTCCACCCGGGCGAGGTAGACGGCCCCGCCGTAGGAGGCCCGGTCGAGCTCGGCCCGGGTCGGGGCGCGGCCCTCCGGCCAGTCCCCTTCGTCCCAGCCCGTGCCGAGGATCGGTCGGCCGCCACCTCGTCGGGCGGCGTCCTCGACCCGGCGCAGGACGTCGGCCAGCGACGTGGCGTCGTGCAGGTCGAGCCCGGTCAGCGCGAGTCCGGTCTCGGTGACGTGCGCGTGCCCGTCCACGAACGCCGGGGTGACGAGTGCGCCGTCGAGCTCCACCACCTCGTCGGCGGACGTGGCGTGCCCGGCCGCCGCGTCGTCCGACCCCACCCAGGCGATGGTGTCGCCCACGACGAGCATCGCCGTCGCGAAGGGGTCGGCTGGGGTGTAGACGTCGCCGCCGCGGTACAGGACGGCTCGGGGCTTGCTCTCCGGCTGGTCGCTCACCAGGCCAGTCTGTCGGGTCAGTGCTGCCGCTCGGCGGCGAGGCGTCCCTCGAAGAGGTCGCGGACCGCCGGGTCGCGCCGGATCAGGTCCAGCGCGTACGCGGCGTGGCCCGGCACGTAGCCGTTGCCCACCAGCATCGTGACGTCGGCGGCCAGCCCCTCGGCGCCGAGCGCCGCCGCGCTGAACGACGTGGCCATCGAGAAGAAGATGACCGTGCCGCCCTCGGCGGTGGCCAGGACGGCGCCGTGCTCGCACCCCGGCACGTCCACGCAGACGACGGTGACGTCGGCGGCGCGGCCCAGGGCCTGCTCGACAGCGCTGCTCAGCGCCACCGGGTCGCGGGCGTCGGCGAGCGCGACGTGGTCCGCGAGCCCGCTGGCGGTGAGGGTCTGGCGCTCCCGCTCGACGGGGACGACACCGACGGTGGCGGCGGCGCCGGAATCGCGCGCCGCCGACAAGGACAGCGAGCCGGACTTGCCGGCGCCCCCGATCACGGCCACGGTCGGCGCGCTCCCCCGCTCGACGTACTGCCCGACGACCCGGGCGACCAGTGCGGGTGCGCCGCAGACGTCCATCACCATCAGGGCCAGCCCGGGGTCGAGGTCGGCCGGCAGGGTGGCGGCGATCGAGCGGCCGAACAGGATGGCGTGGCCGGCCGCGGGTACCTGCTCGCTGAGCCCGTCCCAGCCGGCCAGGGCGTCGTCGATCTGCAGCGGGGTGAGCGAGAGCGAGACGAGGGTGGCCACCTGGTCCCCGGCGACGAGGCCGAGCGGGCTGTCCGGGCCGACCTCGTCCACGGTGCCGATGAGCATGCCGCCGGACCCGGTGACCGGGTTCTGCATCTTGCCGCGCTCGGCGACGATGTCCAGCACGGCCGCCCGGACGGCCGCGCCGTCCACGGTGCCGTCCTCGCGGGTGTGCGTGCCGGCCAGCTGGCGGTAGGACGCGGCGTCCAGGTTCAGCGTGTCCAGGCTGATCCGCACCTCGTCCGGCCAGAGCTGGCGCCGGGCGTCGAGGCGGCGGGCGCCCTGCGGGAGCACGCCAGCCGGCTCCAGCACGCGGTGCAGGCCGACGGGCGACGACGGGGTGGTGGGCGCGGACTCGGTCACGCTCTGTTCTCCTCTGCAGTGCCGTGTGGCGCAAGAAGTTGCGGCGATGTGTTCGATTCTCAGGATATCTTCCCGTACTCTGCCAGGTGTGAGCCAGAAGATCGAGCAGCCCTACGCCTACCGCCGCCGCGAGCTCGTGGAGCCCGACTGGGCCCGCCTGCCGGGTTGGCGCGACGTCACCGCCGAGCAGTGGGCCAGCGCCCAGTGGCAGCGCGCGAACTGCGTCAAGAACGTCAAGCAGCTGCGCGCCCTGATGGGTGACCTGCTCGACGAGCGGTTCTACGCCGACCTGGAGCGGGACCAGGCCGAGCGGGCCACGATGTCGATGCTGGTCCCGCCGCAGATGATGAACACGATGGTGCCGGCCACCGGGGTGTTCGACGACGGCGTGATGCCCGCAGCCGGCGAGGCGTTCACCGAGGCGTTCTACGCCGACCCGGTGCGCCGGTACATGCTGCCGGTGTTCAGCGACCGCCGGACGGACTGGCCCTCGCACCCGTTCGCCACCCGCGACTCGCTGCACGAGCACGACATGTGGGTGGCCGAGGGGCTGACCCACCGCTACCCCACCAAGGTGCTCGCCGAGCTGCTGCCCACCTGCCCGCAGTACTGCGGGCACTGCACCCGGATGGACCTGGTCGGCAACTCCACGCCGGTCGTGCCCAAGCTGAAGTTCGACCTGAAGCCGGTCGACCGCTACGACGCGATGATCGACTACCTGCGCCGCACGCCGTCCGTGCGCGACGTCGTGGTCAGCGGCGGCGACGTCGCCAACATGCCGTGGAAGAACCTCGAGGCCTACCTCAACCGGCTGCTCGAGATCGACAACATCCGCGACATCCGGCTGGCCACCAAGGCGCTGATGGGCCTGCCGCAGCACTGGCTGGCCGACGACGTCGTCGAGGGAGTGGGCCGGGTCGCGGCCACCGCGCGCGAGCGCGGCGTCAGCCTGGCGATCCACACCCACGTCAACAACGCGCAGTCCGTCACCCCGGCGGTGGCTGCGGCGTCCCGGGCCATGCTGGACGCCGGTGTGCGCGACGTCCGCAACCAGGGCGTGCTGATGCGCGGCGTGAACGACACGACGTCCCAGCTGCTCGACCTGTGCTTCGCCCTGCAGGACGAGGCCAGCATCACGCCGTACTACTTCTACATGTGCGACATGATCCCGTTCAGCGAGCACTGGCGGATGTCGCTGGGCGAGGCCCAGCACCTGCAGCACTCGCTGATGGGCTACCTGCCCGGGTTCGCGACGCCGCGCATCGTCTGCGACGTGCCGTTCGTCGGCAAGCGCTGGGTGCACCAGGTGCACACCTACGACACCGAGCGCGGCATCTCGTACTGGACGAAGAACTACCGGACGTCGATCGAGACCGAGGACGCCGAGGCGCTCAGCCGCGAGTACGTCTACTACGACCCGATCTACACGCTCCCCGAGGCCGGCCAGGCGTGGTGGCGGGAGCACGGGGACAGCGACTCCGCCCACGCGGACGCCGTCGCCGCCGCCGAGGCCAGCCGGGTCGCCGCCGCCGCGCAGCACGAAGAGGTCGCCAGCCACGCCATCCACGCCTGACGACCCGCTTCCGCCACTCAGCCCCGCTTTCCGCCACTCGGGCCGGTCTCCCGAGCAGGTAACCGGCTTGAGGGGCGGACGTGCGGGTGGGCGGGCGGTCAGACGGCCGGGGGCCGCGACTCGTACGGCGTGGACAGGACGACGGTCGTGCGCGTCCGCACGTTCGCGGCCGCCCGGATCCGGGCCAGCAGGTCCTCGAGGTCGCCGGGCGAACCCACCCGCACCTTGAGGATGTACGACTCCTCCCCCGCGACCGAGTGGCACGCCTCGATCTCGGTCATGCCAGCCAGCCGCTGCGGCGCGTCGTCCGGGGCGCCCGGGTCCAACGGCGTCACCGAGATGAAAGCGGTCAGCGGGAGGCCGATCGCGTCGGACGACACCTGGGCCGCGTACCCGGTGATCACGCCGCGCTGCTCGAGGCGCCGCACCCGTTGGTGCACCGCGGACGTCGACAAGCCCGTCGCCTTCGCCAGGTCGGTGTAGCTCATCCGTCCGTCGTGCGCGAGCAGCCGGACGATCTCCCGGTCGGTGTCCTCCACCCGCGGAGCCTATCGGTCGGTGCGGGCGGATCAGTGCTTGGCGAGGTGGCGACCGATGACCAGGCGCTGCACCTGGTTGGTGCCCTCCACGATCTGCAGGACCTTCGCCTCGCGGAACCACCGCTCCACCGGGAAGTCCCGGACGTACCCGGCGCCGCCGAGCACCTGGACGGCGTCCGTGGTCACCTTCATGCAGGTGTCGGTGGCGAACAGCTTGGCCATGGCGGCCTGCACGCTGAACGACTGCCCGGCGTCGCGTCGACGGGCCGCCGCCAGGTAGAGCTCGCGGGCCGCGGCCACCTGGGTGGCCATGTCCGCGAGCATGAACGACAGGCCCTGGAAGTCGATGATCCGCTGCCCGAACTGCTGGCGCTCCTTGGCGTACGCGACCGCGGACTCCAGTGCGGCCTGCGCGATGCCCACCGCGCAGGCGGCGATACCCAGCCGGCCGGAGTCCAGCGCGGACAGCGCGATCGTGAAGCCCTGCCCCTCCTCGCCGATGCGACGGCCGGAGTCCACGGTGGCGCCGTCCAGCAGGATCTGCGCCGTCTGCGAGGACCGGTAGCCCATCTTGCGCTCGGGCGGCGCGGCCGACAGCCCCGGGGTGTCGGCGTCCGCCAGCAGGCACGAGATGCCGTGCGGTCCGGTGTCGGCGGTGCGCACCATGAGGTTGTAGAAGTCGGCGACCCCGCCGTGGGTGATCCACGCCTTCGTCCCCGTCACGTCGTACGTCGCCCCGTCCGCCGACAGCACCGCGCGGGTCCGCAGGGCGGCCGCGTCCGACCCGGAGGTCGGCTCGCTCAGGCAGTACGCGCCGAGCTGCTCGCCGGACAGCATCCCCGGCAGCCACCGCTCACGCTGGGCGTCGGAACCGAACTGCGCCACCGGGTAGCACGACAGCGTGTGCACGCTGGCCCCCAGACCCACCGCACCCCAGGCGGCCGAGAGCTCCTCGAGGACCTGCAGGTAGACCGTGTACGGCTGGGCCCCCCCGCCGAACTCCTCCGGGTAGGGCAGCGACAGCAGGCCGGCGCGACCGATCTCGGTGAAGACCTCACGTGGGAACGTGCCCTTGTCCTCGTAGTCGTCCACCTGCGGCACCAACCGCTGACGAGCGATGTCGCGGACGAGCTCCAGCAGGTCGTGCGCCTCGTCGGTGGGCAGGTCACGCTCGACGGTGGTCACCAGGTGCTCCGGTTCGGCAGAGATAGTTGGACGTCCGAGTAATTCTAGCGCCTCGTGCCGAACCTCGACGGCGCTCCCGACCCGGCTGTCCCTGCCGGCTGCCATGCTGGCCCGCATGCCCGATCGCCTCATGCTGCTCGACTCCGCCTCCCTGTACTTCCGTGCGTTCTTCGGCGTACCCGACTCGGTGAAGGCACCGGACGGGACGCCGGTCAATGCGGTTCGCGGCTTCCTGGACTCGATCGCGATGCTGGTCAACGGCCAGCAGCCCACCCATCTCGTGGCCTGCTGGGACGACGACTGGCGGCCGCAGTTCCGGGTCGACGCCATCCCGTCGTACAAGGCGCACCGCGTCGCGGCGCCGCGGCCGAAGGGCACGCCCGACGTCGAGGAGACGCCCGACCTGCTCGAGGCCCAGGTGCCGATCATCGTCGACGTCCTGGCCGCGTTCGGCATCGCGCGCGTCGGTCACCCCGGCTTCGAGGCGGACGACGTGATCGGCACCCTCAGCGAACGCGGCGCCGCAGCGGGCCAGGCGGTGGACGTCGTCACCGGCGACCGCGACCTCTTCCAGCTCGTCGACGACGCCCGCCAGGTCCGCGTGCTCTACACGGCCAAGGGTGGCGTGCGGAACCTCGACGTCGTCGACGAGGCCCGGCTCTTCGAGAAGTACGGCATCCACGGCGGCCGCGCCTACGCCGGCATGGCCGCCCTGCGCGGGGACCCCAGCGACGGCCTGCCTGGCGTCCCGGGCATCGGCGAGAAGACGGCCGCGGCTCTGCTCGGGCGCGCGGGCGACTACGACGGACTCCTGCGGGCGCTCGCGGACGACGACCAGGACGTCCTCGGCAACAGCCGGACGAAGCTGCTGGCGGCCCGGGACTACCTCGACGTCGCCGCCCAGGTGGTGGACGTCGTCCGCGACATCCCCATCCCCGAGCTCGACGACACGCTCCCCCGGGAGCCGGCCGACCCCGCGGCCCTGCTCGACCTGGCCCACCGCTGGGGCCTGTCCAGCAGCGTCGAGCGGGTGCTGCACTCCCTCGGCTGGACCGGGGAGTGAGCGACGTGGCCCGCGACTGGGACCTGCGCGGCGACGAGCTCGCGACCGCCGCGATCGCCGCCGGCGAGCCCACGGCCTGGTTCGACCAGCTCTACGCCGAGGGCGAGCAGGGCGCGGTCTCCATGCCGTGGAATCGGGACGCGCCCTACCCGCTGCTGCGCGAGTGGGCCGACGCCGGCGAGCTCGTCGGGCAGGGCCGCACCGCCATCGTGGTGGGCTGCGGGCTCGGCGCGGACGCGGAGTACCTCGCGCGGCTCGGGTACGTCACCACGGCGTTCGACATCGCCCCCACTGCGGTACGCCTCGCGGCCGAGCGGAATCCCGGCAGCGCCGTGGACTACCGCGTCGCCGACCTGCTGGACCTGCCGCCGCAGTGGGACGGCGCGTTCGACCTCGTCGTCGAGATCTTCACGGTGCAGGCGTTGCCGGATCCGCCGCGGTCCGCGGCCATCCGGGCCATCAGCGCTCTGCTGGCGCCCGGCGGCACCCTGCTCGCCGTCGCCTTCCGACCTACCGAGGGGGCCGACCCGGCGGACGGCCCTCCGTTCTCGCTCACCCGGGACGTCATGGAGCAGTTCGCCGTGGACGACGTCCGCGTGCAGCGCGTCGAGGAGCTCGGCGACCGGTGGCGGATCGAGTACCGGCGCGCCGGGTCGGCTGGGTCAGGCAGCTAGCCCGGGATGGAGTGGGCGACCACGCCGCGCAGGACGCCGTCCACCGCCTGCCGGGCAGCCTTGCGCGTCCCGGGGTCGTCGCTGGCGCCGAGCAGCTGACCGAGCAGGTCGACGAGCTGCTTGCACCGCCGCACGAAGTCGCCCGCGGCCAGGTCACCGTCGCGCAGGACCGCATCGAGGCTTTGCCCCCGGGCCCACCGGAGCATCGCCGGCGCCAGACCCGGGTCGGGCTGGCGCATCGTGGACAGGCGGTGCTCGCGCTCGATCGCGTCCAGCCGCGTCCACTCCCGCCAGGTGGCGTCGAGCGCGTCGCCGACGGCACCCGGAGGCGGCTGGGGCAGGCGCGCGTCGTCGCGCCGGGCCTCGTACACCAGAGCCGACAGCACCGCGGCCAGACCCGGCCCGTCCAGTCCACGCCACGCACCACTACGCAGGCACTCCGCAACCAGCAGGTCGTGCTCGCTGTACAGCCGGCGCAGGCGCTCGCCGTCCGGCGTGACCTGCGCGTGCTCGTCCAGGTAGCCGAGCTCGGACAGCACGCCGCAGACCCGGTCGAACGTGCGCGCGACCGAGCTGGTCCGCCCGTCGATCCGCTTGAGCAGCCCGTCCGTCTCCTTGCGCAGCCGCGCCCACCGCTCGCCCCAGCGGGCGTGGTCCTCGCGCTCCGGGCACTGGTGGCAGGGGTGCGCGCGCATCGCTCGCCGCAGCTCGACCAGGCGCTCGTCCTCGCCGGGGGCACCGTCGGCCGCCCCGCGCTTGCGGCTGCGTGGTGGGTCGTGCGGGACGGCGGTGCGCAGGGTCGAGGCCAGGTCCCGCCGCGACTGCGGGCTGCGGGCGTTGAACCCCTTCGGCAGCCGCACCGACGTCACCTGCTCGACGGGTGCCGTGAGCTCGGCGAGCGTCAGCCGGCGCACCTGCCGGTCCTGCCCGAGCACGTAGGGCTTGGGACCGTCCAGGCCCGGCGAACGGTCCGGCTCGACCACCACGACGTAGCCGGCGCGACGCCCGCCGGGGACGCGCAGGACGTCCCCGGTGCGGACCGTCTCGAGGCTCTGCGCGGTCGCCGCACGCTGGCCGCTCTGCCGGGTCCGGGACAGCTCGGCCTCGCGGTCCTTGATCGCCCGCCGCAGACCGGCGTACTCGGCGAAGTCCCCGAGGTGGCAGGTCATCGACGCGGCGTAGCCGTCCAGCGCCTCCTCGTGGGTGCGCACCTGACGAGCCAGGCCGACCACCGCCCGGTCCGCCTGGAACTGCGCGAACGAGGTCTCCAGGACCTCGCGCGCCCGCTGCTGACCGACCTGCGCGACCAGGTTCACGGCCATGTTGTACGTCGGGCTGAAGCTGGACCGGAGCGGGTACGTGCGGGTCGAGGCCAGACCCGCGACCGAGCGAGGGTCGAGGTTCGGGTGCCACAGGACGACCGCGTGCCCCTCGACGTCGATGCCTCGCCGCCCCGCCCGTCCGGTCAGCTGGGTGAACTCCCCCGGCGTGATGTCGGCGTGCGTCTCACCGTTCCACTTGACCAGCTTCTCCAGCACGACGGTCCGCGCCGGCATGTTGATCCCCAGCGCCAGCGTCTCGGTGGCGAACACGCAGCGCACGAGCCCGGCCGCGAACAGCTGCTCCACGACCTCCTTGAACGAGGGCAGCAGGCCGGCGTGGTGGGCGGCGACGCCGCGGGTCAGCCCGTCCAGCCACGCCCAGTACCCCAGCACGTCGAGGTCGGCGGGCGGGATGTCCGCGGTGTGCTCCTCGGCGAAGTCCCGGATCCGGTCCGCCTCGTCGGGAGTGGTGAGCCGGATCCCCGCGTCCAGGCACTGCTTCACCGCCGCGTCGCACCCGGCGCGGCTGAAGATGAACGTGATGGCCGGCAGCAGCCCGGCCCGCTCGAGCTGGGTGACGACGTCCGAGCGGCGCGGCACCCCGTGCCGGCCGATGTGGTGCCGCGGCTGGTGCCGCTGGGCCGACTTGCCGCGGCCACCGCGCCCGGCGGGTGCGTTGCGCTCGTAGCGCTCCTCGTTGCGTGCCAGCTGCAGGAGGTCCGGGTTCACCCGGGTCGACTCCCCGCCGTCCACGAACAGGTCGTGCATGCGGTTGCCTACCAGCACGTGCTGGTACAGCGGGACCGGCCGGTGCTCCTCGACCACGACCTCGGTGTCGCCCCGCACGGTGTCCAGCCACGCGCCGAACTCCTCGGCGTTGCTGACCGTGGCTGACAGCGACACGAGTCGGACGTCGTCCGGCAGGTGGATGATCACCTCCTCCCAGACCGCGCCACGGAACCGGTCGGCGAGGTAGTGCACCTCGTCCATCACCACGAAACCCAGCCCGGCCAGCGTCGGGGAGCCCGCGTAGAGCATGTTGCGCAGCACCTCGGTCGTCATCACGACGACGTCCGCCTCGCCGTTGACGGTCGTGTCGCCGGTCAGCAGGCCGACCCGGTCACTACCGTGCACCGCCACCAGCTCGGCGTACTTCTGGTTCGAGAGCGCCTTGATGGGCGTGGTGTAGAACGCCTTGCGACCGGCGGCCAGGGCCAGGTGGACGGCGAACTCACCGACGATGGTCTTGCCCGCGCCGGTCGGGGCGGCGACCAGCACCCCACGGCCGGCCTCCAGCGCGCGGCAGGAGCGGAGCTGGAAGTCGTCCAGCTCGAAGCCGACGCGTTCGCGGAACCGGCCGAGCTCGCTGCGGTCGTCGGCCTGGCGCAGCCGGGCAGCCGCGTACTGCTCCGCGGGGGTGGGCACGCGATCAGGCTACGACCGACGGGACCAGCACGCCCAGGCTGCGGGGCACGACCTCGAGCTCCATGGGCAGCGGGCCGAAGCGCTCGCCGTCCGCGTAGGCGACGATCCCGTCGGTGTTGAGGCGCACCCGCCGGGCCCGCTTGATGGTCACCGCCGGGTGCGAGGTGTGCGTCCCCTTGAACACCTTCGGGAAGACCTTCAGCAGCTCCAGCACCGAGATCGGTCCGACGACGAGCACGTCGAGCAGCCCGTCGTCGTAGTCGGCGTCCGGGGTGATGTGCATGCCGCCCCCGTAGCTGGGGCCGTTGCCGAGCGCGACCAGCATCGCCTCGGTGTTCCACAGCTCGCCGTCCAGCTCGATCTCGTACTTCAGTGGCTTGAACAGCGGCAGCTCGCGGGCGATGGCCAGGTTGTAGCGCATCTTGCCCCGCGGCCAGGCCCAGCCGTTCGCGCGCTCGTTGACGACGGCGTCGAACCCACCGCAGAGCACCCCGGCGAACCACTGCGGGCCGTCCCCCGGGCCGAGCTGGCCCGCGGCGTCCACCCGGCGGGCCGCGTCGATGCGACGCACGTGGGCGCCCGTGATCGTCTGCACCGCGGCGGGGATGTCGTGCACCGGCAGCCCCAGCGAGCCGGCGATGTCGTTCCCGGTGCCGGCAGCGACGATGCCGAGCGGGGTGTCGGTGCCCGCACAGGCGTTGACGCCGAGGTTCACCATGCCGTCACCGCCGACGACGACGAGGGCGTCGATACCCGAGGCGACCGCGCTGGCGGCCCGGTCGGCAGCCTCGGCGGCCGACTCGCTCGTCACGTCCAAGACCTCGATGCCGGCTGCCAGGAGCAGCTCACCGGTGCGCACGCCGAGGGCGCGAGCACGGCCCTTGCCGGCCGTCGGGTTGACGGCGATCGCAACCCGCCGCTGGCCGACGGGAGTCGGCGCGGTCACAGGCTGCTGGCCTCGTCGTCGGGGATGGACTCGTAGTCGGGCTCGTCCTGGTTGCGGGCGCGGCGACGGTCCAGGAGCAGGCAGATGGCGATGGCGATGCCGAACAGCAGGCACATGGAGCCGGCCAGGATGCACATCGAGGTCGCTTCGGGGGTGGGCGTCGCGATGGCCGCGAACAGGAAGCAGGTGAACACGGTGATCCGCCAGTGCCGGAGCAGGGTGCGGCCCTTGAGCAGACCCACCATGTTGAGGGCGACCAGCACCACCGGGACGACGAACGCGATGCCGAAGGCGAGCACGATGCGGATGACGAACGCGAAGTACACGTTGGCCGTGATGAAGTTCGACCCGCCCTCCGGGACGAACGAGTTCAGGAACTCCATGGCCTTGGGCAGCACCCACCAGGCCAGCGTGCCGCCCGCCAGGAACAACGGCAGCGCGGCCGCGACGAACCCGATCGAGTACCGCCGCTCCTTGCGGGTCAGGCCCGGGGTGATGAACGCCCACAGCTGGTAGAGCCAGACCGGGGAGGCCAGGATGAGCCCGATGATGATGCTGATCTGCACGCGCTGGTTGAAGGCCGACAGCGGGTCGGCGAAGTTGATCGTCGTCGGGACGCCGTTGGCCTCCTGGCTGGCGACGATGGGGCGCAGCAGCGCCTCGTAGAACCAGTCGGACAGGAACCAGCCCGCGATGCCGCAGACCACCACCGCGATCGCGCACTTGAAGAGCCGGGAACGCAGTTCGCGCAGGTGCTCGCGAAGCGCCATCCGGCCTTCGGGATCACGGCCGCGGCGGTTCACCGGACTCTCGGTCGTAGTCAGCGGTGGTGCCTAGGCGCTGGAGTCGCGCTGCTCACCCGTGCGGACGTCCGCGGGCGGGGTCGCACGGGGAGGGGCAGGCGGCTCGACGATGCGCCCCTCGACGGGCGAGGTGGGCTTGGCCGGGGTGTCGTCGTCGTGCATCTGCTTGACCTCGGACTTGAAGATCCGCATGGACCGACCGAGCCCACGCGCCGCGTCCGGGAGGCGCTTGCCACCGAACAGGATGAGGACGACGACCAGCAGCACGATGAGGTGCCACGGCTCGAGAGCGCGCATGGGTATCCCTTCAGAGAACTCAGTGGGTCCACTCTACGTCTTCAACGGCGAACGCGACCCTGACTGCCCGATCCGTTACGTGGCGCGTCGGGCGTGGCGTTCGGATCGACCAGGACAGACGGGTCGGGACGGTACGGCTCGGACACCGGCTCCAGCGCCCGGCTGACCAGGTCGCTGCTCTCGCCCAGCTGGCGCCCGAGGGCGATGCCGCGCTTGATCACGGACTTCCAGACGAGCAGGCCGAGCACTGCGGCGGCTCCGAGGAGCAGCAACGCCCAGATCAGGATCCACCACCACACGCCGTCACCCTAAGGGGTCACGAGTGGGCGGTCCGCGATCGGGTTCCGGTCCGGAGTCAGCGACGCGCGACGCGGGGGCCCGGACGCAGCGCGGTCAGCGCCGCCACCGGGTCGTTGGCCCGCTCGAGCCACAGCGCGAAGTCCAGGACGTCGTCGTACCCGATCGGAGCACCTTCGTGCTCCTCCATGGCCTCGGCCGGGACGGTCCAGCGCTCCACCTTGACGCCGCCGGTGCGCAGCAGGCTGACGACCTCGCTGCCGGCCGGCTTGCGGACCTCGTCGCTGCACTGGTCGCAGGTGAAGGAGTAGTACGACCAGTCGGCGACGGTGCACACCACGAGTCGGACCTGGGCGGCCGTGAGCTCCACGTCGCCACAGCTGGGGCAGGACGCCTTGATCGTCGCCATCTCGTCCGCCTCCTTCACAGGGAGAGCGGGATGCCCAGCATCCCGACCGGTGGTGTCGCTCAGGAGCCCCCGTTGGGGCCCCGTCGCGCCTACAACCACTGGATCGGCACCGTGCTGGCCGAACTTAACTGTCGCGTTCGCCGTAGCCCTCGAGTGCGGCGGCCGCGACGCGGCGGACGTCGTCCGCCAGCTCGGGTGGGTCGACGATCCGTCCGCTGCCGCCGAGCCGCAGCGCGAGCTGGCGTAGCCACGCCAGGTCGCCGGTGCGCAGCGTGACCACCAGGTCGCCGTCGCTCGTCTCGGTCACCCGGTCCACCGGGTAGTAGTCGACGACCCAGCGGGCGGACGGGCGCAGCGCGAGGGTGACCACGTGGTCGTCCGGGCCGGGGGCGAACAGGTCCCCGTCCAGGTCGCGGCCCTGCGCCTCGGCGGGCGGGGTGCCGTCGACGTCCAGGATCCGCGCGCTGACGACCCGGTCCAGCCGGAACAGCCGCACCCCCTCGGCGCGGTGGCACCAGCCCTCCAGGTACCAGCGGCCGTCGACGTGCAGCACCCGCATCGGGTCCACGTCGCGCTCGGTGGTCTCGTCCCGGTGCGGCACCAGGTAGCCGAGGTGCAGCCGGCGGCGCAGCCGCAGGGCGTCCTCGGCGGTGGTCAGCACGTCGGCGTCCGCGACCTGGCCCAGGTCGACCCGGACCGATCCGGCGGGCTGGCCGGCCGCGCCGGCCGCGGCCTCCAGCTTGACCAGGGCGCGCCGCACCGCGTCGCGGTCGCCGACGCCGGGCACGTCCATCAGGGTGCGCAGGCCGACGATGAGGGCCAGCGCCTCGTCCACGCCGAGCCGCAGCGGTCGCGAGATCGCGTCGGCGTTGCCGAGGTAGACGAAGCCCTCCTCCCAGTCGGCCTCGATGAGGTCGTCGGGCAGGTGACCGGGCAGGCCGCACACGAAGAGCAGCTCGAGGTCCTTCACCAGCTGGCGCTCGTCGACGCCGAACTCGGCGGCGGCGTCGGCCAGCGGTACCCCCTGGTGCGCGAGCAGCCACGGCACCATCGCGAGCAGCCGGGACAGCCGCTCGGTCGCGGACTCGCTCACCCGGACACCTCCGCCACCGCTCGCAACCGGCGCACCACCGACGCGCGCAGCTCGTCCGGTTCGATGGCCAGCACCCCGGCGCCCAGGCCGACGAGCTCCTCGGCCAGCGACTCGACGTCCCCGAACTCGACCTCCACGACGTCCCAGCCGTCGTTCCCAGGCGCGATGGACTTCGCGCGGCGGCGCAGCGACTGCGCGGCCGTCGACCGGGCCCGCACCTGAGCGAGCTCCAGCGGGCGGTCCTGCACGCTCTCGCCGACCATGACGCGCGGCACGTGGTCGGCCGGTACCTCGTACTCCCCCGGCTCGCCGATCCGGACGACGTCGCCCTCGACGCGCGACAGCCGGTAGACGCGTGCTGCGCCTCGGGAGCGGTCGTGACCGGTCAGGTACCAGCGGCCGTTGCGGCTCGTGACTCCCCACGGCTCCACCTGGCGCTCGGCGACCTCGCCGGTCCGGGCGGTCCGGTACGTGAACCGGACCGGGACGCGGTCGCGGACGGCGCCCCACAGCGCGTCGAACGCAGGCTCGGCGGTGCGGATGCGCGGCTCCAGGCCGATCAGCGAGCCGTCGTCCTGCGGCGCACCGAGGGCGGTGAGCTTGGTCAGGGCGCGGGTCGCGGGTGCGGCCAGGCTGGCCTGCTGCCAGACGCGCGAGGCCAGGCCGAGGACGGCGAGCTCGTCCGGTTCGAAGACGACCTGCGGCAGCGCGTACGCCTCGCGGTCCACCCGGTAGCCGATCTCGTCCTCGAAGAGCGCGTCGTCGCTGCTGGTGACCAGCGGGATGCCCAGCTCGCGCAGCTCGTCCTTGTCGCGCTCGAACATGCGCTCGAACGCCTCGGTCGAGGTGTTACCGGCGTACTGGGGCACGGCCTGGCGGATCTGCGCCTTGGTGAGCGGGCGTGCGGTGCTCAGCAGGCAGATGACGAGGTTGAGCAACCGCTCGGTCTTGATGCTGGACATGGTCTCCTTCCCGGTGCGGACGGTACCGGACGACGGGGGTCTGGCTACCCTCGGCACGTGACGATGGTGCGGTGGCGGCGCGGGACGGTCGTCGAGGTGGTTCGGCGGTGGACCGGGACGGTCGAGCTGGTGGTCGCGGTGGACGACGCGGCAACGTCGGTGCGGGCGCTGGCCTTCCCCGAGCTGGTCGGCGAGCCGGAGGTCGGCGACGAGGTGCTGCTGACCACGTCGGCCCTCGAGCGCGGGCTCGGCACCGGCGGCTTCGCGATGGTCGCCGCCGTGCCCGGTCGCCTGCCGGTCACGGCGGAGGACGCCGATGAGGCGGAGCCGGGGCACCTGGTGAAGGCGCGGTACACGCCCCTGCAGGCGATGGTCCTGGGCGTGGACGAGCAGGAGTCCCCGCACCACGAGGTGCTCCGCGACGCGGACGACCTCGCCGGGATGCCCGTGGTCGTGGCCGACCTGCACTCCGCCCTGCCGGCAGTCGTCGCCGGGCTGCGCACGGTCGCGCCCCACGCCCGGGTGGCCTACGTGATGACCGACGGTGGCGCGCTCCCCGCGTGGTTCTCCCGCACGGTGGACGAGCTGCGCGCCGCGGGTTGGATCGACGGGTGCGTGTCCGTCGGGCAGGCCTTCGGCGGGGACGTCGAGGCCGTGACGGTGCACACCGGGCTGCTGGCCGCGCGGCTGGTGATGGGTGCTGATGTGGCCGTGGTCGCCCAGGGGCCTGGCAACCTCGGCACCGGGACGCGCTGGGGCTTCTCCGGGGTCGCCGCCGGCGAGGCCGTCAACGCGGCCGCAGTCCTCAACGGGCGACCGGTGGCGAGCCTGCGGGTGTCCCAGGCGGACGCGCGGGAGCGGCACCTCGGGGTGTCGCACCACAGCCTCACCGCCTACGGGCGGGTGGCGCTCGCGCCGTCCGACGTCGTCGTCCCCCTGCTCGGCGGCGAGCTCGGTGAGCGCGTCCGGCGGCAGGCCGCGGTGCTGGGCGCCCCGACGGGGCGGCACCGGCTCGTCGAGGTCGACTGCGACGGGCTGCTCGCGGCGTTGCGCGCGGCGCCCGTCCGGTTGTCCACGATGGGGCGCGGACTGGACGAGGACGCCGCCGCGTTCGTCGCGGCGGCGTCCTCCGGCGTGCACGCGGCACGCCTCATCTCGTGATCGTCAGCTGACGTCGACCAGGTCGACGACGAAGATCAGCGTCTCGCCGCCCTTGATCGCGCCGCCCGCGCCACGGTCGCCGTAGCCCAGGTGCGGCGGGATCGTGATGGTCCGGCGTCCGCCGACCCGCATCCCCTGCAGCCCCTGGTCCCAGCCCTGGATGACCTGGCCGACGCCGAGTTGGAAGCGCAGTGGTTCCCCGCGGTTCCACGAGGCGTCGAACTCCTCGCCGGTGGAGTGCGCGACCCCGACGTAGTGCGCCAGCACCGTGCTGCCGGCCACCGCCTCGGTGCCCTCGCCGACGATCTGGTCCTCGAGGACGAGCTCCGTCGGCGGCTCGTCACCGGGGAACTCGATCTCGGGCTTGGTGCGGTCGAACGCCATGGCGGGTCCTCTCGTTGAGCGAGTCGGAGTGGGTCGTGCGGGTGGTTGCGTCAGTGCGCGTCGAGGATGTCGACGACGAACACGAGGCTGTCGGTGCCCTTGATCCCGGCGTTGGCGTTGCCGGCCTTGCCGTAGCCGTCGGCCGGCGGGATGACCAGGAGGACGCGGCTGCCGATGGTCTGGCCCGTGAGGCCCTTGTCGAAGCCGGGGATGGTGCCGCCGGTGCCGACGGGGAAGTCTGCGGTGGTGCCGCGGGAGAACGAGGAGTCGAAGACCTTGGTGGAGCCGAAGATCTGCCCGACGTAGTTGACGGTGACGGTCTGCCCGGCCTTGACCGCGGCGCCCTTGCCCTTGATGAGCGGCTGAGCGATGGTCTTGGTCGGGGCCTTCGCGCCGGCGACCATCGTGATGGTCGGGGCCTTGCCGTCGCCGTTGTCCTTCACGGTGGGCAGGCCGGCCGGCGGGGTGACGGCGTCACCGGTCGGCTTGGTCAGCGGGGTGCTCGCGGACTTCACGTCGAGGACGAAGATCAGGCCGTCCTCCTTGGCGAAGCCGAGCTCGGCGTTGGTCTGGTCGGCGAAGCCGTCCTGCGGCGCGATACCGGCCAGGACGCGCGAGCCGACCTTCTGCCCGATCAGGCTGACGGCCAGGCCCGGCATCAGCTGCTGCGGGTCCGCCACGAAGGTGGCTGGGGTCTTGCCGAACGAGGTGTCGGCCTCCTTGCCGTCCTTCGCGTTCAGCAGGACGTAGTCGACGGTGACCCGCTGCCCGGAGGTGACCTTGGCGCCGGTGCCCTCGGAGATGACCTTGGTGCCGGTGCGGGTGAGCACCGTCGGGGTCGAGGCCAGCTTGACGGTCGGCTTCTCGCCGAACTTGCCGGTGACCGTCACGTCCTTCAGTGCGGCCGGCGTGCCCTGGGCAGCCGTGGAGGACGACGAAGCGGCCGGCTTGTCAGCACTGGCGCAGCCCGCGAGGAGCAGGGCGGGGACGGCCAGGGCAGCGGCGAGTCGGGGCAGGGCAGGGCGCACGAGGATGAACCTTTGGTCGGGGGATGTCGAGACAGCCTAACCCGCCTCCCTGGGAGTTCCCTTGGAGCGGTGTGTCCGAAACGTGGAGAACCCGCGGGCTCACATGCTCGCGATGAGCCGGTCCACCCGCTCGTCCGTGCTGGCGAACGGGTCCTTGCAGAGCACCGTGCGCTGCGCCTGGTCGTTCAGCTTCAGGTGCACCCAGTCGACCGTGAAGTCACGGCGCTGCTCCTGCGCCCGGCGGACGAAGTCGCCGCGCAGCTTCGCCCGGGTGGTCTGCGGCGGCACCGACTTGGCCTCGAAGATCTCGATGTCGCTGGCGACCCGCTCCACCCGGCCCGCGCGCTCCAGCAGGTAGTAGAGGCCCCGACGGCGGTGGATGTCGTGGTAGGCGAGGTCCAGCTGCGCGATCCGGGGGTGGGACAGGTCCATCCCGTGCTTCGCCTGGTACCGCTCGATCAGGCGCAGCTTGATGGCCCAGTCGATCTCGCGATCGATCAGCGACAGGTCGGCCGTGTCGACGGCGGTCAGCGTCCGCCGCCACAGCTCGAGCACCGCCTTGTGCGACGGGCTGGTGGGGCCGCGGCGGTCGACGAAGTCCTGCGCCCGGTCCAGGTACTCGGTCTGGATCTCCAGCGCGGAGAGCTCTCGGCCGTTGGCCAGCCGGACCTTCTTGCGTCCGGTGACGTCGTGGCTGATCTCGCGGATCGCCCGGATCGGGTTCTCCAGCGTGAGGTCCCGCATGACGACGCCGGCCTCGATCATCTGCAGCACGATGTCGGCGGAGCCGAGCTTGAGCAGTGTCGTGCTCTCGCTCATGTTGGAGTCGCCGACGATGACGTGCAGGCGACGGTGGTGCTCGGCGTCCGCGTGCGGCTCGTCCCGGGTGTTGATGATCGGACGCGAGCGGGTGGTGGCGCTCGACACGCCCTCCCAGATGTGGTCCGCGCGCTGGCTGACGCAGTAGATCGCGCCACGAGGGGTCTGCAGCACCTTGCCCGCTCCGCAGATGATCTGCCGGCTGACCAGGAACGGGATCAGCACGTCCGACAGGCGCTGGAAGTCGCCGTGCCGGGAGACGAGGTAGTTCTCGTGGCAGCCGTAGCTGTTGCCGGCCGAGTCCGTGTTGTTCTTGAACAGGTAGACCTCGCCGGCGATGCCCTCGTCCTTCAGGCGCTGCTGCGCGTCGGCGACCAGGCCCTCGAGGATCCGCTCCCCCGCCTTGTCGTGCACCACGGCCTGGCGCAGGTCGTCGCACTCCGGTGTCGCGTACTCGGGGTGCGAGCCGACGTCCAGGTACAGCCGCGCGCCGTTGCGCAGGAAGACGTTGCTGGACCGGCCCCAGGACACCACGCGGCGGAACAGGTAACGGGCCACCTCGTCGGGGCTCAGGCGGCGCTGACCTTCGAACGAGCACGTCACCCCGTACTCGTTCTCGATCCCGAAGATACGTCGGTCCACGGGGCTCCCTCCTGCGCTCGGGCCTTCACCCACCCTACGTCGGCTCGGTCGAACCCGCCGGGACCTCGCGCCGCATCACCTGCAGCGTGATGCCGCGGTCGTCCTGCCGGGTCTCCTGGTCCACGTAGCCGTGCCGGCGGTAGAACGCCAGGTTGGACTGCGAGCTGCCGCCGGTCCACAGCTCGAAGCGGCGCACTCCGAGGCCTGCGGCGAGGTCGTGCAGCGCCTGAACCAGCAGGCTGCCCAGGCCGCGACCCTGCACGTCCGGCGCCACCACGATGCGCCCGACGACGGCGGCCAGGCCCTCGGGGTCGACCACGAGCCGCGCCGAGCCGAGCAGCCGGCCGGGCCGGCCCTCGGTCTCGTCGACGGCGACGGCGACCACGACGTGCGTGCGTGGGTCCCCGATCGCCCGCCGGACGTCGTCCGGGGTGTCCCGCAGGGGTTGGATGTCGGGCTCGCCGTACAGCTGCGCCTCGGCGACGAAGGCCGCGCGTTGCAGTGTCAGCACCTCGCCGGTGTCGGACGAGGTGGCCGGACGGAGCTGGACCGCAGGCGTCGCCATGGAGCCGACGGTAGCGGCCACCGCTCACGGGCGACGCTGCGGCGGGTTCGCCGACGGCGCAACCGTTGCGCTGCGGGCGAACCGGGCGTGACAGCCGCCGGCGGACCCTGGTCTGCTGACCGCATGACGAAGCTGCTGGTGCTCGGTGGGACGGCGTGGCTCGGTCGGGAGGTGGCCCGGGCGGCGGTCTCCCGTGGTGACGAGGTGACGTGCCTGGCGCGCGGGGAGTCGGGACAACCCGCCGACGGTGTCGCCTGGGTCGCCGCGGACCGGACCCGCGCCGACGCCTACGACGCGGTGCGCACGAGTGACTGGGACGCCGTGGTCGACGTGTCGTGGCAGCCGGGGATGGTGCGCTCGGCGCTCGCCGCGCTCGGTGACCACGCCGGCCACTGGGCGTACGTGTCGTCCTGCTCCGTGTACGCCAGTCACGGCCAGGTGGACGCCGGCGAGAGCGCCGAGCTGCTGCGCGCGCTGGAGGGCGACACCGCGACCCGGGAGGAGTACGGCGAGGCCAAGGTGGCCTGCGAGATCGCCTGCCGGGACTCCGTCGGCGGCCGCCTGCTGGTGGCCCGGTCCGGGTTGATCGGTGGCTACGGCGACCCGAGCGACCGGTTCGGCTACTGGCCGGGGCGTTTCGCGCGGGCCGCGGCCGGGGCGGTCCCAGTTCTCGTGCCCGACGTGCTCGAGGCGCGGACCCAGACCTGCGACGTCCGCGACCTCGCGGAGTGGCTGGTGCGCGCGGGTTCGGCGGGAACCACCGGGACGTTCAACGCGCCTGGGGCGCGGCACTCGTTCGGCGAGGTGCTCGATGCCTGCCGCGTCGCGACCGGGTACGACGGGGCGGTTGAGCTCGTGCCGCCGGCCTGGCTGCGGGAGCAGGAGGTCGGGGAGTACATGGGGCCGCGGTCGGTCCCGCTGTGGATCGGCGACCCGGACTGGCAGGGCTTCAGCGCGCGGGACGGCTCGGCCGCAGTGGCGGCGGGGCTGACTCACCGCCCGCTGCTGGACCTCGTCGAGCAGTCGTTGCGCTGGGAGCGCGAGCTCGGTCTCACCCGTGAGCAGCGCAAGGCCGGGCTGTCGGCCGACGAGGAAGACGAGCTGCTGCAGCGCTGGGGTGCTGTCGCCTAGCCGGTCTGGGGGTTCAGCTGTCGTCCGGCTGACCCGGCCGCTCGTCGACGTGCGGGACGTCGCTCGTCGGGTCGCTCGGGCTCAGCAGCCGCTCCAGCAGGTCACCGGTGATCCGGCGGAACAGGCGGCGGTCGCGCTGCCGGTCCAGCACCGCGGCCTCGATGACCTCGGGGCCGAGGACGCGCGGCTCGCCGCCGGCCGGGTCGACCCCCAGCAGCTCGACCGCCAGCGACAGCGCCTCACCCAGGGTCAGGTCCGGGCGCCAGCGCTCCTCGAGCCCGGTGATGATCGCCTCAGGCTGACCGCCCATGGCGACGAAGCCCTGCTCGTCCGCGACGGAGCCGTCGTAGGTGATCCGGTAGATCTGGTCGCCCTCGGGCCGCTGGGCGACCTCGGCGACGACGATCTCGACCTCGTACGGCTTGGACTCCTGGGTGAACACGGTCCCGAGGGTCTGCGCGTAGGCGTTGGCCAGGCCGCGGGCCGTCACGTCGCTGCGGTCGTAGGAGTAGCCGCGCAGGTCGGCGTACCGGACTCCGGCCACCCGCAGGTTCTCGAACTCGTTGTACTTGCCGACAGCGGCGAAGGCGACGCGGTCGTAGATCTCGCTGACCTTGTGCAACGCCCGCGAGGTGTTCTCGGCGACGAAGGCGATCCCGCCGTCGTACCCCAGGACGACGGCCGACCGGCCGCGCGCGATCCCCTTGCGCGCGTAGTCGGCCCGGTCCTTCATGAGCTGCTCGGGCGAGACGTAGAACGGCATGCTCATCGGTCGCTCCCCTCCCCGCGCTGGAGTGCGCCGCCGGGATCGCCTCGGCGCCCGGCGACCACCTGCTGGACGACCGCACCGAGGGTGTCGTCGTCCACCCGCCGGTAGCCCTCGACGTCCACGACGCCGACGACGGGCCAGATCTGCCGGTTGAGGTCCGGGCCACCGGTGGCCGAGTCGTCGTCCGCGGCGTCGTAGAGCGCCTCCACAGCGAACCGCACCGCCTGCTCGGACGTCAGGCCGGGGCGCCACATCTTCTTCAGGGCGCCGCGGGCGAACAGCGAGCCCGAGCCCACCGAGTGGTGGTGGTGCTCGCGGTAGCAGCCGCCGGTGACGTCGTAGCTGTAGATGCGACCCTGCCGGACGTCGACGTCGTAGCCGGCGAACAGCGGGACCACGGCGAGTCCCTGCATGGCGAGCCCGAGGTTGTTGCGGAGCATGGTCGCGAGCCGGTTGGCCTTGCCCTCCAGGGAGAGCAGCGTGCCCTCGATCTTCTCGTAGTGCTCGAGCTCGACCTGGAAGAGCTTGACCAGCTCGATGGCGAGGCCTGCGCTGCCGGCGATGCCGACGCAGGAGTACTCGTCGGTGCCGAACACCTTCTCGATCTCGCGGTTGGCGATCATGCTGCCCATCGTCGCCCGGCGATCGCCGCCCATCACGACGCCGCCGTCGAACTCGACGGCCACGATCGTGGTGCCGTGCGGGATGTCTGGCACGGTGCCCGGGGGCAGCGCGCGGCCCGCCGGGAGCATCGTCGGGGCGTGCGCGGACAGGAAGTCGGTGAAGGACGACGACCCCGGCGAGGTGAACGCGCGTGGGAGTCGGCCGGCCGGATCGCGCTGGTCTGGGCTCACCTGGGCGACCCTACCCGGCGGTGGATCACCCGCTCGATCATCGACTCCACAACGGAGTCCGGACGCCGCCAGGACCGCGATTGCCAGTCGACGTAACCAGGTAGCACTACCGACGGAGCCGTCAGCGTGCCGTTGAGGTACTCGGCGGCGCGATCGAGGCGCGTCACCTCGTCGGAGAAGTTGCCCAGACCAGCGTTGCAGGTGAAGCACAGCAGAGCACGCACTCTGCCGGTGGCATGGTCGTGATCGACGTGGGCGTTCTCTCCCAAGGGCCGGAGGCAGATCGGGCAGAGACCAGCCTGGCGCGTGTGCATGAGATCGGCATCCTCAGCCGTGATGCCGTACCGCCGGATCAGGTGGTACGAACGAGATCCGCCGTGGAGTCGTTCCTTGGACGCCCTACCGCGTTGGTTGTGATGAAGCTTGCAGTACACGCCGAAGCCGGACACCGTTCCTCGATGTCTGGGAAACGCGTCCTCGCTTCTGAACTCTTCACAGTCCGGACACCATCGCTGGCCATCGGGGGCGTCGCGCGCCTCGCGCACCTTCTTACCCGCAGCGGCACGGCGCCTTCGATAGCTCGCCTTGTTGATGGCTTGAAAGCAATCTCGGCAGTACTCAGCCAAACCGTCGCCACGAGACGCATTGTTACCGAAGCTGGCGATGGGCTTCTCCTGGGTACAACGGCGGCACAACTTCGAGAGAACCACCGGCCTCCGTTCGTCCGAGGCCTCGTTCATTGGCCGCCCTTTTGCACGAAGCTGCGCACAAAATCTTCGGCATTGGCTTCCAAAACTTCGTCGATCTCGTCCAGGACGGAGTCGATGTCGTCGTCCAGCCCCTCCTTGGTCGCCGCACCGGCCGGGATGGGCGCCGGGGCCTCGTCGGGCTCGTCGTCGCGACGCTGCGGGCGCTGCTGCTCCTGACCGGGCATGACGTCCTCCTGGGGGTGAGTGCTCCGAGTTCCACCCTAGTCGCGGGTGCTGACACCCGTGTGGTTCAACGCGGGATCTCGCCTGGCGAGCCACCCGCGCGCGCGATCCAACACAGGCGTATCGTCCCGCATGGCAAGACCACCATCCCGAGGAGTGAGATCGTGCACGCGTCGCGCCAGCGCTGGCTGGTCCTCGCCGTCGGGCTGTTCGCCCAGACGTCGGCGTCCAGCCTGGTCTACGGCGTGCCGTTCCTCGTCCCGGCGCTCCGCGACCAGGACGGGCTCACGCTCGCCCAGGCCGGCGCCCTCGTCTCGGCCCCCGTCACCGGACTGCTCGTCGCCCTCATCGCCTGGGGCGCCCTTGCCGACCGGTACGGCGAGCGCGTCGTGATGGCCAGCGGCCTCGCCATCACCACCGTGGCCACCGCCGTGGTGGGGGTGAGCGAGCCGACGCTGCGGACCGCGGCCGCCTGGCTCTTCGTCGCGGGCATCGGCGGCGCCAGCGTCAATGCGGCCAGTGGTCGCCTCGTCATGGGCTGGTTCGCCCGCGACCAGCGCGGCCTGGCCATGGGGATCCGGCAGACCGCCCAACCGCTCGGCGTCGCGGTCGCTGCCGCCACGCTGCCCAGCCTCGCCGCCGACGTCGGTGTCACCCGTGCGCTCCTGCTGCCTGCGACCCTCTGCGGGCTGGCCGCGCTGCTGGTCACCGCCCTCGCCGTGGACCCTCCCCGACCGCCGCTCGACGCCGACGCACCGAAGCCCGCGTCCCCCTATCGCGAGCCCGTGCTCTGGCGGCTGCACACCGCCAGCGCGCTGCTGGTGCTCCCCCAGTTCGCGATCGCCGCCTTCTCCGTCGAGTACCTCGTCCGCGAGCAGCACTGGCACGCGGCCAGCGCCGGGGCGTTCGTCGCCGCGCTGCAGGTCTGCGGGGCGGTCGGACGCATCGGCACGGGGATCTGGTCCGACGCCGTCGGCAGCCGGCTGCGGCCGATGCGCCAGCTCGCCCTCGCCAGCGCGACCGTGATGCTGGTTCTGGCCGCCGGCGACGCCTGGGCGGGGTGGCTGGCGGTCGCCGCCATCGCCATCGGGTCGATGGTGACCGTCGCGGACAACGGCCTCGCGTTCACCGCCACCGCGGAGATCGCTGGCCAGCGCTGGGCCGGCCGCGCGCTGGGCATCCAGAACACCGGGCAGAACGTCGTCGCCTCCGCCGCTCCCCCGCTGCTGGGTGCCCTGGTCGGCGCCCGCGGCTACGCCGTCGGCTTCGCGGTCGTCGCGCTGTTCCCGCTGGTCTCGTACGTCGTGACTCCGGTGGCCGCCGAGGACCGGCGCCGGGCGCGGGCCGAGCGACGCGAACCGGTCAGCGGGCCGCCAGCGCGGCCATGAGCTCCTCCGCGGTGTCGCTGGCGTCGATCAGCGCACCGACGACGTCCCGGCCGCCACGAGCCGGCTCGAGCATCGGCACGCGTTGCAGGGAGTCGCGCCCGGGGATGTCGAAGATGACCGAGTCCCACGAGGCCGCGGCGACGTCCTTGCCGTACTTGGCCAGGCAGCGGCCGCGGAAGTACGCCCGGGTGTCCTCCGGCGGCTCCTCGACGGCCAGGGCCACCGCGTCGTCCGGCACCAGCTGCTCCATGCGTCCGCGCGCCACCAGGCGCTGGTAGAGCCCCTTCTCCGGCCGGACGTCGGTGTACTGGACGTCGATCAGCCCGAGCCTCGGGTGGTCCCACTCCAGGCCCTCGCGCTCGCGGAACCCTTCCAGGAGAGCCAGCTTCGCCACCCAGTCGAGCTCGCGCGAGCACTCCATCGGGTCCCGCTCGAGTCGGGTCAGCACCGACTCCCAGCGCTCCAGCACCTCGACGGTGTCGGCGTCGACGTCCGACCCCATCCGCTCGTCGACGTACGCCCGGGCCTGCTCCAGGTAGGCCCACTGCAGCTGGACGGCGGTCAGCTTGGTCCCGTCCCGCAGCGTGAGCATGGTCTTGAGCGTCGGGTCGTGCGAGACCGCGCGCAACGCGGCGACCGGCCGGTCCACGGTGAGGTCCCGCTTCAGCGCCCGGTCCTCGACCATCGCCAGCACCAGGGACGTCGTCCCGAGCTTGAGCAGGGTCGCGACCTCGGCCAGGTTCGCGTCGCCGATGATCACGTGCAGCCGCCGGTACTTGTCTGCACTCGCGTGCGGCTCGTCCCGGGTGTTCACGATCGGCCGCTTCAGCGTGGTCTCCAGCCCGACCTCCACCTCGAAGAAGTCGGCGCGCTGGGTGAGCTGGTAGCCGGCCTCCTCGCTCTGCGCGCCCAGGCCGACCCGCCCGGCGCCGCAGAACACCTGCCGCGAGACGAAGAACGGCACGAGGTGCCGGACGATGTCCGCGAACGGGGTGGCCCGGCTCATCAGGTAGTTCTCGTGGGTCCCGTACGACGAGCCCTTGCCGTCGGTGTTGTTCTTGTAGAGGTTGACCGGGCTCAGCCCCGGGGTGCTCGCGATGGTCCGCACCGCCGACTGCATGATCCGCTCCCCCGCCTTGTCCCAGCGGACGGCGTCCCGCGGGCTCATCACCTCCGGCGAGCTGTACTCCGGGTGCGCGTGGTCGACGTACAGCCTTGCGCCGTTGGTCAGGATCACGTTGGCGAGGGTCGGGTCCTCCTCGTCGGTGAGCTGCGAGGCGTCGGCCAGGGCCCGGCTCATCTCGAAGCCGCGGGCGTCGCGCAACGGCGCCTCGTCCTCGTAGTCCCAGCGGGCGCGGCCGGCGCGGTTGCCGAGCGGCTGCGCGTACGCGTTCACCACGAGCCCCGACATGATCATCGGGTTCGCCTCCGGCGCCCCGGGCTCGGAGATGCCGTACTCGGTCTCGATCCCCATCACCCGTCGCACGCTCACCCCGCGAGCCTACGGTCCGTCGGCGGCGGTCCGCCCGGCGGCTCGCATAGGGTCGCTGCGTGAGCGTGGAGGAGCTGGTCGCGATCTACGACCCTGACGACGAGCGCGGACGGGTCGTGGGCTCGGCGCCCCGCTCGCAGGTCCGGGCGCAGAATCTGCCGCACGCCGCGACGGCCGTGCTGCTCACCGATGACGCCGGGCGCGTCTACGTGCACCGGCGCACGGACACCAAGGACGTCTACCCCGGCACCTGGGACGCGTGGGCCGGTGGCGTCGTCCGGGCCGGTGAGGACCCGACCGAGGCGGCATCCCGCGAGCTGACCGAAGAGCTCGGCGTGCACGGGCTGACCCTCGAACCGCTCTTCACCGCCTGGTACCGCGACGATCGGATCCACGAGCTGGCCGTGGCCTTCCTGGCCCGGTGGCGGGGCGCCCAGGTCCACGGCGAGATCGTGCACCAGCCCGAGGAGGTGGCCGAGGGTGCCTGGCTCGACCTGGACGAGGTCCGCGCACTGATGGTCGACCCCGCCAGGCCGATGATCCCGGACGGCCGTGCCGCCCTGCAGCGCTACCTCGACGAGCTCGACGTGAGAGGCGCCTCGTGAGCCTGCCCCGCCGCACGCTCGCCTTCTGCGCGGCGATCGACCGGCTGTCCGGCCCGCCGCTGTCGCAGAAGTCGCTGGCCCAGATCCGGCGCACGAGGCGGCTGCAGCCGCCGCACACCTTCCCGTTCAGCCTGCTCTTCGGGGCCGTCCCCCGCGACGTGCGCTGGCACGACGAGCAGGCCCTCACCCGGTCCGGTTCCATCCGGGTGCGGCGCTACCTGCCGACCACGCCGTACCCGCCGGGCCCCTGGGGCGGCTCGAGCCGCGCGCAACGCCCGCTGGTGCTGTACTTCCACGGCGGCGGCTGGGTGCAGGGCGGGGTGTCGGGCTTCGACTCGGTGTGCGCGCAGGTGGCCTCCGGGGTCGGCGCGGTGGTGGTGTCGGTGGACTACCGCCTGGCGCCTGAGCACCCGTTCCCGGCAGCGGTCGAGGACGCCTTCGACGCCACCAGCTGGGCGGTCGCGCGGGCGGAGTCCTGGCAGGTCGACCCCGCGCGCGTCGCGGTCATGGGTGACAGTGCCGGCGCGAACCTCGCCGCGGTGGTCAGCCAGCTCGCCCGGGACGCCGGCGGCCCGCCCATCGCCGCCCAGGTGCTCGCCTACCCAGGGCTCGACGGGACCTTGTCGTCGCCCTCGGTCGTCGCCCTCGCCGATGCCCCGATCCTCACCAGGCGCGCCATCGACGACTTCGTCGACCGCTACTACCCGACCGGCGACCGCCGCGACCCCCGCTTCTCGCCGCTGCACGCTCCCGACCTGTCGCGGCTGCCGCGCACGCTCGTCCAGACCGCGGAGTACGACCCGTTGCGGGACGACGGTCTGCGGTACGCCCGCGCGCTCAGCGAGGCCGGGGTCGCCGTCCGGTACACCGAGTACCGCGACGTCCCGCACGGCTTCCTGTCCTTCCCCGGCGCGGCCGCCTGCGGCGACGCGCCGCTGCGCGAGATCGTCCGCGAGCTCCGGGACGCGCTGCGGTGACGCGCGATCCCCAGACGGCCGCGGGACCTCCGCCCGCGTTCCTGCTGCTGGACGTGCTCGCGGTGCTGGTGTTCGCCACCATCGGCCGGATCAGCCACGACGAGGGGGCCGGTCCGGTCGACGTCCTCGGCACCGCCTGGCCGTTCCTGGTCGGGTGCGCGGTCGGCTGGGCGCTCAGCCGCGCCTGGCGGCGGCCGACCGCGCTTCGCCCGGTCGGCGTGCCGGTGTGGCTAGCCACCGTCGCGATCGGGATGGCGCTGCGGGCGCTGGCGGACGCCGGCACCGAGCTCTCGTTCGTCGTCGTCACGACGTTGTTCCTCGGCCTCTTCATGCTGGGCTGGCGGCTCGTCGCGGGCCGGTTCGCCAGGGGCGCGCGGTGAGCGCGGACGACCTGGGCGCCCTCGGCACCACCGAGGTCCAGGACGCGGTCGCTGCGCTGCTGGGGACGGCGGTGGGCGAGGGCGCCGCGCTCGGCTGGGTCGAGCCACCGGAGGCGGACGACGTCCGCACGCTGCTCACCGAGCTCGGCGCGGCCGGCCGCCGTGGCGACGCCGACGTCGTCCTGGCGTGGGACGGTGGCACCCTCGTCGGGTTCGGCTACTGGCGCCGGTACGCGCGGCCGACGCACCGACCGCAGGCCGACCTCGAACGGGTCGTGGTCGTCGCGAGCCACCGCGGCCGGGGCCTCGGCCGCGAGCTGGTGGACCGGTTGGTGTCCTCGGCCACGGACGCCGGGATCGAGACCCTGACGTTGGACGTCCGCGGGGACAACGCGAGCGCCATCGCCCTGTACGAGCGGGCCGGCTTCCGCCGGTACGGCGTGCTGCCCGACTTCGTCGCGTTCGGCGACCGGCGGTGGGACAAGGTGCTCATGATGCGCCGTCTGCAGGACGGACCCGAGGCCGAGCCCACCTCGCAGCCGCGCAGCCAGTCGGCGCGCACGGATCATCTGGTGGCCTGGGCGGTGCTGCAACGCGCCGATGGGTGGGTGCTCCTCGGACGCCGCGCCGGCGTCACGTACGGCAACGGCTTGTGGGGGCTGCCGGGTGGGCACGTCGAGGACCACGAGTCCATGGCCGAGGCGGCCGCTCGCGAGGTCGCCGAGGAGGTCGGGCTGGTCGTCGCGCCGTCCGACCTGACGCCGATCGGGGTGACGAGGTACGTGGACGGCGCCATGCGCGGGACCAGCTTCTTCTTCCGGGCGCGGCGCTGGCAGGGCGATCCCGCTGCCGTGAGCGAGTGCTCCGCCGTCGACTGGTTCGACCCGGAGCGACTGCCGGACGACGCCCTGCCCTGGCTGGCCGCGACCCTGGGTCGTCACCTGTCGGGCGACTGGTTGGACGACCAGCCCTAACCTCGTTGCGCTCCCGGCCGCCAACGTTCGTGCCGGGTGCCGCGCGGACCCTCGCGGACCAGGTCGAGTCGGGGCGGCGGCCCGTCGCTGCGACCGGTCTGCGGCGGGCGGCTCCCAGCCTGCCAGGGCAGCGGCCAGCTGGCGCCGCTGCCGGCGTACCCCTGCGCCGCCGCGGCGTGCAGGGTCCAGCTGGGGTCGTACAGGTGCGCTCGACCCAGCGCGCACAGGTCGGCCCGCCCGGCCAGCAGGATCGAGTTCACGTCGTCGTAGGACGAGATGGCGCCCACCGCGATGGTCGCGACCTTCGAGCGGTGCCGCACGGCGTCCGCGTACGGGGTCTGGTACGAGCGGCCGAATGCCGGTCGCTCGTCCGGGCTGACCTGGCCGGTGGACACGTCCACGGCATCGGCTCCGGCATCGGCGAACGCCCGGGCCACCAGGACGGCGTCGTCCACCTCGACGCCGCCGTCCACCCAGTCGGTGGCCGAGATCCGCACGGTCATCGGTCGCCCGGCCGGCCACACCTCGCGGACCGCTGCGAACACCTCGAGCGGGAAGCGCAGCCGTCCGGCCAGGTCCCCGCCGTAGCCGTCGGTGCGGTGGTTGGTCAGCGGTGAGATGAAGCTGGACAGCAGGTAGCCGTGCGCGCAGTGCAGCTCGAGCAGGTCGAAGCCCGCCTCGACGCCGCGCCCGGCCGCGGCCACGAACTGGGCCGTGATCTCGGTCAGGTCGTCTGCGGTCAGCTCGACCGGGACCTGGTTGACGCCCGCCCGGTACGGCAGCGGGGACGGCGCCACGACCGGCCAGTTCCCGTCGGGCAGCGGCTGGTCGATGCCCTCCCACATCAGCCGGGTCGAGCCCTTGCGGCCGGAGTGGCCGAGCTGCAGCCCGACCTTGGCGTCGCTGTGGGTGTGCACGAAGTCGGTAATGCGGGTGAACGCCTGGGTCTGCTCGTCGTTCCACAGCCCGCAGCAGCCGGGCGAGATGCGTGCCTCGGGGGACACGCAGACCATCTCGGTCATCACCAGGCCGGCGCCGCCGAGCGCCTTGCCGCCGAGATGGGCGAGGTGGAAGTCGCCCGGTACGCCGTCCTGCGCGACGTACATGTCCATCGGGGACACCACGATGCGGTTCGAGAGCTCCAGGTCGCGCAGCCGCAGGGGCTGGAACATCGGCGGTCGCAGCTCACCGTCGCCGTGGCCGCCCTCCTTGGTGTGCCGGGCGAACCACTCATCGGCCGCGGCCACGAACTCGGGGTCACGCAGTCGCAGCTCGTCGTAGGTGACCCGGCGGCTGCGGGTCATGATGTTGAACGCGAGCTGCATCGGGTCCTGGTCGAGGTACTGCCCGAGGTTCTCGAACCACTCCAGGCTGGCCTGAGCCGCCCGTTGGGTGGACAGCACCACCGGCCGGCGCTCGACCTCGTACGCGGCCAGCGCAGTGTCGACGTCCGGTTGCTCGTGCAGGCAGGCGGCGAGGGCGAGCGCGTCCTCCATCGCCAGCTTGGTACCGGAGCCGATCGAGAAGTGCGCGGTGTGCGCCGCGTCCCCGAGCAGGACGACGTTGCCGCGCCGCCAGGTGCTGGTGCGGACCGTGCCGAAGCTGATCCAGCGCGAGTTGTTGCCCACCACCCGGTGGCCGTCCAGCAGGTCGGCGAACAGCTCACGCACCTGGGCGATGGCGGCCTCGTCGGACTCCCCCGGTGCCAGCCCGCTCACGTCCCGGTCGAAACCAGCGGCGCGCCAGACGTCGTCGTGCATCTCGACGATGAACGTGCTGCCGGTCGCGTCGTAGGGGTACGCGTGCACCTGCATGACGCCGTAGGGCGTCTCGCGCACCACGAACGTGAAGGCGTCCAGCACCCGGTCGGTGCCGAGCCACATGTACCGGCAGCGGCGGGTCTCGGTGCTCGCGCCGAAGTCCTGCGCCCAGCGCGCGCGGGTCGCCGAGTTCACGCCGTCCGCGGCGACGACGAGGTCGTGCGTGCGGGAGAGCTCCTCGACGTCCGGCGCCACGGTGCTGGTGAGCAGCCGCACGTCGAGGTCGCGGCAGCGCTGCTGCAGGATCTGCAGCAGCCGCAGCCGGCTCATCGCGGCGAAGCCGTGGCCGCCGCTGGTGATGACCTCGTCCTTGACGTGGATGTCGATGTCGTCCCAGCGAGCGAACTCGCGCTCCATCGCCGCGTGCACCACCGGGTCGGCCTGCTCGATGCCGCCGAGGGTCTGGTCGGAGAAGACCACGCCGAACCCGAAGGTGTCGTCCGGTGCGTTGCGCTCCCAGACCGTGACGTCGTGCGCCGGCTGCAGCGCCTTGACCAGAGCGGCCAGGTACAGGCCGCCGGGTCCACCACCGACGACCGCGATGCGCATCCTCGCCTCACCTGCCTCACCGGTCACCCTATGGCGTCCTGCTGACGTTGGTCACCGATACGCTATCCCCTGACGTCGCGACGAGGAGGCCCGCCCGTGGGTGCGTTTCGTGGATCGGCTCCGCTCACCTCGGACTGGAAGCACTTCCGGACCAGCTGGGACGGCGGGGTGTGCACGGTCACGTTCGACCGGCCGGAGAAGCTGAACGCGTTGACCTTCGAGGTCTACGCGGACCTGCGGGACCTGCTGGCCGAGCTGCCGCACCGGGGTGACACCCGGGTGCTCGTGCTGCGCGGCGAGGGGCGTGCCTTCTGCTCCGGCGGCGACGTGCACGAGATCATCGGACGCACCCTGGAGATGGACCACGCCGACCTGCTGACCTTCACCCGGATGACCGGCGAGGTCGTGCGGCTGCTCCGGGAGTGCCCGGTACCGGTGATCGCCGCGGTGCACGGGGTGGCCGCGGGGGCGGGGTCGGTGCTCGCACTGGCCAGTGACCTGCGCGTCGTCGAGCGATCGGCCCGGTTCGCGTTCCTGTTCACCAAGGTCGGCCTCGCCGGCGCGGACATGGGGGCGGCGTACCTGCTCCCCCGGCTGGTCGGCCTCGGCCGGGCCAGCGAGCTGCTGCTGCTCGGCGACACGCTGCCGGCGGAGCAGGCGGAGCGCTGGGGCCTGGTGACCCGCCTGGTGGACGACGGCACCGCGAGCGAGGTGGCCGGGCAGCTCGCGCGCCGGCTGGCCGACGGTCCGGTGCACGCCTACGCGCAGACCAAGGCCCTGCTGTCCCGCGAGCTGGACATGAGCCTGTCCGCAGCGGTCGAGCTCGAGGCCGTGACCCAGGCGCTGCTGATGACCAGCGCCGACTACCGCGAGTTCTACGAGGCGTTCAGCGAGGGCCGGGACCCGCAGTGGAAGGGTCGTTGAGCGGATGAGCTGGGACCTCGAACCTCAGCAGCGCGAGCTGGTCACCTGGGCTCGCGCTCGCGCGGTGCAGGATCTGCGCCCGCTCGCCGAGGCCGGGACGCCGGGCGAGGTGAACCGGCCGCTGCTCCGGGCGATGGGCGAGCTCGGTCTGCTCGGTCGGCTGTTCCCCGGCTACGGCCCCGGCGAGGCGGCTGGTGCCGCCGGGCCGGGCGCCCACGCGGAGCTGAGCCGGGAGGCCGCGGCGTTCGACCTGTGCCTGCTGCGCGAGGCGCTGGCCCGCGAGTGCACCGAGGCCGAGACGGCGCTGGCCCTGCAGGGGCTCGGCGCCTACCCGATCCTGCAGAGCGGGACCGACACCCAGGTGCGGCGCTGGCTGCCGGCGGTGGCGTCCGGCGACGCCGTGGCGGCCTTCGCGCTGACCGAGCCGGAGGCCGGCTCCGATGCGGCCGCGCTCGCCCTCGCTGCGGAGCGCGACGGTGACGGCTGGCGGCTGACCGGCACCAAGGTATGGATCTCGAACGCGCCTCAGGCGGACGTGTACACGGTGTTCGCCCGGACGACGCCGGGTGCCGGCTCCCGTGGGGTCAGTGCGTTCGTGGTGCCGGCGGACCGCGCCGGCCTGGGCGGGCAGTCGCTCGACCTGCTGTCACCGCACCCGATCGGTCGGCTCGACTTCGACGGGGTCCGCGTCGGGCCCGACGAGCTGCTCGGCGAGGTCGACCGTGGCTTCGCCGTCGCGATGCGCACGCTGGACCTGTTCCGGCCCAGCGTGGGCGCCTTCGCCGTGGGGATGGCCGCGGCGGCGCTGGACGCCAGCGTGGCGCACGTGCGTCGTCGGGTGGCCTTCGGTGGTCCGCTGGCCGACCAGCAGTCCGTGGCGCACCGGCTCGCTGAGATGGCGACGCGCACCCAGGCGGCCCGGCTGCTGGTGTACCAGGCGGCGTCGGCCTACGACGCCGGACTGCCAGGGGTGACCTCTCGGGCGGCGATGGCCAAGCTCACGGCCACGGAGACCGCGCAGTACGTCGTCGACTCCGCCGTGCAACTGCACGGTGCGCGGGCGTTGCAGCGCGGGCACCTTCTCGAGCACCTGTACCGCGAGGTCCGGGCGCCGCGGATCTACGAAGGTGCCTCCGAGGTCCAGCTCGGCATCATCGCGCGGGAGCTGTTGCGCGACACCGACTGATCAGGGTGGGACCGACGATCACGTGGGCTGCTGCGTGACCAACGAGAGCAGGCCGAGCAGGCAACAGCCCGCCGCGACGAGAAGCTGCGTCGAGTCGGTTCCGCTCTGCACCAGCCAGTTCCAGGCCTGCGGTGTGCGCAGCGGCTGGGCACTCAGCAGCACCAGGGACGTGAAGGCCGTGACCGCGCACGGGATGGCAGTCGCCCCAGGCGCCAGGAACCGCAGCGACACCAGGGCCACGGCGGCGAACAGCAGGTAGTTGCGCTCCCCGGCGGCCAGGCTGATCTGACCCGAGTACGCCGCACCGGCGGCCGCCAGTGCCGCGCCCGGAAGGAGCACCAGCAGCCCCCAGGTGAGCTGGATCGGCCAGGTGCGTCGGCTGCGCTGCCGCAGCAGGTCTGGCGCCTCATGATGGACCGCGAAGGTCACGGCCGTGGCCGCCACGACGGGCAGCACCAGCGCCGTCGGCGTGCCGATGCTCTGCACGGGTTGTCCGATGACTGGCAGGGTGGACCGTCCGCACGTCACTGCGAAGACGACCGTCACGCACCAGCAGTAGGCAGCCTCGCGGACCAGGTGCATGGCCGTCCACGAACGCCAGACCATCACGCCGCACCGACAGCCAGGTCGAGGTTGCACGACACGCTGCCCCGCACGAACACCTGGAACTGCCGTGGACTCATCGCCCACTGGTTCGGCGGTCGTCCGTCGAGCATGTCCGACACGGTCTGCTCAGCCTGGACACCCAGCGCGAGGTACCGCTCGAACGTCGGTGTCGAGTCGGGGCTGGGGTCGGTGACCTCGGGGCAGTCCCTCCCGCCCATGAGCGCCTGCGCCAGCGTCGGGATGCTGATGTGCCGGGCGTCGTCGTCGGGGCCGAGCACCAGCAGCCCGTAGCGATCGACGGCACCCGACGGCGCCTCATCCAAGCGAGCCGGGACGACGTCGGCGATGTCGGCGGCTCGAGCCGCCTGGGCGAACGTGGTCACCCGCCGCGCCAGCTGGGGCAGGGCTGGATCGTGACCGACCATCAGGCAGATCGGTACCGCCCGGTCGTCGGACCCTTCGGCCGAGACGCAGCGCACACGCGTTTCCGCCGTGGTTTCGACCGGCTGGCCTTGCACGAGCGGAGCCACGGCGTACGTCAGCAGGATCGCGGCCGTGGCCACGGCCAGCGGGGCGCGGGACACCCGGCGCGCCCCGTTGCCTGACGCGCGGGTCGTCGCCGCCAGCGAGAGCAGGGCGAGGATCCACGCGCCGGCCACGACGCACTGGGCGGCGACCCGCACCGGGTTGAGCTCCAGCCCCAGCATGTGGTGGGAGGCGATGTCCAGATGAGCCGGTGGCACCACCCGGTCCCCCACGTACCCGAGACCGTAGGTGAGGTACGAGGCGGCGACCAGTGCGGTGAACGACCCGGTCCGTGCGCCCAGCAGCGCGCCGCAGAGGCAGCCGAGCGCGGCTGACACGCCGAGGACGGCACCTTGCTGCGCCGGTGACGCCCACGAGCCGACGCTGACGCCGCCGGTGCCGGCCAGCACACCGATGACGGTGGCGACCGTGAGTGCCTGGGCCACGATGAACGGCAGCAGGGAACCCCACCAGAGTCGGAGGACGTCGCACCCCGGCCTCGGCTGCGTGTTCCAGGCCGCAGCGCGGTCGCCGGTCAGGGCAGAGCCGGTGTCGTAGGCCGCAACCGCCGCCAGGACGATGCTGGTGAACAGCACCGCGAGGGACGACCAACCCAGCCCGAACGCCCAGTCCCCGGCCCAGGGCCGGGAGCGGAGGCCGACGGTGAGCAGCACCGAGCTCGTCAGCACGACCGGGAAGGCGTACCACGAGATCGAGCTGTGCACGGTGTACCGAAACAGCGTCGACCGGCTGCTCTCTCGACGCTGCGTCACTGCCCGGACACCCCGGGCTGCAGGAGGGTCTCGAGGGCGGCGTCGATCCGACTGCGCCCGGCCCGCACGTGCGGCTCGACGGCGATCAACGCCTCGACCGACCCCTCGAAGACGGGGCGGCCGTCCCCCAGGACGACGACGTGGTCGGCGAGCACCTGCACGTCCTCAGCCAGGTGGGTGGCCAGGATGATCGTCCGGTCGCCGGCGATCTCGCTCAAGTGGTCGCGCATGGCCGTGCGCTGGCCCGGGTCCAGCCCCGTCGTCGGTTCGTCGAGGAACAGCATCGGTGGCGAGTGCACGAGCGCCTGGGCCACGGCGAGCCGGCGCAGCATGCCGCCGGACAGGCTCCGGCATCGCGCGCCCGCCCTGTCCTGCAGGCCGACGGCGGCCAGGGCTGCCTCGACCGCCGCTGGGCGGGCCGAGGCCGGCACCTCCCGCAGCCAAGCAGCGTGGTGCAGCACCTCGACCAACCGCGCCCGCGGCGGGAAGGCAAGGTGCTGCGGGACGTAGCCCACGAGGCGCTTGGTGTGACGACCACGACGACCGGGCTCCACCGCGACACCGCCGATGGTGATGGTGCCCGCGTCGGGTCTCCGCTCACCGCACACCAGGCGCGAGAGGGTGGTCTTGCCGGCTCCGTTTGGGCCCATCAGCCCGGTGATCCCGCGGCCCGCGGTGAAGCTCAGCGGCCCCAGCGAGAACCCCCGTCGGTAGGTGAAGGTCACGTCCTCGACCCGCACGGAGCCGGCCGTCGACACTCAGTACCTCTGCGCGGGGATCGCGACGGTGTGCATGGGGTCCGCTGCCAGAGGCCGGTCGAGCGCGACGCTCACCAACGTCTTGACGTAGCTGCTCGTCCCCGGGAGCGTGCCGGCCTTCGGGAGTTCGTGCCAGCTGCGGTGGTTCCACTTCGGCGTCTTCAGCTGCGGACCTGCCCGCCACGAGTGACCATCGGCACTGACGCTCATCGACGCCTGGGCGTAAGCCCCGCCATAGCCGGTCTGCGCCGCGTAGACGTTCGGGTAGAAGGTGACGCGGTTCGTGGACGTGTTCACGTACCAGGTGCCGTAGGCGCCGGCCGCGTTCTTCCCCTGGTACGAGGCCCACATGGCCTTGGCCGGACTGGCGCGCCAGGTGTAGGCGTGCGCCGGTGCGGCCGTGACCAGTCCGAGCGCGACCGCGAGACCTGCGGCACGCAGGAGGTTTCGAAGCATGACTGCCCCTTGAGTTTGGGTGACTACTGACACGGATGACGCTAGTCAGGCGTGTCTCCCAGGAGCAAGACCCGCGCCATGCGAGGTCTGCATCCCCCGGCGGACCGCTACTGCCGCAGGCGGAAACGCTGCAGCTTGCCGGTGCTGGTGCGCGGCAGCTCGGCGACGAACTCGATGCGTCGCGGGTACTTGTACGGCGCGATGACCGCCTTCACGTGGTCCTGCAGCGCGCGCACCAGGGCGGGGTCGGCGACGACGTCGTCGCCCAGCACGACGAAGGCCGTGACGAGCTGACCGCGGTCGGTGTCCGGCGTCCCGATGACCGCGACCTCGGTGACGTCCGGGTGGCTGAGCAGCGCTTCCTCGACCTCGGGCGCGGCGATGTTGTAGCCGGCCGAGATGATCATGTCGTCGCTGCGGGCCTGGTACCAGAGGTACCCGTCCTCGTCCTGGACGTAGGTGTCGCCGGTGACGTTCCAGCCGTCCTGCACGTACACGGACTGACGGTCGTCGGCCAGGTACCGGCATCCGGTCGGTCCGCGCACGGCCAACCGACCCACCTGCCCCGCGGGAAGCGGCGACCCGTCGTCACCCAGGACGACGGCGCGGTACCCGGGGACGGCGCGACCGGTGGAACCCGGCCGGATGTCGTCGTCCGCGGCCGAGACGAAGATGTGCAGCATCTCGGTCGACCCGAGGCCGTCGATGATCGCGATGCCGGTGGCGTCGCGAAAGGCCTCCCACGTGGCCGCGGGCAGGTGCTCGCCGGCAGAGACGCAGCGGCGCAACGAGGTCAGCCGCTCCGCGCGCCCGGCCGCCAGCATCGCGCGGTAGGCCGTCGGCGCCGTGAAGCAGATGGTGACACCGTGCTCGGCGACCAGGTCCGCGAGCTGGTCCGGGGAGGCCTTCTCGATCAGCAGGGTGCTAGCGCCGACGCGCAGCGGAAAGACCACGAGACCGCCCAGCCCGAACGTGAAGGCGAGCGGCGGCGTGCCGGTGAAGACGTCGTCCGGCGTGGGCTTGAGCACGTGCCGGGAGAACGTGTCGGCGTTCGCCAGGACGTCCCGGTGGAAGTGCATCGTGGCCTTGGGTCGTCCGGTGGTGCCCGAGGTGAACGCGAGCAGGGCGACGTCGTCCGCAGACGTCGCGACCGCCTCGTGCTGGCTCTCGGCCCGCTCCGCCCGGTGCACCAGGTCGTCCGCGTCGTCCGGGTCGGTCGATCCGTAGGCCACCACCGGCACGCCGAGGTCGGCGGCCCGCAGGTCGTCCAGGAACCGGTGGTCGCACAGCGCCAGGTCGAGCCGGGCGATCTCGTGGATCGTGGCCAGCTCGCCGGGTCGCAGCAGCGGCATCGTCGTCACCGCGACCGCGCCGACCCGCAGCACCGCGAACCAGCACGCGACGATCCAGGGGTTGTTCGGCCCGCGGAGCAGGACTCGTTGGCCAGGACGAATCCCGAGGTCGTCGACGAGCACGCGCGCGGTGCGCCGGACGCGGTCGGCGAGGCCGTCGTAGGTCCAGCGCGTCCCGTCCGGCGCGAGCAGGCACTCGCGGTCGCCACCGGTCGCCTCGATGGTCGCGTCGAGCAGCTCGACGGAGCAGTTGAGCTGACTCGGGTACTGCAGCTCGGGGAGGTCGAAGGTCAGCTCGGGCCACTGCTCGCGCGGCGGGAGGTGGTCCCGGCAGAAGGTGTCGACGTGGGCCGAAGGCCCCAGCGCCGCCGTCCTCGAACCCTGTGCCGTCACCCCGCCAGTATGACCGTCTCGTGACGACAATCAAGAGACCGCGACACGAGCGCGTCGTCCCAGGCGGCCCGGTATCGTGCACGCGTGACGACCGACAGGGCCACGCCAGCGACCCGCCTGCCCTCGCAGCAACCACGCGCCCTCATCGTCACCGTGTACGGGCTGTACGCCCGCGAGACGGCCGGCTGGCTCGCGGTCGCGACGCTGGTGCGGCTGCTGGACGGGGTCGGAGTCGAGGAGCCCGCCGTCCGCTCGGCGATCTCGCGGCTCAAGCGCCGTGGCGTGCTCGCCGCCCGGACCCGCGCCGGGGTCGCAGGCTACGAGCTCTCCCCCGCCGGCCGGGCGATCCTCGCCGAAGGCGACCAGCGGATCTTCCAACGCGTCAGGGCGACTGTCGGCGAGGGGTGGCTGCTGGCGGTGTTCAGCGTGCCGGAGTCGGAACGGCGACGTCGCCACCAGCTGCGCGCGCGGTTGACCTGGTTGGGCTTCGGGACCGTCTCGGCCGGGGTCTGGGTGGCCCCGGCGCACCTGAGCGCGGAGACCACCGAGGTGCTCGAACGACACGAGCTCACCGAGTACGTCGACCTGTTCCGCGCCGACCACCTCGCGTTCGGTGACCTGCGGGCCGAGGTGTCGCAGTGGTGGCAGCTCGACGGTCTCGCGGCGATGTACGAGGACTTCACCGCCGCCTTCGCGCCCGTCCTGCGCCGGTGGCAGCGGCGACGGACGACGGACGACGGGGCCGCCTTCGCCGACTACGTGACTGCCCTGACCGCGTGGCGCCGGCTGCCCTTCCTCGATCCCGGACTCCCCTTGGACGTATTGCCCAGCAAGTGGCCCGGGGCTCGTGCTGGGCACCTCTTCGAGGGGCTGACGGCGGCCCTGGCGCCAGCGGCCCATCGGCACCTCGCCGCGGTCTCCTCGGGAGACGTGCCGTGACCGCTACAGGATCGCGAGGCCCTGCAGCTCGACCAGTGCCGCGTCGTCCCAGAGTCGGCTGATCCCGATGCCCGCGCTGGCTGGGTAGTCCGAGCCGACCAGCCGCCGCCAGACCTGACCGATCTCGCGCGCGTGGGCCCGGTAGTCGGCGAGGTCGACGCTGTAGATCGTCAGTCCGGCCAGGTGCTCCGGGCCTCCTCCGGCGCCGCGCAGTGCCGTGAGCAGGTTCGTCAACGCCTGCTCGAACTGCTCGACGACGCCGGCTCCGACGATTCGGCCGTCGCCGTCGAGCGCGGTCTGGCCGGCCAGCACGACGACCCGGCCCTCACCCACCACGGCGTGCGCGAAGCCGCTCGGGCGGGCCAGCTCGGGCGGGTTGACTCGTTGCAGGCTCATGACTGGACCGCTCCTCCGTCGACGTTGATCGCCTGCCCGGTGATCGAGGGGTTGGCCAGGCACAGCAGGACGACGTCCGCGACCTCGTCGGGGGTGACGAGCCGACCCGTCGGCTGCTTGCGGGCGAGCGCGTCCCGGGCCTGCTCCGGCGTCCGGCCCGTGGCGGCCGCGATCGCGCGCACCGTGGCGTCGGTCATCGGGGTGTCGACGTAGCCTGGGCAGACCGCGTTCACGGTCACGCCGTCCCCCGCCAGCTCGGCGGCCGCGGAGCGGACCAGCCCCAGCAGTCCGTGCTTGCTGGCGGTGTAGGCGGCGATGTAGGGCTCCCCCACCTTGCCTGCCACCGACGCGATGGCGACGATCCGACCGTTGCCGCTCGCCCGCATCGCGGGGACCGCCCGCCGCACGCAGCGGAACGGAGCCGTCAGGTTGAGGTCGAGGGTGTGCTGCCAGTCCTCGTCGCTCGTGCGCTCGATCCGGGCCGAGCCCGACGTCCCGGCGTTGAGCACCAGGTCGGTCACCGGACCCCAGGCGTCCTCGACCTGGTCGAACACCTGGTCCACCCCGCTCAGGTCGAGCAGGTCCGCGGGCACCACGAGCGTGTCGGCGGGGCAGGCCTGCGCGGTCTCGGCCAGCTCTGCCGCGCTGCGGGCGGTGAGGGCGACTCGCAGACCCTGGCGGCTCAGTGCGATGGCCACCGCACGTCCGATCCCCCGGCCCGCACCGGTGACCAGGGCGACGCGGTCCGACGACTCAGGCACAGGCACCGGGTCACCGTGGCATGTGCGCGCGGTCGCGGCAAGCAGTCGCCTCGTCGTGTCGCGGTCCGACAGGTGAGACAGCCGGACCCGAGTCCCAGCACGAATCGCGGCCCGACAGGCCCGGAGGGGTTGGCGAGGTGGACAGTTCGCCCTGTTTCGTTACGGTCGATGACGTTCGGAGGACACCCCAGATGCAAGGAGCTGAACCTCGTGAACCGCACGATCATCCGCAATGCCGTCGCCGGCACCACTCTGGTGGCCAGCGCTGCGCTCGCCGCACCCGCCTTCGCCTGCCTGCCGTCCGACACCGGTAGCACCACGGCGTCGCCGAGCAGCGCCTCGGCGGCCTGGGCAGCCAGCGACGCGAAGTCCGGCGCGAAGGATCCGAAGACCAAGGCCCCGACGGCCAAGGACCCGAAGGCCAGCACGCTGACGTTCGCCGAGAAGCGGGCCAAGGTGCTCGACCGCATCGATGCCAGGCTCGCCGGGCTGAAGGCGCTCCGGGCGAAGGTGGTCGGCTCCGACCGGCTGACGTCCGAGCAGCAGAGCGCCTGGTTGGCCAAGATCGACGCGGCCACCGCAGCCCTGAGCGGCCTGCGCAGCGATGTCGCCGCCGACACCACGACGGCGCAGCTCAAGGACGACCTGAAGGCGTTCGCGACCGCGCACCAGGGTGACCTGCGCCAGCTCGGCGCCGGGCACCACCGCTGGGGAAAGCACCACGAGCGGAAGGCCGTTGACCCCGGTCGGGACGCCAAGCAGGCCGGCTCGCACGTCGCCCGCCACCGCGGCGACAACCGTCGGGACGGCAGCCATGAGAGCCGTCAGGACGGGCAGAGCGGTGCGGCCCGCACGGTGTCGTACCGGCAGCACGCCGGTGCCGGGTCTCGTCATGGCTGACCGCACCTGACGCCGAACGACGACGAGGGCCCCACCACCAGGTGGGGCCCTCGTCACGTCACGATCAGAGGTACTGGCCCGTGTTGGCGACGGTGTCGATGGCCCGTCCGGGCTCGGTGCCCTGCTTGCCGGTGATCAGGGTACGGATGTACACGATCCGCTCGCCCTTCTTGCCGGAGATGCGAGCCCAGTCATCCGGGTTCGTCGTGTTGGGCAGGTCCTCGTTCTCCTTGAACTCGTCCACGCACGCATCCAGCAGGTGCTCCACCCGGATGCCACGCTGCTGCGTGGTGAGGAAGTCCTTGATCGCAGACTTCTTGGCCCGGTCCACGATGTTCTGCACCATGGCTCCGGAGTTGAAGTCCTTGAAGTAGAGGATCTCCTTGTCGCCGTTGGCGTACGTGACCTCGAGGAAGCGGTTCTCGTCGATCTCGGAGTACATCCGCTCGACCGTCCGCTGGATCATCGCCTCGACCGTGGCCTGACGAGACCCACCGTTCTCCGCGACGTCCTGCTCGTGCAGCGGCAGGTCCGACGTCAGGTACTTGGTGAAGATGTCGCGCGAGGCCTCGGCGTCCGGACGTTCGATCTTGATCTTCACGTCCAGGCGTCCCGGGCGCAGGATCGCCGGGTCGATCATGTCCTCGCGGTTGGACGCGCCGATGACGATCACGTTCTCGAGCCGCTCCACGCCGTCGATCTCCGACAGCAGCTGCGGGACGATGGTGGTCTCGACGTCCGAGCTGACGCCCGAACCGCGGGTGCGGAACAGCGAGTCCATCTCGTCGAAGAACACCACCACGGGCGTCCCGTCCGAGGCCTTCTCGCGAGCCCGCTGGAAGATCAGCCGGATGTGCCGCTCCGTCTCGCCGACGTACTTGTTCAGCAGCTCGGGGCCCTTGATGTTCAGGAAGTAGGACTTCCCGAGCGGCTGGCCACTCAGCTCGGCCACCTTGCGCGCCAGGGAGGACGCGACGGCCTTGGCGATCAGCGTCTTGCCGCAGCCGGGCGGACCGTAGAGCAGAACGCCCTTCGGCGGCCGCAGGTGGTGCTCACGGAACAGCTCGGGGTGCAGGTACGGCAGCTCGACGGCGTCCCGGATCTGGTCGATCTGGTTGCCCAGCCCACCGATGTCCTCGTACGCGATGTCGGGGACCTCTTCGAGGATGAGCTCCTCGACCTCAGCCTTGGGGATCCGCTCGTAGACGAAGCCGGCCCGCGAGTCGATCAGCAGCCCGTCACCGATCCGCATCTTGTGCTCGCGCAGCGCGTCCGCGACCCGGGCGACCCGCTCCTCGTCGGCATGGCCGACGACGAGCACGCGGTCCTCGCCGAGGATCTCCTTCAGCTGCACGACCTCGCCGACCCGCTCGAAGCCCCGGGCCTGGACGACGTTCAACGCCTCGTTCAGCAGCACCTCGCGGCCGGGGACGAGGTCCTCCTCCTGCACGGTCGGGCTCACGGCCACGCGCATCTTGCGCCCCCCGGTGAGGACGTCGACCGTGCCCTCCGGGCCGACCTCGACGATCGTGCCGAAACCGGACGGCGGTTGGGCCAGCCGGTCGACCTCGGCCTTGAGCGTGACGATCTGGTCGCGCGCCTCCTTCAACGTGCGGACCAGCCGCTCGTTCTGCGCCGACGTGTTCTCCAGGCTCGACTGCAGCTGCGAGAGCCGCGCCTCGAGCGCGTGCACCCGGTCCGGTGACGTGGCCACCCGTCGGCGCAGGACGGCGATCTCGTCCTCGAGCGCGCGAACCTGCCGCTGCAGGTCTGCCGGCGAGCGTCCGCCGGAGTCGTGTTCCGTCATGTCGCACCTCCCCCATAGGGACCCACGACTCGACCCTAACCCGAGGTTGACTCCTCGACCGTCCCTGAAACGCCGATGTCACGTCGCACGCGACGAACCTTCTTGTCGGAGATCGGTCGCTCGCCCAGGTCCTCGGCCGTCCACTCGTCGTCCGAGGTGCCCTTCGCGGGACGCCGGCGCCGCTCGGGCGGCGTCACGCCGTCGGCCAGGCGGCGGGTCGTCACGAGGAAGCCGGTGTGACCCACCATCCGGTGCTGGGGCCGGACCGCGAGCCCCTCGAGGTGCCAACCCCGCACCAGCGACTCCCACGCCGCCGGCTCGGTGAAGCACCCGTGGTCCCGGGCCGTCTCGGTCACGCGGGACAACTGCGTCACGGTGGCGACGTAGGCGACCAGGACGCCACCGGGGGCGAGCGCCTCGGCCGCAGCGTCCAGGCACTCCCACGGGGCGAGCATGTCGAGCACGATGCGGTCGACGCTGCCGGGCTCGACGAGCCGTGGCAGGTCGTCCTGGAAGTTGCCGACCTCGAGCCGCCAGGCCGGGTGCGGGGCGCCGAAGAACTCCTCGACGTTGCCCCGGGCGATGTCCGCGAAGTCCGGGCGCCGCTCGATGCTGAGCAGGTGGCCGGTGTCACCGACCGCGCGCAGCAGCGACATGGTCAGCGCCCCGGAGCCGACGCCCGCCTCGACCACGGTCGCGCCGGGGAAGATGTCGGCCATGGCCACGACCTGCCCGGCGTCCTTGGGATAGACCACCGCCGCCCCGCGGGGCATGGACAGCACGTAGTCCGAGAGCAGCGGCCGCAGGGCGAGGTACTGGACACCGGAGGTGTTGGTCACGACGCTGCCCTCGGGCTCACCGATCAGGGCCTCGTGGGCGAACCAGCCGGCGTGCGTGTGGAACTGGCGCCCAGGCAGCAGGGTGATGGTGTGCAGGCGACCCTTGGGGTCGGTGAGCTGCACCCGGTCGCCGACGGCGAACGGACCTCGGCGTCGGCTGGCGCCGGTGGCGGTGGTCATGGCGGGCGAGTCTACGGGCGTCCGGTCAGGGCCTGCGCCAGCTGGCGCGAGTCGGCGATGCCGACGACCCGACCGGTCTCGTCGACAGCGATGAACAGGTGCGCTCCTTGTGTGCTCAGCGCCTGCACGACGCCGTCGCCGTCGAGGTCGGCCGGGACGACGACCGCCGAGGGGAGCACGGTCATCACCGCGGACAGCGGGGTGTTCGGGCCCGGCGGCTGCGGTGCCGCGGCGAGCTGGCGGGCGTCCTGCGCGCGCAGCAGGCCCACCGGGTGACCCAGCTCGTCCACCGCGACGGTGTGACCGGTCTGGCTGGGCCAGGCCGTCGTCGACTGGGGCAGCGCCGCGGCGGGCTCGAGGTAGTGGCCGAGGTCGAGCCGGTCGGCTGCCCGGAACACCCGGCCGGCCGCCACCGCGCCCGAGGCGCCGCGCCACAGCAGCACCGCGACCATGACCGACCAGACCAGGCCGAACGTCGTCGGCCGACCGCCCTGCACCAGGGGTCGGACGACGAACCACACGACCACGAGGACGGCGACGACCCGGCCGCACCAGCCGGCGACCAGGACGCCGGCCCAGCGCTTGCCGGTCGCCCCCCAGACCGCCGACTCGACCAACCGGCCGCCGTCCAACGGCAGTCCGGGCAGCAGGTTGAAGACGGCCACGAAGGCGTTCGCGTAGATCCCGGCGACCAGCAGCAGTCGGACGACGTCGCCGTCGGCCGCGGGCAGCGCCAGCCAGCCGAGGGCCGCCAGGACAGCGTTGCTGACGGGGCCCACGACCGCGACGAGCGCCCCGCGGCCGGGGTCGGGCGCCTGCTCGGTGAAGGCGGTGTGCCCGCCCCACAGGTCGGCGACGATCTCCTGCACCGGGAGCCCGACGGCACGGGCGGTCAGGGCGTGCGCGAACTCGTGCACGAGCACGGAGACCAGCAGGATCACGGAGTAGGCGGCGGCCACCAGGTAGGTCTGCGGCGGCAGCAGGTTCGCCGACACCTCGACCTGGGGGGCGAACACGACGACGACCAGCAGCGCGATGACGAACCAGGACGGCGCCAGGTACACCGGGATGCCGGCGACCTTGGCGATCGGTATCCCGGGGCGCTGGTTCACGTGCTGATGGTAGGTGCGGCGGCTGGCAGGTCGCGCACGCCCGCCGCAAGCGCCCGCTGTCAGTGGCTCGTCCTACAGTTCCTGCCATGGGTGACGTCGCTGGTCCGATCGCCGTCGAGGCGCCGCGCGTGCTGCGGGCCGCGCTGTCGCCCAGTCGTGCCGCGGACTTCATGCACTGCCCGCTGCGCTACCGGTTCCGGGTGGTCGACCGGCTCGCGGAGGCGCCGTCGCCGGCCGCCGTCCGCGGCACCGTCGTGCACTCCGTGCTCGAGCGGCTGTTCGACCTGCCCGCGGTGGAGCGGACCCTCGAGTCGGCGCGCGCGCTGCTCCAGCCGCAGTGGCAGTCGCTGCTCGAGGCCACTCCCGAGCTCGGCACGATGTTCCCCGACGACGAGGGCGAGGCGCTGGCGGAGTGGCTCCGCTCGGCCGACGAGCTCGTGGAGCGCTGGTTCGCGCTGGAGGACCCCACCCGGCTGGAGCCGGCCGAGCGCGAGCTGTACGTCGAGACCACGCTGGACGACGGCTTGGTGCTGCGCGGGTACGTGGACCGGCTCGATGTCGCCGGGGACGGTGCGATGCGGGTGGTCGACTACAAGACCGGGCGGTCACCGTCCGAGCTGTTCGAGGCCAAGGCCCTGTTCCAGATGCGCTTCTACGCCCTGGTGCTGTGGCGCACGCGTGGCGTGGTCCCTCGCTTGCTGCAGCTGGTCTACCTCGGGGACAGCCAGATCCTGCGGTACGAGCCCGACGAATCGGACCTACTGGCCACCGAGCGTAAGGTGCGGGCGCTGTGGGCAGCGATCGAGCGGGCGGCGGCCGCGGGTGACTGGCGCCCGAACAGGGGCCGGTTGTGCGAGTGGTGCGACCACCAGGCGATCTGCCCCGCGTGGGGCGGGACGCCGCCGCCGCTGCCTGACCACGCGTTCGAGCGGGCGCTGGATCCCGCGTACACGGGTCAGGACGCCGCAGAGGCGGAGTAGTCCGGTGCCCCTCCGCGCGGACGCTCAGGGTTCCCCCCAGGGTCGAGCCAGGGTGATACCCCCTCGCCTGCAGGGGGGGTGGTGCCGGAGGATGGGTGCCCTGCCCGGCGACCGACTGGGTAGTGACGACTAGGGGTGAAGAGCGTGAGTTCGGTAGAGGGAAGCACGACCACGGACGCGGTGGCCAGTGCCCGCGGGCTGAAGAAGATCTACGGGCGGGGGGAGGCGGAGGTGCACGCCTTGGACGGGGTGGACGTCGACTTCGGGCGGGAGCGGTTCACCGCCATCCTCGGGCCCTCGGGGTCCGGCAAGTCGACGCTCATGCACTGCATGGCGGCGCTGGACACCCCGACGGAGGGCAGCGTCGTCATCGACGGCGTCGAGGTGGCCGGCCTGAAGGACAAGGCGCTGACGAAGCTGCGCCGGGACCGGATCGGCTTCGTCTTCCAGTCCTTCAACCTGGTGCCGACGCTGAGCGCGCGGGAGAACATCACGCTCCCCATGGACATCGCGGGCACGAAGGTCGACCAGGAGTGGTTCGACACCGTGATCGACACCGTGGGACTGCGCGATCGCCTGCACCACAAGCCGAACGAGCTGTCCGGCGGTCAGCAGCAGCGGGTGGCCTGTGCGCGGGCGCTGGCCTCGAAGCCGGCCATCATCTTCGCCGACGAGCCGACCGGGAACCTCGACTCGCGGGCCAGCGCCGAGATCCTCGGCTTCCTGCGCCGCTCGGTCGACGACTTCGGTCAGTCGATCGTGATCGTCACGCACGACCCGGTGTCCGCTGGCTACGCCGACCGGGCCCTGTTCCTGGCGGACGGCACGATCGTCGACGAGATGCACGAGCCGACCGCCGACGCGGTCCTGGACCGGATGAAGGGCTTCGACGCCGTGGGGCGGCGGTCCTGATGCTGCGAGTCACCCTCCAGGGGGTGCGGGGGCACCTCCTGCGCTTCCTCCTGACCACGCTGTCGGTGATGCTCGGCGTCGCCTTCGTGGCCGGGACGTTCGTGCTCAGCGACAGCCTGAAGGCGACGTTCGACAGCATCTCGGAGGGCTCCACGCTGGGCACCGACGTGCTGGTCCGGGGCGTCGAGGTGAACCAGGGCGTCGCCGACCAGGAGGACCTGCGCCAGCCCGTCCCGCTCACCGAGGCGGACCAGATCGCCAAGGTCGACGGCGTGGCCTCGGCCCACCCCGACCTGGCGGGAACGGCCGTGCTGGTCGGCAAGGACGGCACGGCGGTCCGCAACGGTGGCGCGCCGAGCTTTGGCTTTGCCTACCACGAGGACGGGGTCGCCCTGAAGCTGGTCAAGGGCCGCGCACCGGAGAACAAGAACGAGATCGTGGTGGAGTCGAAGACCCTGGAGAAGTCCGGGTTGGGCGTCGGGAGCCAGACCAAGCTGGTCGTGGCCGGCTCGGCGCTGCCGGTGACCATCGTCGGGGAGCAGCAGTTCGCCGGCGGTCAGGCAGGGCAGACCATCGTGACCGTCTACGAGCCGGCCGCGCGTGAGTGGTTCGCCCCGGACGGCATGGTGCAGTCGATCAGCGTGCGGGCGGACGACGGCGTCACCCAGCAGGAGCTGCGCGACCGGATCGCCGCCACCCTGCCGTCGGGCCAGCAGGCCATCACGGGTGCCGCCTACACCGAGGAGACCAAGACGTCGTTCGCCCAGGGCCTCGGCTTCCTGACCACGTTCCTCACGGTGTTCGCGGGTATCAGCCTGCTGGTCGGGCTCTTCATCATCTTCAACACGTTCTCGATGCTGGTCGCGCAGCGGACCCGTGAGCTCGCCCTGCTGCGGGCTGTCGGCGCCGCTCGCGGCCAGGTCATCCGGGTGGTGCTCGGCGAGGCCGTGGTCATCGGTCTCGTCGGGGGCGCGCTCGGCCTGCTGGCCGGCATCGGGCTCGCGAAGGGGCTGCAGCTGCTCGTCGGCTCGTTCGGGCTCAAGATCGACAGCGGCCTGCCGGTGCAGACCAGCACGGTCGTGTGGAGCCTGGCCATCGGTGTCGGCGTCACCTTGGTGAGCGCGATCCTACCCGCCCTACGCGCGGGCCGCATCGCACCGGTCGCCGCGATGCGCGACGACGTGGCCCTGCCGGAGAAGAGCCTGCGCCGTCGCGGCCTCCTGGGCGGCGTCGGCCTGGTGATCGGCGTGGCCGTGATGGTCTACGGCGTCACGGCCCTCGAGGGCGGCGATGCCGCGAAGGTCCTCGGCATCGGTGCGTTCCTGACGTTCATCGGGATGGTCGTGGCGGCCCCGCTGCTCTCCCGGCCGGTCCTCACCGTGCTCGGCGCACCCGGGGCGAAGCTCTCTCGCACGGTCGGCAAGATCGCGCTCGACAACACCCTGCGCAACCCGCGCCGCACCGCCACGACGGCGATCTCGCTGATGATCGGGCTGGCGCTGGTCTCGGCGTTCGCCGTGATCGCCGCGACCACCAACGCGTCGATCGACAAGCTGGTCGACGACCAGGTGAAGGCGGACTTCGTGCTGAGCGGCGGGAACTCGCCGTTCCCGAACTCGGTCGCCGACCAGGCCAGCCAGCTGGACGGCGTCGAGGCGGTCGTCGACCAGGGCCTGGTGCCGGTCAAGGTCGGCGACGCGACGGTCACCGGAGCGGGCGTGTCCGGCGCGGGCCTCGCGGCCACCGTCGACCTGGCGATCGAGTCGGGGGACATCACCTCGCTGGACCAGGGGAAGATGGCGATCTCGCACTCGTTCGCCACCGACCACGACCTCCAGGTCGGCGACCAGGTCAAGGCGACCGTCGGGGTGAGCACCGACCAGGACCTGACCGTCGGGGCGATCTACACCGACTCGCAGGCGATCGGCACGCCGGTGCTCGTCCCGCGCGAGCTGTACGAGAAGTCGGTGCCCGCGGCGCAGCAGGTGTCCTTCGCGGCGTTCGTGAAGACGGCACCGGGAGCGGACCTGGAGCAGGTGCGCAGTGAGCTGACCGCGCTCGTCAAGCCACAGCTGGTGATCTCCGTGCAGGACCGCGACGAGTTCAAGGCGGCCAGCCGTTCCCAGGTCAACCAGCTGCTCGGCCTGCTGTACGGGCTGCTCGGGCTGTCCGTGATCATCGCGGCGCTGGGCATCATCAACACCCTCGCGCTGTCCGTCTTCGAGCGGACGCGCGAGATCGGCCTCCTGCGGGCGGTCGGGATGACCCGACGGCAGCTGCGCCGGACGATCGGCAACGAAGCGGTGCTGACCGCCCTGTTCGGAGCGGTCCTGGGGACGGCGCTCGGGCTGACCCTCGGCATCCTGCTCCAGCGGGTGCTCGCCGACCAGGGCCTCGACGTGCTCGCCGTGCCCTACGTCCAGGTGCTGCTGACCTTCGTGCTGGCCGGGCTCGTCGGTCTGGTCGCCGCGCTGTGGCCGGCGTGGCGGGCGTCCAAGCTGGACGTCATCCGCGCCGTCACGGCGGAGTAGCGGTCCGCGCCGCGCGGTCCGCGTGATCCGGGCTGCGCGACTGCCCGACCTGCTGTCCTGGCCCTCGGGTCAGGGCAGCAGGTCGATCGTCTCCCCCGCCGCGATCCGACCGAGGTCGGCCACGGTGATCTCGGCGAGCGAGTGCGCCCGGGATCGCCCCGGGGCCGCCGGCACGGGCACGACGTGCGGGACCGCCAGGGTCGGGACCCCGGCCGCCTCCGCGGACGTCACGCCGGTCACGGAGTCCTCGATCGCGACGCACCGGCCGGCGGGCACCCCGAGCAGCTCGGCTGCGCGCAGGTAGGGGTCGGGGTGCGGCTTGCCGCGCTCGACCCGGTCACCCGTCACGACGACGGCGAACGTGTCCGCCGGCGCCGAGGCCAGGAAGGTGTCGGCCAGGGCCGTCCAGGACATCGTCACGAGGGCGCACGGGATGCCGCGGTCCGCCAGGGCCGCCAGCAGGTCGAGCGCGCCCGGCCGCCACGGCACGTGGGCGCCCAGCCGACGCACCACGCCACCGAGCAGCACGTCGACGATCTCGTCCTCGCCCAGCGGGACGTCTCCGTGCTCCTGGATGTAGCGCGCCGACACCCGCAGGTCGTTCCCGACCAACGCCTTGGCGTGCTCGGCCGTCCAGGTGCCACCGTGCTGCTCGACGAGGTCGTGCTCCTCCGCGATCCAGTACGGCTCGGTGTCGACCAGCGTGCCGTCCATGTCCCACAGCACCGCCGCGGGGAGCGCGGACTCAGGTGGCATTGAAGTACTTCGCCTCCGGGTGGTGCACGACGATGGCGTCGGTGGACTGCTCCGGGTGCAGCTGCAGCTCCTCCGACAGCTCCACGCCGATGCGGGACGGGTCGAGCAGCTCGACCAGCGAGCGACGGTCCTCCAGCTCGGGGCAGGCCGGGTAGCCGAAGGAGTAGCGCGACCCGCGGTAGCCCTGTCGCAGGATCTCGTCCAGGTCGCCGCTGTCCTGCTGGGCCAGGCCGAGGTCCTCACGGATCCGGGCGTGCCACATCTCCGCCAGCGCCTCGGTCAGCTGGACGGACAGCCCGTGCAGCTCGAGGTAGTCCCGGTAGGCGTTCGCGGCGTACAGGTCGTTGGCCCGGGCGGACACGGTGCTGCCCATCGTCACCAGCTGCAGGGCGATCACGTCGGTGTCGCCCGACTCGCGCGGCCGGAAGAAGTCGGCCAGGCACAGCCGCCGGTCCCGGCGCTGGCGCGGGAAGGTCCAGCGGACCCGCTCCTCCCCCGCCTGCGGCCCCTCGTGGTGCAGGATCACCAGGTCGTTGCCCTCGCTGACGCAGGGGAAGTAGCCGTAGACGACGGCGGCCTCCATCAGACCCTCGGTGTGGATCCGGTCCATCCACAGGCGCAGCCTCGGCCGGCCCTCGGACTCGACCAGCTCGTCGTAGGACGGGCCGTCCCCGCGGGCGCTCTTGAGTCCCCACTGCCCGAGGAACGTCGCCCGCTCGTCCAGGTACGACGCGTAGTCGGCCAGGGCGATGCCCTTGACCACCCGAGTCCCCCAGAACGGCGGCTTGGGCACCTCGACGTCCAGCGCGACGTCCGAGCGCCGGGTGTCCGGACCGGCGTCGGGGTCCTCGACCTGGGCGACCTGCCGCACCCGGCGCTTGCGCAGCGCCGGCAGCGTCTCGGCCACCGACGTGTTCGGGTCGGCCTTCGCCCTGGCGATGGCGTCCATCAGGCGCAGCCCCTCGAAGGCGTCCCGCGCGTAGCGGACCTGACCCTCGTAGACCTCGGCGAGGTCGTCCTCGACGTACGCCCGGGTCAGTGCCGCGCCACCGAGCAGAACCGGCATGTTCGCCGCGATGCCGCGGGAGTTGATCTCCTGGAGGTTCTCCTTCATCACCACGGTGGACTTGACCAGCAGGCCGCTCATGCCGATAGCGTCCGCGCGGTGCTCCTCGGCGGCGCGCAGGATCTCGCCGACCGGCTGCTTGATGCCGATGTTGACGACGTCGTACCCGTTGTTGGACAGGATGATGTCCACGAGGTTCTTGCCGATGTCGTGGACGTCGCCCTTGACGGTGGCGAGCACGATGGTGGCCTTGCTCTCGCGCGCCGACCCGTCCTCGTTGCCCTCGATGTACGGCTCCAGGTACGCCACCGCGGTCTTCATCACCTCGGCGGACTGCAGCACGAAGGGCAGCTGCATCTCACCGCGGCCGAAGAGCTCGCCGACGACGCGCATGCCGTCCAGCAGGTTCTCGTTGATGATGTCCAGCGCCGACTGCCCGGAGTCGAGGGCCGCGGCGAGGTCGTCCTCGAGGCCCTTGCGCTCGCCGTCCACGATCCGGCGTGCCAGCCGCTCCGCGAGCGGCAGGGCGGCGAGCTCCTCGGCGCGACCGGCCTTGACCGAGGCCGCGTCGACGCCCTCGAAGAGCTCGAGGTAGCGCTGCAGCGGGTCGTACTCGAGCTCGCCGCTGGTCGGGTCGTCGTTCACCCACTTGCGCCGGTCATAGACCATGTCGAGTGCGACCCGGCGCTGCTCGTCCTCGATCTTGGTCATCGGCAGGATCTTCGCCGCGTGCACGATGGCCGAGTCCAGGCCGGCCTTGAGGCACTCGTGCAGGAACACGGAGTTCAGCACGACGCGGGCGGCCGGGTTGAGCCCGAACGAGATGTTCGACAGGCCGAGGGTGGTCTGCACGTCCGGGTAGCGGCGCTTGATCTCCGCGATCGCGGTGATGGTCTCGACGCCGTCCCGGCGGGTCTCCTCCTGGCCGGTGGCGATGGGGAAGGTCAGCGCGTCGACCATGATGTCGCTGACCTGCATGCCCCACTCGGCCACCAGGGCGTCGATCGTGCGGGCGGCGATCGCCACCTTGCGCTCGGCGGTCCGGGCCTGGCCCTCCTCGTCGATGCACATCACCACCACGGCGGCGCCGTGCTCGCGGATGACCGGCATGACCCGGGCGAAGCGGCTCTCGGGCCCGTCGCCGTCCTCGTAGTTGACGGAGTTGACCACGGCGCGGCCGCCGAGAAGCTCGAGCCCCGCCTCGATGACGGCGGGCTCGGTCGAGTCCAGCATGATCGGCAGGGTCGAGCTGGTCGCGAGCCGGCTCAGCAGCGCCTTCATGTCCTGCGCGCCATCACGACCGACGTAGTCGACGCAGACGTCCAGCAGGTGGGCGCCGTCCCGCGTCTGCGCGCGCGCGATCTCCAGGCACTCGTCCCACTTCTGCTCCAGCATGGCCTCGCGGAACGCCTTCGAGCCGTTCGCGTTCGTCCGCTCGCCGATCGACAGGTACGCCGTGTCCTGCCGGAACGACACCGGCGCGTAGAGGCTGGCGACGCCGGGCTCGGGTCGTGGGCGGCGCGCCACAACGGCTCGGCCACGCACGGCCTCGACCACGAGCCGCAGGTGCTCGGGGGTCGTCCCGCAGCAGCCGCCGACGAGGGACAGGCCGAACTCCTCGACGAACTGCGCGTGCGCAGCAGCGAGCTGGTCCGGCGTGAGCGGGTAGTACGCACCGTCCCGGGACAGCTGGGGCAGGCCGGCGTTCGGCATCGCGGTGACCGCGACGCGAGCGTGCTTGGACAGGTGCCGAAGGTGCTCGCTCATCTCGGCGGGGCCGGTGGCGCAGTTGAGTCCGATGGAGTCGACACCCAGCGCCTCGAGCGCGGTGAGCGCGGCACCGATCTCGCTGCCGAGCAGCATCGTGCCAGTCGTCTCGACGGTGACCTGGACGAGCACCGGCAGGTCCTCGCCGGCGTCCCGGAGCGCGCGCTTGAGACCGACCACTGCGGCCTTGGCCTGCAGCAGGTCCTGGGCGGTCTCGACCAGCAGCGCGTCGGCGCCGCCCTCGATCATCCCGGCCCCCTGCAGCTGGTAGCCGTCGCGCAGCACCGCGTAGGGGGCGTGCCCGAGCGAGGGCAGCTTGGTGCCCGGCCCGACCGAGCCGATCACGAAGCGCTGCTGGTCCGGCGTCGTCCACGCGTCGGCCGCCGCCCGGGCGATCTGCGTGCCGGACAGTGCGAGCTCGACGATCCGGTCGCTGATGTCGTACTCGCCCAGGGCGGCGTAGTTCGCCCCGAACGTGTTCGTCTCGACCGCGTCGACACCGACCCCGAAGTAGGCGTCGTGCACCGAGCGGACGACGTCCTGGCGCGTGACGTTGAGGACCTCGTTGCAGCCCTCGTGACCCTGGAAGTCCTCCATGGTCGGGTCCGCGGCCTGCAGCATGGTGCCCATGGCACCGTCTGCCACGAGAACGCGTTCGTGCAGCAGGGAGCGGAACAGGTCGGAGCGGCTGCTCATGAGGGACCTTCGTGCCGGGGGCGTGCGGGCGGGTGGAGCAGCAGAAGTCTAGGCCGAGCGGCGGACACCGCCGACGGCTGCCCGCATGGTGACCGTTCCGGCGGGTCGCAGGAACTAGGCTGAAGGGACTGGTGCGCAGGGTGCCGGCACGTGTCGACGTCGTGGGGAGGCCTGGGTGATCGAGCTCGCGGACTGGCCCGAGCTGACCGACCCGGTGATGATCGCCGCCTTCGAGGGGTGGAACGACGCCGGCGAGGCCGCCACCTCTGCCCTGGAGCACCTGTCGCGGATCTGGGGGGCCGTGCCGTTCGCCGCGCTGGACCCGGAGGAGTACTACGACTTCCAGGTGAACCGCCCGAGCGTCTCGCGCGAACCCGACGGGCAGCGCCGGATCACCTGGCCCACCACGCGGCTGCTCGCGGCCCACGTCCCGGCCCTGGGCCGGGACGTCGTCCTGGTCGACGGCATCGAGCCGTCGATGCGCTGGCGCTCCTACGTGGTCGAGCTGCTCGAGGCGGCCGACCGGCTCGGTGTGCAGGCGCTGGTCACCGTGGGGGCGCTGCTGGCGGACGTCCCGCACACCCGGCCGATCCCGATCACCGGGACCAGCGACCACGACCTGATGCTGCACCGGGACGGCGTGGAGCGCTCCCAGTACGAGGGACCGACGGGAATCGTGGGAGTGCTCAGCGACGCCGCGGCACAGGCCGAGGTGCCGGCGCTGTCCCTGTGGGCCGCCGTGCCGCACTACGCCGGTGCCGGGCCCTCGCCCAAGGCGACGCTCGCGCTGCTGCGCCGGATCGAGGAGCTGCTGGACGTCACGATCGACCTCGACGACCTGCCCGACCAGGCCTATGCGTGGGAGCACGGGGTGGACGAGCTCGCCGAGGGCGACAGCGAGGTCGGCGAGTACGTGCGGGCGCTGGAGGAGGCCAAGGACACCTCCGAGCTGCCCGAGGCGTCGGGCGAGGCGATCGCGCTGGAGTTCGAGCGCTACCTGCGACGCCGGGACGACGACCCGCCCAAGCGCTGACCTGGGCCTGACCCGCCTTGCTGAAACGTCAGAGGCGGACGCCCAGCACGGCGTCCAGCGCGCGCGCCAGGACGCCGGGGGCGCCGATCTCGTCACCACCGCGGTTGAGCTGCTGGTCGGCCCAGCGGTCGACGGCGGCCAGGGCGTCCGGGGTGCGCAGATCGTCGCTGAGGCACTCCCGCACGTGCTGCAGGGTCTGGCTCGCGTCCGGTCCACCGTCGCGTGACAGGGCCGCCCGCCACCGGTCCAGCCGCTGCTGCGCGTTCGCCAGCACCGCGTCGGTGTAGAACCAGTCCGTGCGGTAGTGGTGGTCCAGCAGGGCCAGCCGGATCGCCATCGGGTCCACCCCGGCCCGCCGCAGCGCCGACACCAGGACGAGGTTGCCCCGGGACTTGCTCATCTTGTGCCCGTCCAGGCCGACCATCGCCTGGTGCACGTAGCTGCGCGCGAACGGCCATTCACCGGTCAGCGACGCGGCGTGCGCGGCACTCATCTCGTGGTGCGGGAAGACCAGGTCGGTACCGCCGCCCTGCAGGTCGAAGGACATGCCGAGGCGACGCACCGCGATCGTCGAGCACTCGACGTGCCAGCCCGGTCGACCTGGGCCCAGGCTGCCGCCGTCCCAGGAGGGCTCGCCCGGGCGGGCGGCCCGCCACAGCAGGGCGTCGAGGGCGTCCTTCTTGCCGGGCCGGTCCGGGTCCCCGCCGCGCTCGGCGTACACCTCGAGCATCTGCTCGCGCGTCCAGCTCGACACCGCGCCGAAGCGCGGCTGGCTGGCGACGTCGTAGTACACGTCCTGCAGCGCGCCCTCGGCGGCCTCGCCGTCCGGGACGTCGACGCCGTACGCTGCGCCCGCGGCGACCAGCGCGCGCACGTCGGTGGCGATCTCGCCCACCGAGTCGACCACGCTGACGTAGTCGTCCGGCGGTAGCACGGCCAGCGCCGTCATGTCCTCGTGGAAGAGCGCGATCTCCTGCCGGGCCAGGTCGCGCCAGTCCACGCCGTCCCGCTCGGCGCGCTCGAGAAGCGGGTCGTCGACGTCGGTGACGTTCTGCACGTAGTGCACGGCGTGACCGTTGTCCCGCCAGACCCGCTGGACCACGTCGAACGTCACGTAGGTCGCGGCGTGCCCCAGGTGCGTCGCGTCGTACGGCGTTATGCCGCACACGTAGAGGGTCGCGGTCGGCCCGGGGCTGGTCGGGCGCAGCTCACCGGACGAGGTGTCGTGGATGCGCAGCGGGACCGGTGGCCCGGGAACGGCGGGAACCGAGGGGGCGGGCCAGGACGTCACGCGCGAAGCCTAACCAGCAGGGACGACGGTCAGAACGGCGGCCACGGGATGACCGGTCCGTACGCGTCAGGTCGTGGGAACCGGCCGGACCGGACCAGTGCCGCCGCCCGCGACCGGGTGCGGGCGACCTCCCGCGGGGTCAGCAGCTCCTGCAGGGCCGTCGCCAGTGGACCGTCGACGCCCAGCTGGTCGGCCACCCGGGCCACGACGTCCACGCAGTCCGCCGGCAGCGCTGCACCCTGCCACCCCCACAGCACGCTGCGCAGCTTGTCGTCGACGTTGAAGCTGAGCCCGTGGTCGCACCCCCACAGGTGGCGGTCCTCGGCGACCAGCACGTGGCCGCCCTTGCGGTCCGCGTTGTCGATGACAGCGTCGAACACGGCCATCCGGGCCAGGGCGGGGTCGTCGCGGTGCACGAGGACGACGTCGCTGCCCTCACCGTCCTGGGCGTTGAGCACCGGCAGCCAGCCGTCCGGCACCCCACCGAGCGGGACGACGTCCACCATCTCGGTCTCCTCGTCCGTGTCGATCCAGAGCTGCACGCTGCCCGGGCCGAACGGTCCGTCCCGCCACACCGTGGGCGGTACCACCTCCCAGCCGGTCGCCTCCGAGACCAGGTAGGCGGCCACCTCCCGCCGCCCCAGCGTGTCGCGGGGGAAGTCACGCAGCGGCCGCTCCCCCGCGACCGGCTTGTAGATGCAGTGCGCGGCGACCCCGTCCAGCTCGATCGCCGCGTAGAGCGTGGCGTTGGAGGCGGCGGTCATCCGGCCCTCGACCGTGATCTCGCCGGACTGGAGCAGGGTCAACGCGTCCTGACGGCCCCCCGTCGAGCTCACCGTCGGTGGCCGTTGGCCCGCGGGCAGATGTGACCTTCGGGGTCCAACGGGTTGCCGCAGAACGGGCAGGGCGGGCGACCGGCCTCAACGACCGCGACGGCCCGCTTGGCGAAGGCACGGGCGGCCGCTCCCGTCAGGCTGACCCGCATGACCATCGCCTCGGGTGACGGCTCGAGCTCACCGTCCTCACCGACGTCCTCGCCCACCTCGAGGCACTCGATCACGACCCGCTCGGCGTCTGCGTCCCAGGTCAGGCTCATGGTGCCGACCCGGAAGTCCTCCTCGACGGGGGTGCTCAGCGGGGCGCTGTCGGCCAGGCCGACGGGGGTCATCGCGGGCACCGGGGCCTGCCCGCCGGTCCGGCGCACGACCTCGTCCAGCAGCTCGTCGACCCGCTCGGCGAGCACCGCGACCTGCTGCTTCTCCAACGAGACGCTGGTGACGCGGTGGCCGGACGTGGCCTGCAGGAAGAACGTGCGCTGACCGGGTTCGCCGACCGTGCCGGCGACGAAGCGCTCGGGGTCGTCGTAGTCGATGACGGGCATGGGGACGACCCTACGACGCGGCCGCGCTCACGCGCCGCCGCCCACCGCGGCGTCGCTGCTGGACGCCGTCGCGGCCTTCCTCGTGCCGGACCGCGAACGCCGCTTGGGCGGTGGCGGGACCAGGCCCGACAGGTCACCCCCGACGTCGTTCGTGCTGGTCACGAAGGGGCGGGTCGGCGTGTAGTGCACGACCGAGACCGAGCAGGGCGAGACCACGATGCGCTGGAACTCGTCCAGGTGCGCCCCCAGCGCGTCGTTCAGCACGGCCTTGATCACGTCGCCGTGCGAGACGGCCACCCACACCGCGTCGTCGCCGTGCTCCGCGGCGATCCGGGCGTCCCACTCCCGCACGGCTTCGAGCGCGCGCGCCTGCATGGCCCGCATGGACTCCCCCTCCGGTCCGGGGAAGACCGCGGCGCTCGGGTGCTGCTGCACGACCTTCCACAGCGGCTCCTTGACCAGCGCCTTGAGCTCGCGGCCGGTCCAGTCGCCGTACCGGCACTCGCCGATGCGGGCATCCGTGACCACCTCCGGCCGGGCGGCGCCCTGCGGCCCCGCGACGGCGGTGATGGCAGCCGCGGTCTGCTGGCACCGATCCAGGGGGCTGGCGACGACCGCCGCGATCGGCACCACCGCCAGTCGCTGCGCGAGGGTCGCGGCCTGCTCGCGACCACGGTCGTCCAGGTCGACCCCGGGGGTCCAACCGGCCAGGACGCCGGAAGCGTTGGCGGCCGTCCGGCCGTGTCGGATCAGCAGGACCGTGGGCACGCGCTCACTGTACGGGGCAGGATGACGGCGTGATCGTGGACCAGGCCGTCTACCGCGACGGCAAGCGTCAGCCGTGCGCGGACCTCTCCGACGAGCTGAGCCGGCTCGCCGACGTCCCCGACGGGTTCCTCTGGATCGGGCTGAAGGACCCCACGGACGACGAGTTCGACCTCGTCAAGGACGAGCTCGGACTGCACCCGCTGGCCGTCGAGGACGCGGTGAAGGGCAACCAGCGGACCAAGATGGAGGTCTACGACGGCTCGCTCTTCGTGGTGCTCAAGCCGTTGCGGTACTTCGAGGAGACCTCCCAGGTCGAGACCGGCGAGGTGATGCTCTTCGTCGGCAAGCACTTCGTCGTGACCGTCCGGCGCGGCGAGGCCAGCCCGCTCAGCGAGGTGCGCCGCCGGCTGGAAGCGAACTCGGAGCACCTGACCTACGGTCCGGCTGCCGTGCTGCACGCCGTGATGGACGACGTCGTCGACCAGTACGGCGCCATCGACCAGGAGATCGCCAAGGACCTGGAGCAGATGGAGGAGAGCGTCTTCGCCGGCAACGTGGAGGTCGAGGAGGCGGCGCTCGGGGAGGGCAAGCCGCAGGGCGTGCCCGCTCGCCGTCGCGGCGGGGAGGACGCCCGGCGCATCTACCTGCTCAAGCGCGAGGTGCTCGAGGTGCGGCGGGCGGTGGTCCCGCTGAAGGACGCCATGCTCCGGCTGCACGCGCAGGAGACACCGAACGTCCCCGAGGAGGCGCGCCCCTTCTTCCGGGACGTCGCCGACCACCTGCTGCGGGTCAGCGACCACATCGAGTCCTACGACCGGTTGCTGTCGGACATCCTGTCCGCGCACCTGACCCGGGTCTCGGTGCAGCAGAACGACGACATGCGACGGATCTCGGCCTGGGCGGCCATCGGCGTCGCCGCGACGCTCATCGCCGGGATCTACGGCATGAACTTCCGGCACATGCCCGAGCTGCACTGGACGCTCGGCTACCCGATGGCGCTGGGGCTGATGGTGCTCGTGTCCGCCGTGCTCTACCGGCAGTTCAAGAAGTCCGGCTGGCTCTAGGCCCGCCGGTCCCGCCGGGCTCAGAACCGGCGGGCCATGGCCACCGACACCGGCGCCGTCTCGACGAAGCCGAACTGCGCGTACAGGTGCCGCGCGTCACCGTCCGCGACGAGCGAGACGTACGCGGTCGCCGGAGCTCGTCGCGTCAGCTCGTCCGTGAGCTCGCGCATGATGCGCTTGCCGAGGCCGCGTCCCTGGTGCTCGGGCAGCACGCAGATGTCGACGACCTGGAAGTGGCAGCCGCCGTCGCCGATGACCCGGCCCATGCCCACCGTCAGCCCGTCGCGCTCGACGACGACCCCGTGCCAGGTGTTCGGCAGCCCGAGCGCCGCCGCCTCGGCTGACTTGGGGCTGAGGCCGCACGCCACCCGCAGGTCGCGGAACGTCTCGGACGACGGGACGCCGGCGCGGACGTCGTAGCCGGGGTCGCTCACGCGCCCACCCTAGGTCGCGGTCAGGACGCCGGTCACGAGCAGGACGGCTGTCGCGAGGGCCAGGGCCACGCGGTACCAGATGAAGACCGTGATCGGGTGCTTGGCGACGAACCGCAGCAGCCAGGCGATCGACGCGAGGGCGACCACGAACGCGGTCACCGTGCCCACCAGGATCTGACCCCACCCGACCACCGCGGTGTCGACGTCCTTCAGCTCGAACAGGCCCGCTGCGGTCAGGGCCGGGATAGCCAGGAAGAACGAGAGCCGGGTGGCGGTCACCCGGTCCAGGCCGCGGAACAGGCCGGCCGAGATGGTGGCGCCGGACCGGGACACGCCAGGGATCAGGGCCACGCACTGCATGAGCCCGATGAAGAGCGCATCGCGCATCCGCAGGTCCTGCTCGCCGCGGCTCTGGGTGGCCTTGGCCTCCGCCCACCACATGACGACGCTCCACCCGATCAGGGCGGCCACCACGACCCACAGGTTGCGCAGCGGGCCGGTGATGAGGTCGCGCGCGGCGAGGCCGACGACCGCGATCGGCAGCGAGCCGGCGATCACGTACCAGGCGAGCTTGTAGTCCGGGTCCTCGCGACGCGCCTGGTCCCGCAGCCCACGGGCCCAGGCGAGGACCAGACGGATGATGTCGCGGGCGAAGTAGAGCAGCGTGGCCGCGATGGCACCGAGCTGGATCACCGCCGTGAACGACGTGATCGCCGTCGAGTCGACGTCCAGTCCGAGCAGCCCCTCCGTGATCGTCAGGTGGCCGGTGCTGGAGATCGGCAGGAACTCGCTGAGCCCCTCGACGACTCCGAGCAGCACCGACTGGGCGTAGGTCAGGTCACTCACGGACGTCAGGCTCCCAGACCGGAGGCGTCCAGGACCTCCGCCATCGTGCGGATCGTGTGCAGACGCTGGTCGAGGGTCGCGTCGAAGGCCGACACGGTCAGCGTGGTGACGCCCGCCTCCGCGTACGCGGCGAGCCGGTCGCGCACCCGCTCCGGCGGGCCGATGAGTGCGGTGCTGTCGATCAGCTCGTGCGGCACGGCCTCCGCAGCCTCCCGGTGCTTGCGTTCCAAAAAGAGGTCCTGCACCGTCGCGGCCGCCTCCTCGTAGCCCATCCGCACGGCGAGCTGGTTGTAGAAGTTCTTGTCCCGGCTGCCCATCCCGCCCAGGTACAGGGCCGTGTAGCCACGAACGGGTGCCGCGCAGGCCGCCACGTCGTCGCCGAAGACCACGGGGACCGTCGGCACCACGTCGAAGCCGGTCATGACGTCCTCGCCCGTCGCCCGGCCGCCGCGCTCGCGACCGGCGCGCAGGGGCCCCATCGAGACCTCGGCCTGCTCGGGGCTGAAGAAGATGCCCAGCCAGCCGTCCGCGATCTCACCGGTCAGCTCGAGGTTCTTCGGGCCGACCGCCGCCAGGTAGAGCGGGATCTGCGCCCGCACCGGGTGCACCGTCAGCTTGATGGCCTTGCCCGGGCCGTCCGGCAGCGGGAGCGTGAAGTGCTCCCCGTCGTAGCGCAGCGTCTCGCGTCGCAGGGCCTGGCGGACGATCTCGGCGTACTCGCGGGTCCGGCCGAGCGGTTTGTCGAAGCGGACGCCGTGCCAGCCCTCGGAGACCTGCGGGCCGGAGACGCCGAGCCCCAGCCGGAACCGCCCGCCGCTCAGCGTGTCCAGCGTCGCGGCGGTCATCGCGGTCATCGCCGGGGTGCGGGCGGGGATCTGGAACACCGCGCTGCCGACGTCGATCCGCTCGGTCTGGGCGGCGACCCAGGTCAGGACGGTGGCGGCGTCCGAACCGTACGCCTCGGCGACCCAGGCCACGTCGTAGCCGAGCGCATCGGCTTCGCGGGCCAGCGCGAGGTTGTCGGCGTCGTTGCCCAGCCCCCAGTAGCCGAGGTTGAGCCCGAGGCGCATCCGGCCGGGGGTGGGCGGGGTCGACGTCCGGGGACGGGGTTCGGTTGCGGGCTCAGCCATGCCGGAGACGATAACGGGACGACTCGCTGATCCGGCGAGCGCCGCACGTGGCCTGGCCCACACCGCCGGTAGCGTGTGCGCCCATGGAGCAGCGGTACGTCGGGACGTCGGGGCTGAAGGTCTCCCGGCTGGCCCTCGGCACGATGACCTGGGGTCGGGACACCGACGAGCACGAGTCGCGGGACCAGCTGGCGGCTTTCCTGGAGGCCGGCGGGACCTTCGTGGACACCGCCGCCGGGTACGGCGACGGGGCCGCCGAGGAGGTGCTGGGCGCACTGCTGCCGGACCTCGCCGCGCGCGAGGACGTCGTGATCTGCACGAAGGCGGGCATCTCTCGTCGCTCGGGTGAGCGGGTCGTGGATACCTCGCGCCGGGCCATGCTGTCCGCGCTGGACGGCTCGTTGACCCGGCTCGGCACCGACCACGTCGACCTGTGGCTGGCGCACACGTGGAGCGACGAGGTGCCGCTCGAGGAGACGTTGTCCGCTCTGGAGCTCGCGGTGTCCAGCGGTCGGGCCCGCTACGTCGGGGTGTCCAACTACGCCGGCTGGCAGGGCGCCCGCGCCGCCACCCTGGCCCAGCTGCGCGGCGCGGGGGCCCTGGTGACCAACCAGGTCGAGTACTCGCTGCTGGCCCGCGCCGTCGAGGACGAGGTCGTGCCCTCGGCCGCCGCCCTGGGTTTGGGCCTGATGGCCTGGTCCCCGCTGGGCCGGGGCGTGCTGACCGGCAAGTACCGCACGGGCACGCCGGCGGACTCGCGCGCCGCCTCACCGCACTTCGCCTCGTTCGTCGAGCGCTACCTGGACGACCGGGCCCGGCGCATCGTCGACGCCGTCGTCACGGCGGCCGACGGGCTCGGCTGCTCCCCCGCGGAGATCGCGCTCGCCTGGGTCCGGGATCAGCCGGGGGTCGTCGCACCGGTGGTCGGCGCCCGGACGGCGGCGCAGCTGCGCGGGACCCTGACGAGCGAGGACGTCGTCCTACCCCGGCAGATCCGGGACGCGCTGGACGAGGTCTCGGCCTAGGGCGATCAGGCCCAGCGCGATCAGGCCCAGCGCGATCAGGTGGAGCGCGCGGGCTCCGTGTCGTCGAGGTCGTCGTAGTCCTCGTCGTCCATCCCGGTGTAGCTGCCGCCGCCCTCGACGTCGTCCGGCTCGTCGAACTCGTCGTCGTCGTCCTCGTCCCCGCGGTACACCTCGAGCGGGGTCACCTCGTCGAACGCGTCGAGCAGGGCGTCGTCGTACTCCTCGAAGGCCTCCGCGACCGCGCGGTAGGCGCCGACGACGACCGGGTCGTTCTCGCCCCGTCGTCCCGCGGCGGCCTCGAGGTGGCGCTCCAGGGCAGCCACCAGTGCATTCAGGGCCGCGCGCGGGTCAGTGGTCATGGAACGACCGTAGTCCCCCGACGGCGTCCAGGGACACCAACTATGCGTGCCGTTCTGGCGTCAGGGCCACTCGCGTGCAGAATGGTCAACGATGATCGAGTACGAGTACCGGGTGATCCGCGTGCCGGCCCGCGTCACCCGCGCCGAGGCGAAGGCCCTGCTGGTGGAGCACGCCGAGTACGGGCGGTGGGAGCTTGCGCGGGTGCGCCTGCTCCAGGGCGGCGCGCGCACGGTCTGGCTGCGCCGCCGCATCATCCGGGTCCGGCGGACGGCCTAGCCAGCCGCGGCCAGACGCCGCCGCGCTGATCACGGGGTGCGCGCCCGCTATGTCGGGTCTACGTTCTCAGGCGGGCGTCAGGACGGCGCCGCGCTCGCGCCGATCAGGAGGCGACATGAAGCTGACGCGCACCAAGTCCGTCGAGCAGTCGATCAAGGAGACGGACGAGCCGGAGCACAAGCTCAAGAAGAGCCTGTCCGCCTGGGACCTGACGGTCTTCGGCGTCGGCGTGATCATCGGCACGGGCATCTTCGTGCTGACCGGCAAGCAGGCCGCGTTGAACGCCGGCCCGGCCGTGGTCATCTCGTTCATCCTCGCCGCGATCGCCTGTGGCCTCGCGGCCATGTGCTACGCCGAGTTCGCGTCGACGGTCCCGGTAGCCGGAAGCGCCTACACGTTCTCCTACGCGACGCTCGGTGAGCTGGTCGCCTGGATCATCGGCTGGGACCTGGTGCTGGAGCTCGGTCTGGGCGCGGCCGTGGTGGCCCGTGGTTGGTCCGCGTACCTGCAGAACCTGTTCGACCTGCCGACCTGGCTGGCCGGCGACGACGCCATCCCCGACTTCGGCGCGATCTTCATCGTCGCCGTGCTGGCGGTCGTGGCGGTCGTCGGGACCAAGCTGTCCGGGCGGGTCACCGGCGTGCTGGTGGTCATCAAGATCGCGGTGGTGCTGCTGGTCATCGTGGTCGGCGCCTTCTACATCAAGACCGCGAACTACCACCCGTTCATCCCCCCGTCGAAGCCGAAGTCCGAGGAGGTCAGCGGGCTCACCCAGCCGTTGATCCAGGCGCTGTTCGGGCTGGAGCCGACGTCCTTCGGCATCTTCGGTGTGGTCGCGGCGGCGTCCGTGGTCTTCTTCGCGTACATCGGCTTCGACATCGTCGCGACGGCTGCCGAGGAGACGCGGAACCCCAAGCGCGACATGCCGCGCGGCATCATCGGCTCGCTGGTCATCTGCACCGTGCTGTACGTGCTCGTCAGCCTGGTGATCACCGGCATGGTCAAGTACGACCAGCTGGACTCGGCGGCACCACTCGCCGAGGCGTTCAAGCTCAACGGCGTCACGTGGGCCTCCAAGCTCATCTCGCTGGGGGCGGTCTGCGGCATCACCACCGTGATCCTGGTCCTGATGCTCGGCCAGAGCCGCGTGCTGTTCGCGATGTCCCGCGACGGGCTGCTGCCGCGCAAGCTGGCCAAGGTGCACCCGACGTTCGGCACGCCGTACGTGATCACGATCATCACGGCCGCGTGCATCGCCGCCCTGGCCGCCTTCGTGGACCTGGAGAAGCTGTCCGAGATGGTCAGCATCGGGACGCTGTTCGCGTTCGTGGTGGTCTCGGCCGGCGTGATCATCCTGCGCCGCACCAGGCCCGACCTCGAGCGGTCGTTCAAGACGCCGGGCGTGCCGTGGCTGCCGGTCCTGGCGATCCTGGCCTGCGTGTGGCTGATGCTCAACCTGCCGGTCGAGACGTGGCTGCGGTTCATCGTCTGGATGGTCATCGGCTTCGTCATCTACTTCGTCTACGGCGCCTCGCACAGCCGGGTGGGCATGCGTGCGGCGAGCGGCGAGGGTGAGGCGACGGCCGAGAGCGCCGCGGCCGACCGACGGAAGTCCGTGGGAGACAACGACTGACGAGCGCCTCGACCGGCTGTCAGCAGGTGCGCAGCAGCCGGTCGAGGACGCGGGTGCCGAAGGTCAGGGCTTGGAGCGGTACCCGCTCGTCGACCCCGTGGAACATGGCGGGGAAGTCCAGGTCAGCGGGCAGCTGCAGCGGCGCGAAGCCGAAGCCCCGGATGCCGATGGTGCCCAGTGCCTTGTTGTCCGTACCGCCGGACAGGCAGTAGGGCAGCACCGGCGCGCCGGGATCCTCGGCCTGCAGCGCGGCGACCATGCGGTCCACCAGGCGCCCGTCGAACGTGGTGTCCAAGGCATTGTCGCGGTGGTGGACGTGGACGTCGACGTGCTCCCCCGCCAGCTCGCGGACCGTGGCCAGCAGGGACTCCTCGTGCCCGGGCAGGAACCGGCAGTCCACGAAGGCCTCGGCGGTCTGCGGGATCACGTTGTGCTTGTAGCCGGCCTTGAGCATCGTCGGGTTCGCGGTGTCCTGGAAGGTGGCGCCCACGAACCGGGCCACCGTGCCGAGGCTGGCCAGCAGCTCCGACGGGTCGTTGGGGTCGAGCTCGACTCCGGTGATCTCGGTCACGCCGTCCAGGAACTCGCGCACCGTCGGGGTGATCTCGATCGGCCAGTCGTGCGCGCCGATCCGGGCGACGGCCGCGCCCAACCGGGTCACCGCGTTGTCGGTGGCGATCTGCGAGCCGTGCCCGGCCCGACCCTGCGCCACCAGCCGCAGCCAGGTGATGCCCTTCTCCGCCGTCTGCAGCAGGTAGAGCCGCACCGGGTCGCCGTTCCTGCCGTCGACCGTCACCGAGTAGCCCCCGACCTCGCTGATCGCCTCGGTGACGCCCTCCAGCAGGTCGCGACGGTGCTCGACCAGCCAGTGGCTGCCGAGGACGCCACCCGCCTCCTCGTCGGCGAAGAAGGCGAACACCAGGTCGCGTGGGGGCTTGCGGCCGGTCCGGGCCAGGTCCCGCAGGACCGCGAGCATCATCGCGTCCATGTCCTTCATGTCCACCGCGCCACGGCCCCACAGGCAGCCGCCCTGCTCCTCCCCGGCGAACGGGTCGACCTGCCAGTCGTCCGCGTCGGCGGGGACGACGTCCAGGTGGCCGTGGACCATCAGCGCGCCACGGTCCCGGGTGCCCGCTGCCTCGCCCTCGACCCGGACGACGACCGTGGAGCGGCCGGGCTCGCTCTCGACCAGCTCCGGGTCGAGTCCGACGTCGGTCAGCAGGCCCATCACGTGCTCGGCCGCGGCCCGCTCCCCCGGCCCCGACCCGTCTCCGTAGTTGCTGGTGTCGATGCGCAGCAGGTCGCGGCACAGGTCCGCGACCTCGGCGACGGCCTGGTCGCTGGGGTCCTGCGCGGCGGGGGTCTGCGAGGTCTCGGTCACGCCGCCACCGTAGTCCGGACGGGGTGGCTGGTGGTCGGGCGAGGGGTCGCTGCGTGTTAGTCTCTACGTCGCATCGCTGGGCCCCGACGGGGCCCGGTGATCCACCTCGTCCGGGTGGCGGAATGGCAGACGCGCTAGCTTGAGGTGCTAGTGCCCTTAGGGGCGTGGGGGTTCAAGTCCCCCTCCGGACACCCATCGAACGGCAGTACGATCCGGCGCATGAGCGCACCTGTGGCGACCGTCCAGGATGTGATCGTGCGACTCCAGGGCATCGACCACGACCTGCCTGCCCGGGACGGCGCGGCGGTGTTCAACCACATGTACCTGACGGTGACCGAGCAGGTGGCCGAGGGCCTCGCCGGCGCGCCGGTCTTTCGGGACCCGGCGTTCATGGCCCAGCTCGACGTCACGTTCGCGTCCCTGTGGCTCGCGGCGTACGACGCGCCCGCGGACGCCGTGCCGAAGGCGTGGGCGCCGCTGTTCGAGCGGCGACACGACGACGCGGTGCTGGCCATCCAGTTCGCCCTCGCCGGGATGAACGCGCACATCGCCCACGACCTGCCCGTCGCCCTCGTCGCCACCTGCCGCCGGCTGGACAGGTCGCCGGACGACGCCGACGTGCACGCGGACTACGAGAAGGTCAACGAGCTGCTCGCCGCCTGCGAGTCCGAGATCCGCCGGTCCTTCCTCACCGAGGTCGGGCAGGCGCTGGACCACCGCCTCGGCCCCGTCGTGCACCTCATCGACTCGTGGAACATCGACAAGGCCCGTGACGTGGCCTGGGTCAACGCCCTCGCCATGTGGGAGATGCGTCGAGTGGGGTCGCTGGCCCGGCGCTACGTCGCGGCGCTGGCTGGCACCGTGGGCATGGCGTCACGGTGCCTGCTGACGCCGGTCGACCGGATCTGAACGGCCTACGTGAAGGCGGACAGTCCCGTCGCCTCGCGCCCCAGGATCAGCGCCTGCATCGAGTCGGTCCCTTCGTAGGTGTAGACGACCTCCATGTCCGTCATGTGCCGGGCGACGTGGTAGTCGAGCAGCACTCCGTTGCCGCCCAGCACGTCCCGGGCGTCGAAGGTCACCTGCCGGGCCATCCGGGCCGACGTGAGCTTCGCCATCGACGCCATCGCAGCGGTCAGCCGGTCCCGGTCCTGCAGCTCGGCCATCCGGAAGCACAGCAGCTGCAGGTGCGTCACCGCGGTGAGCATCTCGGCCAGCTTCATCTGGACGAGCTGGAAGCTGCCGATCGGCTGGCCGAACTGCTCCCGCTCCTGCGCGTACGTCAGGGCGATCTCGTAGCAGGCGATGGCGTGGCCGAGGCACTCCCAGGCCACTCCCCCGCGCGTCGCCGTCAGGACGCGGTTGACGTCGTCGAACGAGCTGGCCCCGGCCAGCCGGTTCTCATCCGGTACCCGCACGCCGTCCAGCCGGACGTCGGGCTGCCAGACCGCACGTTTGCCGATCTTGCCGGTGATGAGCTCCGTCGAGTAGCCCGGCGGGTCCTCGCCGTCCGTCCGCTCGACGACGAAGCCCTTGACCTCGCCGTCGGCCTCGTCCCTCGCCCATACGATCACCAGGTCTGCGAACGAGGCGTTCCCGATCCATCGCTTGCGTCCGTCGATGACCCAGTAGTCGCCCTCCCGCCGGGCGGTGGTGCCCAAGGCCACTGAATCCGATCCGTGGTCCGGCTCGGTCAGGCCGAACGCGCCGACGAGCTCGAGCCGGGCCATGTCGGGTAGCCACCGTTGCCGCTGCTCCTCACTGCCCAGCAGGTGGATCGACCCCATCGCGAGCCCGGAGTGCACCCCGGCGAACGTGTTCAGGCTCCCGTCACCGCGGGACAGCTCGAGACTGACCAGGCCCGCGGCGAGCCGGCTGAGCCCCGGGCAGCCGTAGCCCTCGATGGACAGCCCCGACACGTTGAGCGCCGCCAGCCCCTGGACCAGCTCGAAGGGGAACTCCGCCCGCTCCCAGTAGCCGTTGATGACCGGCAGCACCGCGTCGTCGACGTACGCCCGGACGCGGTCGCGCACCGCGCGGTCGTCGGCGGTCAGCCGCTCGTCCAGCAGGTAGAGGTCGGTGTCCAGGGCGGTCGTCAGGCCGGGCGTCAGGTCGCTCACCCGGCGATTGTCGTCCGCAGCGAGTGAACCCGCACTCTCACCCGCTGCGGGTGAGTCGTCCGCTGATCTTGCGGGACTAGCGTTCGGCGCAGGACGACCGACGACAGAGGAGCGGATTCAGATGCCGGCATCCACCATGAACGCGAGCTTCGGCGACGGGAGCGTCCTTCTCTGGATGCTCGAGTTCTTCCTCTTCATCATCTGGTTCTGGCTGCTCATCACGATCTTCTCGGACCTGTTCCGGGACCACGAGACGTCGGGTGCGGCCAAGGCGTTCTGGGTGATCTTCGTCGTGATCCTGCCCTACCTCGGTGCCCTGATCTACCTGATCGCCCGCGGTGGCGGGATGGCTGAGCGCAACGCCAAGCAGGCGGCCGCCATGCAGGCCCAGGTTGATGCGAGGATCCGAGCGGCGGCCGGTTCGGGGTCGGGCGCGAGCTCGGCGGAACAGATCGCGCAGGCGAAGTCGCTGCTGGACAGCGGCGCCATCTCCCAGGCCGAGTTCGACGCGCTGAAGGCCAAGGCACTGGCCTGACCCACGTCATCCCGCCGTCGCGGCGTCGAGAGGCGTAGCGTCGCGACTCATGGACGACGTCGTCGAGACACGGGGTCTGCAGAAGCGTTTCGGGAGCGTGCGCGCACTCGACGGGCTCGACCTGTCCGTGGCGCGCGGTGAGATCCACGGCTTTCTCGGGCCCAACGGGGCCGGCAAGTCCACGACGATCCGGGTCCTGCTCGGACTGGCCCGCGCGGACGGCGGCACCGCGCGGGTGTTCGGCCAGGACCCCTGGGCGGACGCCGTGGAGCTGCACCGGCGGATCGCCTACGTCCCCGGGGACGTCAGCCTGTGGCCGAACCTGTCCGGCGGGGAGATCGTCGACCTGATCAGCCGTCTGCGCGGCGGCACGTCGGACGCGGCCGGGTACGCGGCGCGCCGCCGCAGACTGCTCGAGGTGTTCGAGCTGGACCCGAGCAAGCGGGGTCGGGCCTACTCCAAGGGCAACCGGCAGAAGGTGGCCCTGGTCGCCGCGTTCGCCACCGAGGCCGAGCTGTACGTCCTGGACGAGCCGACCAGCGGCCTGGACCCGATCATGGAGACCGTCTTCAACGCCGAGGTGGAGCGCCTGGCAGCAGCGGGCTCCACGGTCCTGCTGTCCAGCCACATCCTGTCCGAGGTCGAGCGGCTCTGCCATCGGGTGACCATCGTGCGCGCGGGCCGGACCGCCGAGTCGGGCACGCTGGAGTCGTTGCGCCACCTGACTCGCACCGAGATCTCGTTCGCGGCGAACGGGATCGACCCGGAGTCCCTGGCGGCGATCGACGGCGTCCAGGACGTGACCGCCCTGGGCGGCCGGATCGCCCTGACGGTGGACAGCGACACGCTCACCACCGTCCTCCCGTCGATCACGGGGCTGGATGTGCGCGGGCTGACGGTCAACCCGCCATCGCTGGAGGAGCTCTTCCTGCGGCACTACGGCGAGGAGCTCGCCGCCACCGAGCACGCCGAGGGCGACCGTTGACCACGTTCGGTCCTCTGCTGCGGCAACGGGTGCGCCGGGACCGCTGGCAGCTGGCGCTGTGGGTCGCAGGGACCGGCATCATGGCGGCCTTCTCGACCTCCGCGATCGCCCAGAGCTACGGGGACGACAGGTCTCGGCGGGCGATCATGCTGCTGGCGACGGAGAACCCGTCGATCCTGATGCTGCGCGGCCTGCCGGCCGGCTACGGCTTCGGCGCCTTCACGTTCTTCGAGATCTACGCCTTCCTCGCGCTGCTGGCGGGCCTGATGAGCACCTTCCTCGCCGTGCGGCACACCCGGGCGGAGGAGGAGAGCGGTCGGGCGGACCTGGTGACGGCCACGCCCGCGGGGCGGACCGTGCCCTTGGTGGCGACCCTGGCTCATGGACTGCTGGCGAACGTCGTGCTCGGGCTCGTCGTCGCACTGGGATTCCTCAGCGCTGGCCTGCCGGTCACGGGCTCCTTCGTGGCCGGTGCGGCCGTGGCAGCAGCGGGGCTGGCGTTCCTCGGCCTGGGACTCGTGTGCGCCCAGTTCCTGCGCACGTCGCGCGGCGCCAACGGCGCGGCGGCCGCGCTCGTCGTCCTCGCGTACCTCCTGCGCGGCCTGGGTGACTCGCTGTCTCGGCCGGGCGCCGACGAGCTGCACCGCGTGGCCGCGTGGCCGAGCTGGCTGTCGCCCATCGGGTGGGGACAGCAGACCGGCGCCTGGACCGGGAACGCGCTGTGGCCGCTGCTGCTCAGCCTGTGCTTCACCGGTGCCTGCGGCGCCGGGGTCCTGGTCCTGCAGGAGCGTCGGGACACGGGCGCGAGCCTGCTGCCGTCCCGCCGCGGCCGGGACCGCGCCCGCCCGGCACTTGGCAGTCCGTCCGCCCTGGCCTGGCGCCTGCAGTGGCCGACCATCCTCGGCTGGTGCGTCGGCGGCGCGGCCACGGGGCTCCTGGCGGGATCGTTGACCCACCTGGTGGACCAGGTCTCGGATGCGGACGAGAACGTCGTCGACACCTTGCGCTCGATGGTTCCCGGGACGACGCAGACGCTCACCCAGCTCCTCATCGCGGCCATGTTCGGCGTGGCTGGGGTACTCGCCGCCGCGTGCGCCGTCCAGGTGGTGCTCCGACTGCGCCAGGAGGAGAGCGCCGGCACCGCAGAGGTGCTGCTGGCCACGCCCGTGGACCGGACGCGCTGGCTGCTCGACTACGTCGTGCTGGGCGTCGTCGCGGTCGTCCTCGTGATGGCCGCCACGGCGGTCGCCGCCGCGCTCGCGCTGCTCGGGTCGGGTGAGGACGTGGCCCGCGTGGGCGACGCCTTCGTCGCCGGCCTGGCCCAGCTGCCCGCCGCCCTGCTGTACCTCGGCGTCCTGGCGCTGGGGTTCGTGTTCCTGCCCGGCGTGGTGATCGGGCTGGGCTGGGGACTGCTGGCCCTGGGGGTCGCGCTGGGCACCTTCGGCGGCATGGTCGGTGCCCCGCAGTGGTTGCGCGACCTGTCCCCCTTCACCCACACGCCGGTCCCCGGGGCGGGGGTGGCCAGCTGGACCGGCGGGCTGTGGATGCTCGCTCTGGCCGTCGCGGCGACGGCTTTGGCCGCATCCGGCATGCGTCGGCGCCAGCTCCGCCCGTGATCGCGCGTCGCTAGTCCTCGAAGGTCTCGGACCCGGTCGGCTCGACGTGCTGGGTGTCGTTCATCCGCTGGCGCAGCTTGGCCAGCTCGTAGTACATCGTGCGCCGGGCGCGGTTGGAGTTCCCGAGCGGCTGGTGCTCGGTCAGGCTGTGCCACGGGTTGTACCGCAGCGCGTCCGCGAACCGCAGCTGCGCGTCGGAGTCGAAGCGCTGCCGCACCAGCCGCAGCTCGGCGACCGGAACATACGGGGACAGCCGCTCGGGCCAGTGCACGCAGGCGTTCTCGATCGGCATGCGGTGGGGATCGGTCTGCACCTGCACCATGAAGTCCATCAGCCAGTCGCCGTCGGCCAGGGTGGAGGAGATCGCGTCCCGCAGGTAGTTCTCCTTCGCGTGCACCGGGATCCGCGACCGGCCCTGCTGTCGCGGCCTCAGCGAGTACTGCACGGCCTGGCCGGGCCCCAGCAGGAAGGGCACGTTGCTGTAGTAGCGATCCTCGACCGGGTTGGCGTGCATGGGCGAGTAGAGCAGCTGCATCGCCAGGTGAATCCAGTGCTTGGGGTTGAACGCGTAGCCCAGGGGCGCCTTCGCGCGCACCCAGCGCTGCATCTTCGCGTTCTCCTTGATGTCCGGGGTCACGAAGGCCGCGGGCGTCACCAGGATGAGGTCCTGGGTGCCCTGCTCGTCCTCCATCAGCTTCGGGCCAGGGACGCCCATCACCTTGATCCCCACGGAGCACTGCCCGAAGTCCTCCAGGTCCGGCGGGGCGAAGGGTCCGGGCCCGGAGAACCGCACCCACGCCGGGTACACCCCGGGAGTCGCGAACAGCCCGTGCCGCAGGGGCTCAGGGACGTCGTCGCGCACCGTGAACTCGGCCCGGAGCACGCCGTAGGTCTTGGTGTTGCCGAAGCGCTGGACCGCGCCGGGAAGCCAGTTCTCCCGCATGAACAGGGCGATCTCGTCGATGATCTGCTGGACCAGACGGTCCTCGTCGGGTAGGAGCCGCTCCTGGGCCAGCTCAAGGTGCTCGTCGCGCCGGAAGAGGTTCTGCAGCCACTGCGCGGACGCGAAGAGCGGCGGTCGCAGCCACCGGTCGAACCAGCGCCGGTACAGGAACTCGAAACGGCGTTCCACCCTCCAGATCCAGAGCACCAGGTCGCTGAGCGGTCGCAGGACGTAGAACGTGAAGGCCCCCTGCGGGTTCACGTCGCCGCTCCTGGGCCCGCAGCCGCACGGGTCGCCAACCAGCGCAGGGCGCTGATACCGGGGAGGAAGAAGTAGCCGCCGCCGCGGACCCGCACGAACTGTGGCAGGTCCCGGTAGCGCCGGCGCACCGGTGTCGCCGGAGCCGAGAACGTCGCCCCGGCTCCCCGGCCGGTGCCGACCCGGACGCCGACCAGCGGGTCGGACGCGTCGTCCAGCAGGTTGAAGCCCGGGTCGTTCAGCCAGCTGTGCTGGATGAACTCGAACTGGCGGGCGAGGTTCGCGTTGAGGCAGAGGAAGTACAGCCCCTGCTCGACCGTGCCGTCCTCGCGCTGCGTCCGGTAGGCGCGGCCGCGGCGCAGGATCCGGTGCCGGCGATTGACGTCCAGCGAGGACGCCGTCCCGGGCTTCGGCGCCAGGGCGTCGCGGGGGTTGGCGCGTCGTACGTGCGCGCCGATCGGGCACCCCAGCCCATCCGCGTCGTTGGCGTGGTAGCCGAACTCGTTCGCCTCCGCGTGAGTGGGGTTGTCCTGCTGCGGGTCCAGCGTCAGCGGCGCACCGCTGGGCCAGCGGCCGACGAGCTGCGCACCGAGCAGTGCGGCGGCTGCCGGGTCGGCGCTGCCGTCGCTGCGCCGGGTGGCGTCGGCCAGGTACTCGTGGAAGGCGTCGACGTGCTGCTCCAGCTGGCGGAGCACGAGGTAGGAACCGTTGCGCCCGAGGTCGGCGGCGCCGTCCGCCCGGGGCAGCAGGCGTTCGGGGTCGGCCGAGTCGGCGAGCAGTGGCCGCTCCGTCAGCTGCCCGTACTCGTTGGGGTACCCGAGGACGAACTCCCCGGACCGGACGGCGCCGGGCGGGTCACTCGCCCCCGGCAGGCCGGTCAGCAGCGGCTGGGAGATGCCGTCGTGGAAGCCGAACGGCTCGTTCGGACCCAGCGTGTCCGTCGCGAGCTCGCCGGCCAGGGCGAGGCCGCTGCCCTCGGCCTGCGCGACCAGCTCTGTCTGCAGCTGGGTCAGTGCGGCGGCGCTGGCCGCGTAGACCAGCACCAGCACGTGCACCGTCGGCGTGGTCGGGCCACCCCAGTCCCAGGTGGCCGGACCGTCGTCCCCCTGGTCGCCCAGCAGCCGGCTCCGGTACGCCGTCGCCATGCCGGTGGTGAACTGCTGCGAGAAGCCGGCGGTCACCCCGTCGCCGGCGAGCGCGCGCACGCCCTCGGCGGTCAACGCCACCTGGATCGCGCTGTCCTGCACCCGTTCCAGCGCCGAGGTGACCCGGCCCGCCCAGTCAGCCAGGACGGTCCCGGCGGCGGCGGACTCACGCACCTCCAGCAGGAGGAACGTGGCCTCGGGCAACGCCCCGTGTCCACGCAGGACCAGGCCCTGGATGTCCGCGAGGTCGAGGTCGCGGGTGGCTGTCGCGGTCACAGCAGGGCCAGCCACTCGGCGGCCTGCGGCTGGTCCGGATGGCCCGCGAGGCCCCGGCGCAGGGCGGCGTTGCGGTCGATCCGGGGTGCGTGCAGCTCGGGGTAGGCGGAGTACCAGACCACCGTGGGCACCTGGTGACGGCGCAGGTAGCGCTTGAAGGCTGTCTCGTCGCGGGCGCCGCCGAACAGCAGCCAGCGGGTGGACGGGTAGCCGACACCGTTGCTGAACACCAGGTTCAACCCCCACGCCAGGCGGTCGATGAAGTCGTTCATGTAGCTCTCCTGGCTGCCGTCATAGCTGCTGGCGAAGACCAGCCGGCGCCCGCCGTCCAACGGCACCCACCGGGCGAAGTGCAACGACGTCACCCCGGCCAGCGTGTGGCTGTTGAACACCAGCCGGTTTCCCAGGTCGAGGCCGAGGAGAGCGACCCGCATCGTCGTGGCCCGGACGAATCCCGGTTTGACGAAACCCACTGCGGTGAACGGGTTCTGGGTGGCCCAGTCCTCGTACTGCTCCACGTCGTGGACGTGGTCGAGGTCCACCGGTCCGGTCTCCGGAACGTCCCGCAGCTCGTGCACCCGGAGCAGGAGCAGGAAGACCACCAGCACCACGACGAGCAACGGCAGCAGGACGAGGGCGACGAGTCCCAGGGCCACGAGCACGACGAGCGAACGCAGCTTGGAGGGCGAACCCGCCCGCGAGGCGGGGTGGCGCGCCCACCCGAGGTCGGCCCGGTCCGTGACGGCGTCGCGCAGCCGGGCGTGCAGGGAACGGGCGTCAGCACCAGCACGGACGTTCGCCGGCAACCCGTCCACCTCGTCGGCCAGGGCCGCGCTCAGCGCCGCCTCGTCGAGGACCTGTCGCAGGGTCCGCCCGATCGTGTGCACGTACACGGCGGCCGGGCGCAGGCTGTGCTCGGTCAGCCAGGCCACGCGTCCCTGCACCGAGGGGTGGGCCGGGTATCCGAGGCACCGCCCGAACAGCGCGTCCAGGCCCGGTCCGGCCACGGTCGCCAGCTCCAGCAGGTGGGCGGGCTCGTCGGTGTCGACGTCGCACATGTAGACCAGCGACGGCGCGATGGTGCGACCCTCCAGGTCCTCGACCTCCTCCAGCACGAAGACCCGGGCGAAGTGCACGCCGTACAGGGACCCGAAGGGCAGCATCGAGTCGCCGCCACCGGCGGCGCGGATCTCGCGCAGCAGCGCGATCGTGTCCCCGACGGCGCCGTCGGCGAGGGTCGCCCGCACCGTGACGGCCGTCTGCCTCGTCACGCGGTCAGCTCTCGCCGACCGGACTGCGCAACGTGAACCAGCCGACCCGCTTGCGCCACATCCACACCACGCCGAGATAGAGGCCCGGTGCGACCAGCCGGATCTCGTCGCGCACCATCCGGGCCACCTCGGACGTTCGCGAGTAGTCCAGGACCACGCAGTCGCGGTCGTCGACCCAGCTCGGGACGACGTCCAGCTGGGCCGGGATCAGCCGCAGCCGCAGGGGGCTGACCTTGTTCTTGAGCAGGCGGTGCTCGTGGCTGACGACCTTGCCCTGCCAGGCGACCACGTAGATGGCGGCGGCGAGCGGTTTGGCGACCGCAGTGCCCGGGAACATCAGCACGGTGCCGCGCATGTTGCCGCTCGGGACGTCGCCGGAGGGGCTGACCCGGAACAGCGCGTCGAGCTCGCGGTTGGTCATGGCGAGCAGCCGGGGCTCGTCGACCAGCAGACCGACGGGCGCAGGCTCTCCGGAGGGTTCAGCGGTCATCGACGCGCTCCTCTCGTCGACCGACCGGACGACGTCCGGCCGGACGATTCCACGATCCTCTGCCCTTGATCGTCTTGTAAAGGAGATGCCCGTTGACACTGCTGGCCGCGCGCTGCGACTGTGGCCATGCCGTCAGGCCGCCTGCGAAAGGGGCGCAGCCCATGGATCCGAGCCTGGCCCGGAAGCTGCTCGCGGCCGTGCGCCTGGTCAACGGGGTGCTCGGCCTGCTGGCCCCGTCTTTCCTGCTGCGCCGTCTGGGGACGGACCCGGCGGTCGACCGCTCCGGCTACTACCCGTTCCGGATGTTCGGCGTCCGCACCATCGTGATCGGGGCCGACCTCCTGCTGCTGCAGGGTGAGCAGCGCCGGCGCGCCGTCCGCCTCGCCGTCCTGATCCACGCGTCGGACACGGTGTCCGCCGCCACGGCCGGGCTGCGCGGCGACCTCCCCCGCAAGCCCGCCGTCATCACCACGGCGATCTCCGCCACCAACACCGCGCTCGCGATCATCGCCACCCGGGAGTAGCGCCATGGCACGAACGTCTCCGTACCGCTCCGGCCTGGTCTGGACGGTGTACGACCGGATCTGCGAACGGATCGACCGCCGGGTCGGCTGGGACAAGCTCCCCCGCCCGCTGGCGCTGCTGCTCCTCATCGGCATCCGCAACAACCTGCGCCGCGAGAACCTCTTCGACACGAACGTCGCGCCCGCCACGAACCTGCCGCCGCTCTCGGAGCCGTCCGCGCAGACCCGGTCCCAGCGCACGCCCGATGGCACCTACAACGACCTCGAGACCCCACGCATGGGCATGGCGGGAGCCCGGTTCGGCCGCAACGTCCCGCTCGCCGCAGGGGCAGCCGAGACCGGCGACCGGCTGATGACCCCCAACCCGCGGGTGGTCAGCCGCCGGCTGATGACCCGGACGACCTTCCAGCCGGCGACGACCGTGAACGTCCTGGCGGCCACCTGGATCCAGTTCATGGTCAAGGACTGGTTCTCGCACGGCGCCGGCGACGCGACCCGGCCGTTCGACGTGCCGTTGCCCGACGGCGATCCCTGGCCGACTCCGCCCATGCTGGTCCCGCGGACGCTGGCGGACCCCACCCGCAGCGGTCAGGAGGACGGGTACCCGCCCACCTTCACGAACATCAACACGGCCTGGTGGGACGGCTCCTCCATCTACGGGAGCAGCACCGACCAGCAGCGGGTCATCCGCTCCGGCGTCGACGGCAAGCTGAACGTGTCCGCCGACGGCATGCTGATCCTGCCCGACGACCCGAGCCTGAACCCCACGCTGGTCCCCGGGTTCTGGACCGGACTGGCGATGATGGGCGGCCTGTTCACGCTGGAGCACAACGCGGTCTGCGACCACCTGAAGGCGGCCAACCCGACCTGGTCGGACGAGGAGCTCTTCCAGCGCGCCCGCCTGGTGGTCTGCGCGCTCATCGCCAAGATCCACACGGTCGAGTGGACACCCGCCATCATCAGCCACCCGACCACGGTGACCGCCCTGCGCGCGAACTGGTTCGGGCTGGTCGGCGAGCGCTTCACCCGAACCTTCGGCCGCATCAGCGGCAGCGAGATCCTCAGCGGGATCCCGGGCTCGGAGACCGACCACTACGGCGTGCCCTACTCCCTCACCGAGGAGTTCTCGATCGTCTACCGGATGCACCCGCTGATCCCGGACGACTACGCGGTGCGGTCCGCGGTCGACGACGCGCACATCGCCGACTACACGTTCCGGGACCTGGCCGGGCCGGCCGGCGGTCAGGTCCTGCAGGACGTCGCCATGGCCGACCTGCTGTACAGCTTCGGTACGGCCAACCCCGGCGCCATCGTGCTGAACAACTTCCCCCGCTTCCTCCAGGAGTTCGAGCGCCCGGACGGCAAGCTGGCCGACCTGGCGGCCACCGACATCCTGCGCACCCGCGAGCTGGGCGTCCCGCGCTACAACGAGTTCCGGCGGCTGCTGCACCTCGACCCGGCGACCAGCTTCGCCGACCTCACCGGCGGGGACCACGGGCTGGCCGCCACGCTGGACGACGTCTACGGCGGCGACCTCGAGGCCGTGGACACGATCGTCGGCATGTTCGCCGAGCAGCGCCCGACCGGCTTCGCGTTCAGCGACACGGCGTTCCGGATCTTCATCCTGATGGCGTCGCGGCGGCTGAACAGCGACCGGTTCCTCAGCTCCGACTTCACTCCCGAGGTCTACAGCCCGGCCGGGTTCGCCTGGGTGCGGGACAACGGGTTCACGTCCGTCCTGCTGCGCCACTACCCCCAGCTGCGGCCGTGCCTGCACGGCGTCAAGAACCCGTTCGCCCCCTGGGTGAGCAGTAGCGGGCCGGCCTGACCCTCGCGGTCAGGCAGCGCCGACCAGCGCGGCGAGCTCCTCGCGGGCGTAGCGCCGGACCAGCAGTGGCACGAACGCCTGCACCTTGGCGTCGGCGAACCGGCTGGCCACCTGGTCCAGGCACTCGTCGACCTGGTGCGGGTCGACGCGCGCGTCGAACTCCTCGTGCAGCATCCGGCTGATCCCGACGAGCTCGTCGCGCGGGGTCTCGACGACGAGCGGGGCGCTGGCAACCGTGGCGATGCTCATGAGCAGAGCGTGGGGCGCGAAGGTGAACGGCAGGTGAACACGACACGACTTCCGGGCGCTGATCCTGAGCCCGCGACGGGCGGGTGCCGGCGGCAGACGGCAGAATCGCCCCGGGAGGTCACGTGGACCAGTCGGTAGGACTCCGCACCGGGACGGCCCGTGGTCGGTGGGTCCTGCTGGCCACGGTCCTGGGCAGCGGGATCGCGTCCCTGGATGCGACGGTGGTGAACATCGCGCTCCCCACCATCGGGCGCGACCTCGGCGCGACCCTGGCCGGCCTGCAGTGGACGCTGAACGGCTACACGCTGACGCTGGCCGCGTTCATCCTGCTCGGCGGCTCGCTCGGCGACGTCTGGGGTCGTCGGCGGATCTTCCAGATCGGCACCCTGGCCTTCGCCGCCACGTCGCTGCTGTGCGCGCTGGCCCCGACGATCGAGGTGCTGGTCGGCGCCCGGATCCTGCAGGGCGTCGCCGGCGCGCTGCTCACTCCGGGGTCGCTCGCCATCATCGCCGCGTCCTTCTGCGCGCGGGACCGGGCCGCCGCGATCGGCGCCTGGTCGGGCTTCAGCGGAGTGACGGCCGCGGCCGGGCCGTTCGTCGGCGGCTACCTGATCCAGCACCTGTCCTGGCGCTGGATCTTCCTGATCAACCTGCCGCTCGCGCTCCTGGTGGTGGTGATCGCCCAGCGGCACGTACCGGAGAGCCGGGATGTCGATGCACCGCGCCGCACGGACGTCGCCGGGGCACTGACCTGCGTGCTGACCCTCGCCCTGCTCACGTTCGGACTGATCCGCTGGGGCGCGGACGGGATGAGCCCGCTGGTGGCGTCGTCCCTGGTGACTGCGGTGGCCGCCGGCATCGGCTTCGTCGTCGTCGAGCGCCGCAGCTCGCACCCGATGATCCCGCTCGACATCTTCCGGTCCACCCGGTTCACCGCCGCGAACCTGGTCACGTTCCTGATGTACGCCGCCCTCGCCGGGGTCTTCTTCCTCCTGTCCCTGCAGCTGCAGATCGTCTCCGGCTTCTCTCCCATCGCCGCCGGGGCAGCTCTCCTGCCCGTGACGGCACTCATGCTGCTCGGGTCTGCCCGGGTGGGACGGCTGGCCCAGCGTTTCGGGCCGCGACCGTTCATGACGGTCGGCCCACTGGTCTGCGCCGTCGCCATGCTGCTGCTGCGCCAGGTCGGTGTCGGGGCGAGCTACTGGTTCGACGTGCTGCCGGCCATCGCCGTCTTCGGGGTGGGGCTGACGCTCACGGTGTCCCCGCTGACCACGGCGGTCCTCACCTCCGCCCCACAGCGGCACTCGGGTGTCGCCTCCGGGGTCAACAACGCGGTCGCCCGCACTGCCGGCCTGCTCGCCGTGGCGGTGCTGCCGCTGGCCGCCGGGATCGGCGAGAGCAGCTACCTGGTGCCCGCGCAGTTCGACGCCGGCTACCAGCGAGCGCTGATCGGGTGCGCGGTCCTGCTCGCCACCGCAGGGGTGCTGTCGGCGCTGCTCATCGGCAGCCGGGGACTGACCCCGGAGCACGAGCCGACGGCCAGCGAGCCGCCGGACCGACCGGCCGAGCGCTACCACTGCGGGGTGGACGCTCCCGCGCTGGGACGACCGGCATCCCTCACCGACCCTGCAGCTCACTGAGCGTCAGGACGACGTCCGCCTGCGACCGGGGGTCGCACGCCGCGAGGTAGAGCCGCTGGCCGCCCACGTAGCGTGCGTTGGCCGGGTGCTCCGGGTCCGGGTCGCACCCGTCCCGGACCGCCATCCGGCGGAAGGTCTCAGCGAACGGGACGTCCAGGAACACCGACAGGTGCCACAGGTCAGCGAGCTCGGCGCGGTGCAGGAACAGGCCGTCCAGCACCAGGGCCCCGCGCGTCGGCTCGAGCGCCGTGCGGCGCAGGGAGTCCAGGTCGTAGGAGTCGCGGAAGAAGCCCTGGGGCGAGTGCCGGCCCAGGCGATAGCGGACCTCGGGCGGGTTGAGGAAGTTGTCGGCGCGGACCCGTGTGACGTCGTGCCCGCGCCGGGCCAGCTCGACCTCGAGCGCGTCCCCGAGCGTGGTCTTGCCGGACCCGTCCACCCCGTCGATGCCGACCCGCACGCCATCGGGCCGACCCTGCGCAACGAGGTCGGCGACCCGTCGGACAACTCGCTGGAGACCCACCGGCACAGCCTGCCACGATGGGCGCCATGACCGTTCACGTGCACAGCATCACGTTCGACTGCCACCGCTGGGAGCCCCTGGTCGAGTTCTGGGCCGCGGTCTCGGACTTCGCCGAGGACCCGCAGAACCCGAACAACGACGGTGACCCGATGGGGGCCCTGCGGTCGCCGTCCGGGCTGCAGCTGCTCTTCATCCCGGTCCCGGAGGGCAAGCAGGTGAAGAACCGGGTGCACCTCGATGTGGTCCCGGTCGACCAGACCCGCGACGAGCAGGTAGCGGCCGTCCTCGAGCTGGGAGCGACGCAGGTCGCGGACCACCGCCGCCCGGACGGATCGGGTTGGGTCGTCCTGGCCGACCCCGAGGGCAACGAGTTCTGCATCGAGCGCAGCCAGGCCGAGCGGGACGCCGCTGCGACGTAGGCTGGTCGGGTGGACCAGCTGGCAGCGGCACTCGACGTCCTGGACGGGCGCCGGGTCGTCGCGCTCACGGGGGCCGGGCTCTCGACCGACTCCGGCATCCCTGACTACCGGGGGCCGACAGCGGTCCCGCGGCAGCCGATGACCCACCAGGAGTTCGTGTCCGGGCCGGCGGCCCAGCGGCGGTACTGGGCCCGCAGCCACGTCGGCTGGGGTCGGATGCGGCGGGCGGAGCCGAACCCGGGCCACCTCGCGCTGGCCCGGCTCGAGCACGCGGGTGCCGTGTCGGCGTTGATCACGCAGAACGTGGACGGGCTGCACGGCGTCGCGGGCAGCCGGGACGTCGTGGACCTGCACGGCCGGATCGACGAGGTGGTGTGCCTGCGCTGCGACGAGATCACCTCGCGCGCCGCGCTGCACGAGCGGCTGACCGAGCTCAACCCGGACTTCGGGGACGGCGCGTACGCTCGCACGGCACCGGACGGCGACGCCGAGGTGCAGGACGTCGAGCACTTCCGGCTCGCCCCCTGCCTGGTCTGTCGCGGGGCGCTGATGCCGCACGTGGTGTTCTTCGGAGCCAACGTGCCCAAACCGCGGGTGGAGCGCTGCTACGCGCTGGTCGAGTCCGCGCAGGCGCTCCTGGTCGCGGGGACGTCGCTGGCCGTGCAGTCCGGGCTGCGGTTCGTCCGGCGTGCCGCCCGGGACGGGGTTCCCGTCGTCCTGGTCAACCAGGGACCGACCCGCGGTGACGACCTCGTGACGGTGAAGGTGGAGGCCGGGTGCTCCCCCACGCTCAGCGCCCTGGCCGACGTCCTCGCCGGGCGCGCAGGTAGTCCTGCACCACGTACTGACCCAGGTCGTGCGCTGACGGTGTGAACACCCGCCCGCCGCTGCGGCGGGCCATCGCGTCGACGAACCGGCGCAGGCTGGGGTCCTCGCCGAGCATGAAGACGTTCAGCACCGCGCCGTAGCGGGTGAGCTGGTCGATCTCGTCGACGGTGGCCCGCAGGGTCTCGGCCCGAGGGGGCCAGGCGAACGCCGCCTCGCCGTCGGGCAGCAGGTGCGCGGTCGGCTCGCCGTCGGTGACCACCAGCACCACGGGGTCGCCGTCGCTGTGCTTGCGCAGGTGCCGGCGGGCCAATTGCAGCGCGTGCTGGAGGTTGGTGCCCTGCACGAAGTCCGGCTCGGCTGCCGCCAGCTCGCCGGCGGACAGCGTCAGGGCGTACCGGCCGAACCCGATGATCTGCAACGCGTCCTGCGGGAACTGGGTGGCGACGAGGTGGGAGAGCGCCAGCGCGGTCTGCTTCATCGGTCCCCAGCGGCCCTCGGAGACCATCGAGAACGACATGTCCACGCACAGCGCCACGGCGGCGCCGGCCCGGCGCTCGGTCTCCACCACCTCGAAGTCCTCCACCGCGAGCGCGACCGCACCACCGGCAGCAGAGGCGTTGCGCCGCACCGCGTTCGAGACGGTGCGGACGACGTCGAGCGGCTGCTCGTCGCCGAACTCCCAGGCGCGGGAGGCGCCGGTCGCCTCCCCGGCCGCTCCCGCGGACTGGACGTCGTGCGTGCCGCGGGACGCCGACTCGATGCGGGCGAACACCCGCTGCAGCGCGGTGGATCCCAAGCGTCGCAGCGCCTTTGGGCTCAGCACGGTGTCCGCGGCGCTGCCGGACAGCCACCCCTGCCGGCGCAGCTCGCGCTCCAGCTCGCGCAGCCGGCGGACGTCGTCGGCCGCACCGCGCCCGAGCTGGCGTTCCACGGCCTCGACGTCGACGTCGTCCAGGGTGGCGCCGGCGTGCTCCTGGCCCAGCTGGTCCAGCAGGTCGTCCAGCTCGGCCACCTCGGCCAACGCGCCGGTCGCCTCGCCGTAGCCGAGTGGCTCCTCCCCGCGGCCCTGCTCGCCGCGGCCCCAGGACAGGTCGGGCCGCAGCGCACGCAGGTTCTCCGACAGCGCGGCCATCTGCTCGGCGACCCCGGCCTGACCGAGCGCCTGCTCCATCAGCCCGGCCAGCTCGGCGCGCTGGGACGGCGTGAGCGAGCGCATCAGCCGCTCGCCGGCGGCGGCCCGGCGGGCCAGCAGGTCGACCAGCTCGTCGACGTCCTGCGGCTGCTCGGGGAAGAACTCGCCGTGCTCGCGCATGAACTCGGCGAAGGAGTCCGTCGTGTCCTCGCCGCGGGCGTGCTGGCCGAGCAGCTCGTTGAGGTCGGCGAGCATGGACTGCAGCGCCGCGGCGGCCTGCGGGTCGCGCGCCGGGTCGGCGCCCTGGAGCGCGTCACGCATGCCCTCGAACCGCTGACCGAGGACGTCGTCCCGCAGCTCGTCCAGGATCCGCTGGTAGTCCGCCCGGGCCTCGTCGCTGGTCCAGTCGTACTCGGACAGCTCCTGCACGGCCCGGGACGTGGAGCGCGGCAGCGCGTCCAGCTGCGCCTCGGCGAACCGCGCGTCGTCGTCCGCGCGCTGGGCGAGGGCCTCCCGCTCGGCGGCCAGCGCCTGGTCCAGCAGGGCCTGGGCCCGGGTGATGGTGCCGTCCAACCGGCCGCGGCGCAGCGCCTCGCGGCGCATCCGGCGGGCCCGCTCGTGCAGGTCGTCCAGCCCGTGTCCGCGCTCCCCGTCGGGCCCGCGGTGCAGCAGGTCGCGCAACGCGTCGCGCAGGCTCGAGCCGGCCAGCACCTCCTCGCCGAGCTGGTCCACCGCGGACCGGACGTCGTACGGCGGTGCCAGCGGATCCGGACCGCCCTGCCAGGCGCCGTACCGGCTGCGCCGGCCGGGGTGACGCGCCACGGCTGCTCAGCCCCCGTAGACCGTGCGGCCGTCGTCCGTCGTGGTCTTGGCGAGCCGTCGGGTCAGGTGCAGGCCCTCGAGCACCAGCTCGACGCCGGACGCCGCCTGGCCGGGGCTGGGTGCCTCCCCCAGCCCGAGCCGGTCCAGCACCTTCGCCAGCCCGGCGACCGTCCCGACCTGCTGGAGCACCTCGGCCGACGTCACGAGCTCGCCGGTCTCCACGCTCTCGCCGTCCTCCACGAGGGTGACGAACGAGCCCAGGTCCAGACCCGCCGTCCGGGACCGGAAGGTCTCGGCCACCGCGATCCGCAGCAGGTGCGCGAGCACCTCGGTCTCGCGTCCCTCCTCGCCGCTCTCGAACTCGACCTTGCCGCGCAGCGTCCCGACGATGGACTCGGTGTCCCCGACCCGGGCGACCGGCTCGTCCTCGCCGCGCAGCGCACCCCGGCGCAGCGCCGCGGCGGCCACCGTCTCGGCCCCGGCGACCGCGAACCGCGCCGAGACCCCGGACCGGGCGTCCACGGACGGCGACTCGCGGACGTCGCGGGTGAACCGGGCGACGACCTCGAGCACGTGCTCGGGCACCTCGGCCACCAGCTCGGCCTCCTGGCGCACGAGGGTGATCTCGTCGTCCAGGTCCAGCGGGTAGTGGGTCCGGATCTCGGCGCCGAAGCGGTCCTTCAGCGGGGTGATGATGCGCCCGCGGTTGGTGTAGTCCTCCGGGTTCGCGCTGGCCACCAGCAGCAGGTCCAGCGGCAGCCGCAGCTGGTAGCCGCGCACCTGGACATCGCGCTCCTCCAGCACGTTCAGCAGCGAGACCTGGATCCGCTCGGCCAGGTCCGGCAGCTCGTTGATCGCGAAGATGCCGCGGTGCGTGCGCGGGACCAGCCCGTAGTGGATGGTCTCCGGGTCGCCCAGGGTGCGGCCCTGCGCCACCCGAATCGGGTCGACGTCCCCGATCAGGTCGCCGACGCTGGTGTCCGGCGTGGCGAGCTTCTCGCTGTAGCGCAGCGAGCGGTGCCGCCACGCGACCGGCAGCTCGTCGCCCAGCTCGGCGGCGCGGCGGCGCGAGGCCGGGGTGATCGGGTCGTACGGGTGCTCGGCGAGCTCGGCGCCGTCGATGACCGGCGTCCACTCGTCGAGCAGCGCGACCAGGGATCGGATGAGCCGGGTCTTGCCCTGGCCCCGCTCGCCGAGCAGCACCAGGTCGTGCCCCGCGAGCAGGGCGCGCTCCAGCTCGGGCAGCACGGTGAGGTCGAAGCCGACGATGCCCTCGAAGCGGGGCTCGTCGTCGCGCATCAGGGCCAGCAGGTTGTGCCGGATCTCGGCCTTCACGCTGCGCAGCTGGTGCCCGCTGGCGCGCAGCTCGCCGAGGGTGGTGGGACGGTCCGGTGTGGTGTGCGAGGGGGCTGTCACCCACTCACGCTACGTCGCGCCCGCCCCGGGCGCACAGGGGGTTTCCAGCGGCGTTACCAACGGACGAGATCGTCCATGCCCGCCGGGAGCGGTTCGCTGTGCAGGACGACGAGCCGCCGGGTCGGTCGCGACAACGCGACGTACAGGTCACTGAGGCCTCGTCGGGACGCCGAGACGACGGCCGCCGGCTCCACCACGACCACGTCGTCGAACTCCAGCCCCTTGACCTGCTCGGGCGCCAGCACGCTCACCCGGACCGTCAGGGCCGTCCGCTTCGCGTCACCGACCTGACCGGGCCACTGGTCCTCCAGGACCCGGGCCAGCTCGGGCACCTCCGCCAGCGGCGCCACCACCGCGATGGTGCCCTCCTCCGAGGCGGTCAGCAGCGAGGCCACCACCTCGACCACGGCTTGGCCGTCGCCAGGGGCGCGCTCACGCACGGCGGGATCCACCTCGCCCTCGCGGACGGACTCGACCGCCGTCACCGGCAGCCCGTTGGCTCGCGCCATGGCGTCGGCGACCCGCAGCACGCGGCCCGGCGTGCGGTAGCTGACGCTCAGCTCGCGCTCGCGCCAGCGCCCGGCGGCCACCGGCTGCAGGGCCTCCGCCCACGAGGAGGCGCCGCCGACCGTGCCGCGCTGGGCGAGGTCACCCACGACGGTCCAGGACCGTGCGGGGCAGCGGCGAGAAAGCAGGCGCCACATCATCGGGGTCAGCTCCTGCGCCTCGTCGACCACGAGGTGCCCGAACGCCCAGGAGCGGTCGGCCTCCGCGCGCTCGGCCACGCTCAGCGCCGGCCCCATCTCCGCGAACTGGTTCGCGAGCATCTCGGCACCGATCCCGGGGGCCTGCGGGTCCACCAGACCGGTCATGCCCAGCACGTCCTTGGCGTACTCGAGCTCCGCCGCCCGCTCCTGCGCACGCTGGCGACCCTCGACCCGCCCGGCCTCGCCGTCGTCACCGACCAGCTCGGCGACCTCGTCCAGCAGCGGGACGTCGGACAGCGTGAACGGCTGGTCGCGGTCGCGCTCGAGCCGGGCGCGCTCGGCTGCACTCAGCGCGTCACCGGCCGACGCGATCCGCACGGGCGTGGCGAACAGGTCCTGCAGGAAGCGCTGCGGGGTGAGGGGCATCCACAGCAGGTTCAGGTTGACCCGCACGTCGCGACTGTCCCGCAGGTCCGCGTCGAGCTCCTGCCGCAGCTCGTCCGACAGGGTCTGGCCCATCTGCTGGGCGAGCTGGCCGGCGAGGTGGCGCAGCATGTCCTTGACGAACGTCACCCGTGCGGCGTTGTGCGCGGCCCCGGTCGACCGGGCCCGGGCCCTGGCCGCGGCGACGGCCGAGCGGGTCAGGGTCAACCGGTGCGACCCGACGCGCAGCTCGAGGTCCTCGTCCGGCAGCCGCTGACGGTCCCGCACGGCGTTGGCGAGCACCTCCACCATGCGCAGGTCGCCCTTGACCTGGGCGACGTCGTCGCCGTCGTCCGTGCTGGCCTCGACGCCGGGGAACAGCGAACCAGGGGTGGCCATCACGACGCCGGACTCGCCGAGCGAGGGCAGCACCTGCTCGATGTACCGCAGGAACAGCGGCCCGGGGCCGACGACCAGGACGCCCGAGCGCTCGAGCCGCTGGCGGTAGGTGAACAGCAGGTAGGCAGCGCGGTGCAGCGCGACGGCCGTCTTGCCCGTGCCCGGGCCGCCCTGGACCACCAGCACGCCGGCGAGCTCGTCCCGCACGATGCGGTCCTGCTCGGCCTGGATCGTCGCCACGATGTCGCCCATGCGACCGGTGCGCGGCGCCCGCACGGCCGCCATCAGTGCGCCCTCGCCCTGCAGGGTGGCCCGTTCGTCGTCGTCGATCGCCTCGAGGTCGAGCACCTCGTCATCCAGGTGCACGACCTCGCGGCCGGACGTCGTCAGGTGCCGGCGCCTGATCACCTCGCCCGGGGCGGCCGGTGTGGCCTGGTAGAACGGCGCGGCGACCGGCGCGCGCCAGTCGACCAGCAGCTTGTCCTGGTGGTCGTCGCTGAGCCCGATGCGGCCGATGTGGTGCCGTTCGCCGCCGCGCAGGTCGAGGCGGCCGAAGCAGAGCCGGTCCTGGACGTTGCGCAGCTGGGCGAGGCGGAACTCCAGCGTCGTGGACATCGCGTCGCGCTCGGAACGCGCCTGCGGCGTGCCCACCGACCCCGTGCGCCGGATCGCCGTCAGCTGCCGCTCCGCGGCCGCGACGATGGCGTCCAGCCGTCCGTACACCACATCGAGGTGCGCCTGCTCGGCAGCGCGGTCCCCGCTCAGGTCGCTCACAGGCTGGGCCTCCCGGTCGCGCGCCAGCGGTGGCTGGCGCGGGCATCAATCCTATGCCACGCCGCCGACGTCCACCTGCAGATACCGTTCGTCCGTGAGTCCAGCCCTCGACGTCCGGCGCCCCGCGCTCGCCCACGCCCCGCTCCTCGCCGACCCGGTCGCCGCCGCGCTGCAGGCCTGGGTGCACGCGGACGGCGTCGGCGTCGCCGCGATCGACCCCGACCTGGCGGACACCGCCGCCTTCGTCGAGGCGTACGGCGTGGCCTCGGACGCGTCGGCGAACTGCGTCGTCGTCGGCGGGCGGCGCGACGGCGTCGAGCGGATTGCGGCGTGTGTCGTGCTGGCCACCACCCGGGCCGACGTCAACGGGATCGTGCGCCGCGCCCTGGACGTCCGCAAGGCGTCGTTCCTGCCGATGGACCGGGCCGTCGAGCTGACGGGCATGGAGTACGGCGGGATCACCCCGATCGGGCTGCCCGCCGACTGGCTGCTCCTGGTGGACGAGGCCGTGACGCTGGCCGGGCGGGTCATCGTGGGCTCGGGGCTGCGGCGCAGCAAGATCGAGGTCCCCGGAGCGGACCTCGCCCGGCTCCCCCGGGCCACCGTGGTGCCGGGCCTCGGCCGCCCAGTGGGCTGAGCCGATCCGACGTCAGGGGCGCAGCGCCCAGAAGGCGACGGCGCTGGCCGCCGCCACGTTGAGCGAGTCGACGCCACCAACCATGGGGATCCGCACCACCAGGTCGGACGCCGCCACCGTCGACTCCGCGAGCCCGTGGCCTTCCGTGCCGAGCACCAGGGCCAGCCGGTCCGGTGGCGCTGCGGCCAGCTCGTCCAGCGGCACCGCGGACGCGGACAGGGCGAAGGACGCCACCGTGAAGCCGTCGTCCCGCAACGTCTGCATCCCCTCCGGCCACGGGTCGATGCGGGTCCACGGCACCTGGAAGACCGTCCCCATCGAGACCCGGACGCTGCGTCGGTAGAGCGGGTCCGCGCACTGCGGGGTCACCAGCACGGCGTCCACGCCGAGCGCCGCCGCCGACCGGAACATCGCGCCCACGTTCGTGTGGTCCACGACGTCCTCCAGCACGGCGACCCGGCGCGCCCCGCGGACGACGTCCTGCACCGTGGGCAGGTCGGGCCGGTGCATCGCGGCGATCGCGCCGCGGTGCAGGTGGAAGCCGGTCAGCGCCTGCAGCACCGACGGCTCGCCGACGAACACGGGGACGCCGTCCCGCTCGGCATCCGCGACCACGTCCGCGAGGTCGTCCAACCACCGCGGCGCCATCAGGAACGAGCGCGGTCGGTGTCCCGCGGCCAGCGCGCGACGGATCACCTTCTCGCTCTCCGCCAGGTACAGGCCCTGCTCGGGCTCGCGCAGCCGGCGCAGCGCGACGTCCGTGAGGCTCGTGTAGTCGGCCACCCGCGGGTCGGCCGGGTCCTCGATCCGCTGCACGCTCACCCGGTCGTCACCACCTTCACGATGGCCACCAGGCCGACCACCACGATGAACACGCGCAGCGCGCCGGGCGGCAGCCGCCGTCCGTAGCGCGAACCGAGCACACCGCCCAGGAGCGAACCGGCGGCGATCAGCGCCACCACCCGCCAGTCGATGTGGTCGCGGGCGACGACCAGGAACGTGAGCGCCGCGACGCTGTTCACGACCAGGGCCAGCACGTTCTTGACGCCGTTGAGGCGCTGCATGGACTCGGGCACCAGGGAGCCGAGCAGCCCCATCAGCAGCACGCCCTGGGCAGCGCCGAAGTACCCGCCGTAGGCGCCGGCGCCGAGGGTGCCGGCCATCAGCAGCGCCCGGTGCCACCGGCTCTCGTCCTGGTCGGGATCCGCGTGCCGGGCCGCGACCCGGGCCTGCAGGCGAGGCTGCAGCACCACCAGCACCAGCGAGATCGCCAGCAGCACCGGGACGATCGCCTCGAAGGCCGACGCGGGCAGGCGCAGCAGGAGCAGCGCCCCGACCATCGCACCGACGAACGACATCGGCGCCAGCAGCCGGAGCAGCCGCCCCTGCCCGGCCAGCTCGCATCGGTAGCCCCAGGTGCCCGAGACGCCGCCGGGCACCAGCCCGATGTTGTTGGACACGTTGGCGGTCACCGGCGGGAAGCCGAACGCCAGCAGGGTCGGGAAGGTGATCAGGCTGCCCGAGCCGACGATCGTGTTGATGGTGCCGGCGGCGACGCCCGCAGCGAAGATCGCGAGCACCTCGAACCAGGACACCCCGCGACCCTAGGCGAGGCCGGCCCGTCAGGCCCGGGGAGGGTCCTGCCCGTCGTCCTGCCCGTCGTCCTGCCCGGCGTCCGGGCCGGGGGCGGGCGGCGCGGGCGGCACCACCGGCGGTGGGACGTCCTCGACGTCGCCCAGCAGCCCGGGCTGGGACGCCGACCGGCTGGGCATCGGTCCCGGGTGGATGCCCGCACTGGCCGCACCCTCGGCCTCGGCGCTGGCGCCGGCCGCCTCACGTCGGGCCTGGGCCAGCGCCTCGTTCGGGTCCTGCAGCACGGGAGCCTCGAACGGCAGGTCGTCGGGTGGGGGCGGCGCGGCCGACCCACCCGCCGGTGCGGGGCCGTCGGGCTCGGGCTGCAGCCGGCCGAGTACGCCGCCGATGCCCTTGAGCGCCTCGCCGAGCTCACTCGGCACGATCCACAGCTTGTTGCTGTCACCGCGGGCGATCTGCGGCAGCATCTGCAGGTACTGGTACGCCAGCAGCTTCTGGTCAGGGTTGCCGCGGTGGATCGCGTCGAACACCTGCTGGATGGCGCGGGCCTCGCCGGTCGCGTTGAGGATCGCGGCCTGGGCGGTGCCCTCGGCGCGCAGGATGTTGGACTGCTTCTCGCCCTCGGCGGTGAGGATCTGGGCCTGCTTGACACCCTCGGCGGTGAGGATCGTGGCGCGGCGGTCCCGCTCGGCCCGCATCTGCTTCTCCATCGAGTCCTGCACCGAGGCCGGCGGGTCGATGGCCTTGAGCTCCACCCGGTTCACCCGGATCCCCCACTTGCCGGTGGCCTCGTCCAGGACGCCGCGCAGCTGCCCGTTGATCTGGTCGCGGCTGGTCAGCGTCTGCTCCAGGTCGAGCGAGCCGATGACGTTGCGCAGCGTGGTGACGGTCAGCTGCTCGATGCCCTGGATGTAGTTGGCGATCTCGTAGACCGCCGACTTCGGGTCGGTCACCTGGAAGTAGATGACCGTGTCGATGCTCACCACCAGGTTGTCCGAGGTGATCACGGGCTGCGGCGGGAAGGAGACGACCTGCTCGCGCAGGTCGACGTTGGCACGAGGCTTGTCGATGAAGGGGATCAGCAGGTGCAGCCCCGCCTCCAGCGTGCGCGAGTACCGGCCCAGCCGTTCGATGATGATCGCCGTCGCCTGGGACACCACCCGGATCGTGCGGGCGATGACGATGACGACGAACAGCAGCAGCAGCCCCAGGACTACCAGGACGACGATCTGGCCGGTACTCACGTAGTGCCCTCCGATTCCGGTTGGGTGACCGGGGCCTCGGCCGCGACGATCGCGGTGGCCCCGTCGATAGCGATGACGGTGACGTCCGCACCGGGCAGCAGCGCCTCAGGCGGACCGGTACGACGGGTGCGGGCGGACCAGATCTCGCCGTGCAGCTTGACCCGGCCACCGGTCTCGGTCACGGTCTCGACCACGAGCGCGTGCCGGCCCACCAGGGCCGCGGAGCCGGTGAGGATCGCGTCGCCCATCCGCATCCGGCGGATGACCACCGGCCGCAGGAATCCCAGCAGCACCATGGCCACGACCACGAAGACCACGACCTGGACGATCACGTTGGCCCCGAACGCTGCGGCGACCGCGGCACCCAGCGCCCCGACCGCCAGCATGATGAAGACGAGGTCGAGCGTGGCCACCTCGATGGCACCGAGCAGCAGGGCAAGACCCAGCCAGGTCAGCGCCGGGTACTCCGTCAGCCAGTCCATGCGCCACCTTCTCGTGCGACGTCGGAACGCCGTCCCCACCGTTCAGACGCCTGGTCGGCCGCGGACGTTCCCCCGAGCGGCTCACCTTCCCACGCAGCGATCAAGTCGGCCACCGTCTCATCCGATAGTGCGCCGTGACCCCTGGTGAACGCACCCCCAGCCGGGCGCGGTGGGCCTGGCGGGCGATCGCGTCGCTCGCCTGCGTGTCCCTCACCTGGGTGGTCTCCGCACCGGCCCAGGCCGAGGACGCCGCCACCGCACGACGGCACGCCCAGGAGGCCGCAGCACAGGTGCAGCAGATCCAGGAACGACTCGCGACCGCCGAGGCCGGGTACGAGGCCGCGCTCAGCGGTGTGGGCGACCGGGTCAGCGACTACCTGCAGGCCGACGCGCAGAGCGCGGACGCGCAGCACAGCGCCGATGCGGCGGCGGACCAGGCCGCTGCCTCCGTGCGCGCGCTCTACCTGAGCGGTGGCCAGGCCGGGCTGCTCAACACGGTGCTGACCTCGAGCAGCCTCGAGGACCTGGCCTCACGCATGATCGGGGTCGACCGGGTGCTGTCGACCACCAGCGCGAGCGCGGACGACGCGCAGCAGCAGGCGGACCGGCTCGTCGACGTGGCGGCGGAGAAGGAACGGCACGCGGACGCCGCTGTCGTCACTGCCGCCCAGCTCACCCGGCAGGCCGACCAGGTCGCGGCCCTGCTGGCCGCGGCGCAGCACTCGCTCGACTCGCTGTCGGCGACGGCGCGGCAGCTGACGGAGGCCGAGGACGCGGCGAGGGCGCTCGCCGCCGCCCGCCGGGCCGCCGAGGCCGGCCAGGACGACGCCATCGGCGCGGCCCGCGCCCAGCTGCCCACCGCCGAGTACTTCCGGCTCTACCAGGCGGCCGCCCGGACCTGCTCGGGGATGGACTGGACCCTGCTGGCCGCGGTCGGCCAGGTGGAGAGCGGGCACGGCCGCAACGCGGGCACCAGCTCGGCGGGGGCGCAGGGGCCGATGCAGTTCATGCCCGGCACGTTCGCCTCCTACGCCGTGGACGGCAACCACGACGGGAAGCTGGACGTCTACTCCCCGGCCGACGCGATCTACACCGCGGCCCGGTACCTGTGCAGCGGCGGGGCGGGGTCGCCGGCCGGGGTGAGCGCGGCGCTGTTCCGCTACAACCGGGCGCAGTGGTACGTCGACCTGGTGCTCTCGGTGCAGGCGCAGCTCCAGGCAACCCTGGGCTGACCGGTCGTCAGCGGGCGCGCGCCGTCCACCGGTCGCCGTGCCGCTCCAGCAGCAGGGGCAGGCCGAACGTGGCCTCGAGGTTCTCCTGGGTCAGCGTGATCTCCAACGGACCGGCGGCGACGACCCGGCCACCGCGGAGCAGCAGGACGTCCGTGAAGTGCGGCGGGATCTCCTCGACGTGGTGGGTGACCAGGACGAGCGCCGGCGCGTAGATGTCCTCCGCGATCGCGCCGAGCCGCTTGACGAGGTCCTCGCGCCCTCCCAGGTCCAGGCCCGCGGCCGGCTCGTCCAGCAGCATCAGCTCGGGGTCCGTCATCAGGGCCCGGGCGATCTGCACCCGCTTGCGCTCCCCCTCGCTCAGCGTGCCGAACGTGCGGTCCACGAGGTGTCCCACACCCAAGGTCTCGAGCAGCTGCGCGGCGCGGCCGTGGTCGAGGGCGTCGTACTGCTCGATCCACCGCCCGGTGACACCGTAGGACGCGGTGACCACGACGTCGCCGACCCGCTCGCCGCCCGGGATCCGTTCCGACAGTGCGGCGCTGGCCAGCCCGACCCGCGGCCGCAGCTCGAAGACGTCCACCGCGCCCAGGACCTCACCGAGGACGCCGGCGACCCCGCGGGTCGGGTGCATCCGCGCGGACGCGATCTGCAGCAGCGTCGTCTTGCCGGCACCGTTGGGGCCGAGCACGACCCACCGCTCGCCCTCGCTGACCTCCCAGGTCACGTCGTCCAGGAGCGTGGTCGAACCACGCACGACGGTGACCCCGGCCATCGCCAGGACGTCGCTCATGCGCCACGTCCTCGTAGCGTCGCCGAAACCATGAGGGCGAGACTATGGCACCGACGTAGCCTCATCCCATGACCCCGTTGCCGCGCGCCGCCGTGCTCGGCCTGTGGGCCACCCCGGTGCTGGCCGGGCGGGTCAACGCCGGTGCGCTGCTGCGGGCCGTGCAGGGGGACGACGAGCCGCACGAGGTGGCTACCGCGGACGCCGCCGCGCTGGGCCCGCTGGCCGCGCCGGGCCGGTTGCCGGAGCTGCTGGGCACGCTTCGCGAGCAGCGGGTGCGCGCACTGCGCCTGGTGCTGCCGGTGCCCGGCGACCCGTCCGCGTTGCCCGGCCCGCCGAAGGTCAACGAGGCCGCGATCGAGGCCGGTGAGTGCCTGGTGACCGTCGGCGGCCCGCCCCTGGTGCTGATCCCCGAGGTCTACGAGTTCGGTTCGGTCTACGAGATCGGGCACCAGGTGCTCTGGCAGGTGCAGGACTGCTCGCCGCCGGTCGCCCCGCTCAGCACCACGGTCGGCGAGGCCGAGCGCGAGCTGCGCGAGGCCCTGCTGCGCGCCACCGACACCCTGCACGAGCTGGACCTGGCCCGGTGGCGGCCCGATGCCGCCGAACGGATCCAGGGGCTGCGCCAGGGGACGGACCAGGCGTGGCCGCCCGGCACGCCGCCGCGAGCAGCCCGGGTGCTCGACCTGGCCTGGCGGGTGCGGTCCATCGTCGAGCTCGCGCGTGAGGACGACGGCGCCGCGGTGAACGGGTGGGAGGCGACCCGCCGCGACGAGGAGCTGCGCCAGCTCGAGACCGTCTGCCGCCGGGCGCTGGTCGCCGCGGTGAACGCGCCGATCCACCCGCCGGACTAGCGCAGGGACCGGTACACCTCCAGCGTGCGGGCGGCCACGGTGGCCCAGCCGAACTCCTGCTCGGCGCGGACGCGCCCCGCGACGCCGCGGACCCGGGCCCGGGCCGGGTCGGACACGGCGTCCACCAGGGCCGCCGCCAGGTCCGCCACGAAGCCCTCGGGGTCCACCGGAGTGCCCGAGCCGTCGTCCACCTGCTCGATCGGCACGAGCCAACCGGTCTCGCCGTCCTGCACGACCTCCGGGATGCCGCCGGTCGCGGTGGCCACGACGGGCAGCTCGCAGGCCATGGCCTCGAGGTTCACGATGCCCAGCGGCTCGTACACCGACGGGCAGGCGAAGACCGTGCCGCTGGACAGCAGCGCGACGACGTCCTCGCGGTCCAGCATGCGGTCGATCCAGACGACGCCCTGGCGGGTCGTGCGCAGCCCGTCCACCAGGGCTTCGACCTCCGCCATGATCTCGGCGGTGTCCGGGGCGCCGGCGCACAGCACGAGCTGGACGTCGGGCGGTAGCTGGGCCGCGGCCCGCAGGAAGTACGGCAGGCCCTTCTGCCGGGTGATCCGGCCGACGAAGACCACGCTGGGCTGGTCCGGGTCGACGCCCAGCGCGCGGACAGCGTCCGGCCGGGGTCGCCGGGACCAGTCGACCGTGTCGATGCCGTTGTGCACCACGTGCACGCGGGCCGGGTCGACGTCCGGGTAGCTGCGCAGCACGTCCCGGCGCATCCCGGCGCTGACGGCGATGACGGCGGCCGCCGCCTCGTAGGCCGTCTTCTCGACCCAGGACGACAGGGCGTAGCCGCCGCCCAGCTGCTCGGCCTTCCACGGCCGCAACGGTTCCAGGCTGTGCGCGGTGACCACGTGCGGGGCGCCGTGCAGCAGGGAGGCGAGGTGCCCACCGAAGTTGGCGTACCAGGTGTGCGAGTGGACGACGTCCGCGCCGTCGCAGTCCTGCGCCATCGGCAGGTCGACCCCCATGCTGCGCAGCGCGGCGTTCGCGCCCGCCAGCTCGACCGGGTCCGGGTAGCCGGTCGTGCCCACCTCGGCGCGCTCGGGGCCGAAGCAACGGACCCGGACGTCGAGGCCGGGGTCGGAGCGCAACGCGCGGACGAGCTCGGCGACGTGCACTCCCGCCCCGCCGTAGACGTCGGGTGGGTACTCGCGAGACAGCACGTCGATGCGCACGGCCTCACCGTAGTGGCGGGGTTCGTCCCCGCGCACCCCTCGCGTGGCCCCGGCTCGAAGACTAGGTTCCTGAGCATGCCGACTCGTGCGCGCAACCCGAAGATCCTGGCGATCGTCCTGGCGGGCGGCGAGGGCAAGCGCCTGATGCCCCTGACCGCCGACCGGGCCAAGCCCGCCGTGCCCTACGGCGGCATCTACCGGCTCATCGACTTCGCGCTGTCCAACGTCGTGAACTCCGGGTACCTCAAGGTCGTCGTCCTGACCCAGTACAAGTCGCACAGCCTGGACCGGCACATCGCCAAGACGTGGCGCATGTCGAACATGCTCGGCAACTACGTCGCCCCGGTGCCCGCGCAGCAGCGCGTCGGCAAACGCTGGTACCTCGGCAGCGCCGACGCCATCTTCCAGAGCCTCAACCTCGTGCACGACGAGAAGCCGGACATCGTCGTCGTGGTCGGCGCCGACCACGTCTACCGGATGGACTTCCGGCAGATGGTCGCGCAGCACATCGAGACCGGCGCCGCCGCGACGGTCGCGGCCATCCGCCAGCCGATCGAGCTCGCCGACCAGTTCGGCGTGATCGACGTGAAGCCCGAGGACCCCCGCCAGATCCGCGAGTTCCTGGAGAAGCCGACGGACCCCGAGGGCCTGCCGGACTCCCCCGGTGAGGTGCTGGCCTCGATGGGCAACTACGTGTTCAACACCGACGCCCTGATCGACGCGGTCACCCGCGACGCCGCGAGCGAGGACACCAAGCACGACATGGGCGGCGACATCATCCCGGACTTCGTGTCCCGCGGTGAGGCCGGCGTGTACGACTTCAAGAACAACGACGTGCCCGGATCGACGGAGCGCGACCGCGACTACTGGCGTGACGTCGGCACGATGGACGCGTACTACGACGCGCACATGGACCTGATCTCGGTCTTCCCGGTCTTCAACCTCTACAACTACGACTGGCCGATCTTCACCGACTACGGCTCGTTGCCGCCGGCCAAGTTCGTGCACGGCTGGCACGGCCGCATCGGGCACGCGGTGAACTCCTCGGTGTCCCCCGGCACCGTGGTGTCGGGAGCGACGATCGAGAACTCGGTGCTGTCGCCGAACTGCTACATCCACTCGTGGTCCAGCGTGAGCGACAGCGTGCTGCTGGACAACGTCGAGATCGGCAGGCACGCGGTCGTGCGTCGGGCGATCGTCGACAAGAACGTGGTGATCCCCGAGGGCGCGCGGATCGGGATGGACCCCGAGGAGGACCGCGCCCGGGGGCTGACCGTCACCGAGTCCGGGTTGGTCGTCATCGGCAAGGGCCAGAAGGTGACCGTGTGAGCGAGCACCAGAACCACCGCAAGGTCCGGATCGGCGTCCAGCTGCAGCCGCAGCACGCCGAGTGGTCCGACCTGCGCCGCGCGGTGGTCGCGGCCGAGGAGGCCGGAGTCGACGTGGCCTTCAACTGGGACCACTTCTACCCGTTGTACGGCGAGCCGGAGGGCAAGCACCTCGAGTGCTGGACGGTGCTGGCGGCCTGGGCCGAGATCACCTCGCGGGTCGAGATCGGCGCGCTGGTGACCTGCAACTCCTACCGCAACCCCGAGCTGCTGGCCGACATGTCCCGCACCGTCGACCAGATCAGCGACGGCCGGCTGATCCTCGGCATCGGGGCCGGCTGGTTCGAGAAGGACTACGACGAGTACGGGTACGAGTTCGGCACCGCGGGCTCGCGCCTCGCCGACCTGGCACAGGCGCTGCCGCGGATCGAGAAGCGGCTGGGCCGGCTCTACCCGGCGCCCACCCGCAAGATCCCGGTGCTCATCGGCGGCGGCGGCGAGAAGAAGACGCTGCGCATGGTGGCCAAGCACGCCGACATCTGGCACAGCTTCGGCGACGCCGACGTGGTCGAGCGCAAGGTCGCCATCCTCGACGAGTGGTGCGCGACCGAGGGCCGCGACCCCGCGCAGATCGAGCGGTCCGTCGGGGTCTCGGGCGATCCGGCCGCGACGGGGCCGCGGTTGCACGAGCTCGGCGTCCGGCTGTTCACCGTCGGGCTCGGCGGGCCCGACTACGACCTGGGCCAGCTGCGGGACTGGGTGGCCTGGCGGGACGAGGTCAACGCCTGACCCGCGTCTCGGCAGGCGAGTCGGCCAGGTCCGCGTCCCGGGCAGTGGGTAGCCTCGGCCCGTGATCGAGGTCCCGCCGCGCAGCACGGACGAACCGACCCTGCTCGTGACCCTGACCGGCGACGACCGGCCGGGTGTCACCTCGGCGCTCTTCTCCGCCCTGGCCGCGACCCCGGCGACGGTGCTGGACGTAGAGCAGGTCGTGGTCCGCGGGCAGCTGACCCTCGCCGTCCTGCTCACGACCGGCGGTAGTGAGAGCGTGCGCGCGGCGGCGCTGGACGTCGCGGACGAGCTGGACATGAAGGTGCGGTGCAAGCGCGGCACCGGCGACACCGCCCACCGCCGCGAGGGCCGCCTGCACGTCACGCTGCTGGCCGCCCCGCTCCTGCCCGCCGCGGTCGCGGCCGTCGCCGAGAAGCTGGCCGAGCAGGACGCCAACATCGACCGCATCCGGCGCATCTCCCGCTGGCCGGTGACCACCGTCGAGATCGACGTGTCGGGCGGGGACGTGCGCTCGCTGCGGCGCGAGGTGTCGGTCACGGCTGCGGCGCACGGGATCGACGTCGCGGTCTCCCCCGCCGGCCTGGCCCGGCGCGGCCGCCGGCTGGTCGTGATGGACGTCGACTCCACCCTCATCCAGGGTGAGGTCATCGAGATGCTCGCCGAGCGCAGCGGCCGGGTCGACGAGGTCGCGGCCATCACCGAGCGGGCCATGCGCGGCGAGCTCGACTTCGCAGCCAGCCTGCACCAGCGGGTGGCGGCGTTGGCCGGCCTCCCGTCGTCCGTGCTCGACGACGTCCGCCGGGCCGTCGAGCTCACCCCGGGGGCCCGTACCTGCGTACGCACGTTGCAGCGTCTCGGCTTCACCGTGGCGCTGGTGTCCGGCGGCTTCCTCGAGGTGGTCGAACCGCTGGCCGCCTCGCTCGGCATCACCCACGTCGAGGCCAACCGGCTGGAGGTCGTCGACGGTCGGCTCACCGGGCGGGTGCTCGGCGACGTGGTGGACCGTGCGGGAAAGGCTGCGGCGCTGCGGCGCTTCGCCGCGGCCGAGGGCCTGTCGTTGTCCCGCACCGTCGCGATCGGGGACGGCGCCAACGACCTCGACATGCTGGACACGGCGGGGCTGGGCATCGCCTTCAACGCCAAGCCCGTCGTGCGTCAGCAGGCGGACGCCACCGTCAACGTCCCCTTCCTGGACGCCGTCCTGTACTTGCTGGGCATCCCCCGCGAGGAGGTCGAGGAGGCCGACGCGGCCGACGGCTTCGAGGTGGACGCCCTCCCCGACTAGCCGCCCCCTCCCCGTGATCATGCACGTTCGCCCCCCTCCGCGGTGATCATGCACGTTCGCCCCTGGTCTGCCGGGGCGAACGTGCATGATCACGGGATTGGGGGCAGTGCGGCTAGCCGCGGGGGGCCGCGAACGCGGTCAGCCGGCAGCTGCCCGGCGCCAGCTCGCGCCAGGGTCCGGCGAGCTCCAGGACCGCCACCCCGCTGGTCGTGAACCCTTCGCGCAGCGCCTGCTCCGCCCGCGGGTCCGCCGAACCGGCCAGCGCCGACGCCACGGCCGACTGGGTCGGCTCGTGGCCCACCACGGCGACGACGCGGACGTGGTCGTCCACCTCACGCAGCTGGGTCAGCACGCCGGACGCCGACGTCTCGTAGAGCGCGTCCCGGACGTCGACCGGCGGCGCGTCGTCCAGCTCGGCAGCGGCCAGCTCCCAGGTCTGCCGGGCGCGCTCCGCACTCGAGCAGAGGACGAGGTCCGGGCGCAGTCCGTGCTCGGTGAGCCAGCGGCCGAGCGCGGGTGCGTCCCGTCGTCCGCGATCGTTCAGCGGGCGCTCGTGGTCGGCCACCCCGGCGTTCTGGTCGGACTTGGCGTGCCGGACGACGAGCAGCTGGCGTTCCGCGGTCATGCCGCCATTCTGGCCCACCCTTGCTCAGCCAGAGCCGCGCGAAGCTGCTCGGCCAGCGGTCTGGGGCGAGCAAAGCAGCGCGGCGTGAGCAACCGGGGAGGGCGGGCCGCCTAGGGTGGACAGATGCAAGGGCCTCCCCGCACGCGGCTCCTGGTCATCGGCGGCGCCGAGGACAAGGTGGGCACCGCCCGTGTCCTGCGCCGCTTCGTCCGGCTCGCCGGTGGCGCCCAGGCCCGCCTCCTGGTGCTGCCGACCGCCTCGATGGTCGAGGACGAGATGGTCGAGACCTACCGGACGGCGTTCGGGCGGATCGGCGTCGACCAGGTCAGCGCGGTGCAGCCCACCTCACGGGCCGAGGCCGACGACCCGGGGCTCGCGGCCCAGGTCGACGCGGCGACCGGCATCTTCATGACGGGCGGCAACCAGCTCAAGCTGGCCCAGCTCGTCGTGGGCACCGCGCTCGGCAACGCCATCGTGGACGCCTACCGACGCGGCGTGGTGGTGGCCGGCACGTCGGCCGGCGCCAGCATCATGAGCGCGCACATGATCGCCCTCGGCGAGGAGGGCATCACCCCCCGCCAGCGCGCCAGCCAGCTCTCCGCCGGGCTGGGCCTGCTGCCGGGCGTGATCGTGGACCAGCACTTCGACCAGCGCGCCCGGTACGGCCGGCTGCTGTCGATGGTGGCCCTGTCACCGCACCTGATCGGCATGGGCGTCGACGAGGACACGGCCGCGCTCGTCACCGACGGCCGACGCGTCGAGGTGGTCGGCACCGGTGCCGTCTTCGTGGTCGACGCGGCGCGCGCAGTCACCAACGCCGCCGAGGCCCCCGAGGGCGCTCCCGTGCTCGTCTCGGGTGCCACCGTGCACACCCTGCCGACCGGCGCGCGGTTCGACCTGGAGGCTCGCGCGCTCGAGAAGTTCGCCCCCCGGCGGGTCGATCCGGCAGTTGCCGCCCTCGCGAGTGGCGCACGACGGCGCTGATCAGGGCATGATCGGCACGTCCGTCCCTGACCGCAGCCGACTGGAGCGCCGATGAGCGACGAGCAGCCGTCCCCGGACCTGACGATCGTCCAGGTCCGCGTCTACCGCGGTCCCAACGTCTGGTCCTACGACAAGGCCCTGCACGTGGTCGTCGACCTGGGCGTCCTCGAGCAGTTCCCGACGAACACCCTGCCGGGCTTCACGGACCAGCTCCTCGAGCTGCTCCCGGGCCTGGAGGCGCACACCTGCTCGCGCGGGCACCGCGGCGGCTTCATCGAGCGGCTGCGCGAAGGCACCTGGCTCGGGCACGTCGCCGAGCACGTGGCCCTGCAGCTCCAGCAGGAGGCCGGCCACGACATCCGCCGCGGCAAGACCCGGCAGGTCAAGGGCGTGCCGGGCCGGTACAACATCGTCTTCTCGTACGTCGACGAGCGGGTCGCGCAGGCCGCCATCGCGCTGGCCGTCCGGCTGGTGAACCACCTCGTGCAGCCCGAGCCCGAGTTCGACTTCGCGGACCTGCTGGACACGTTCCTGCGGCAGGCCGAGCGGACCGCCTTCGGGCCGAGCACGGCAGCCATCCTGGAGGAGGCGGTGAGCCGCGACATCCCGTGGATCCGGCTCAACGAGCACTCCCTGGTGCAGCTCGGCCAGGGCGTCCACCAGCAGCGCATCCGGGCCACCATGACGTCGCAGACGAGCGCGCTCGCCGTGGACATCGCCGGCGACAAGGAGCTCACCGGCAAGCTGCTGGCGTCGGCCGGCCTGCCCACCCCCGGCACGGAGAGCGTGCGCAGCGCCGGGGCCGCGGTGACCATCGCGGACCGGATCGGCTACCCGGTCGTGATCAAGCCGCTGGACGGCAACCACGGGCGCGGGGTCTGCCTGGACCTCAAGGACGGGGACGCCGTCCGCGCCGCCTTCCCGACCGCCCAGGACCAGTCCCGGCGGGGCTGGGTCGTGGTCGAGTCGATGGTGACCGGCAAGGACTACCGCTGCCTCATCGTCGGCGGGCGCATGCAGGCCATCGCCGAGCGCGTCCCGGCCCACGTGGTCGGGGACGGCATGAGCACGGTGCAGGAGCTGGTGACCGAGACCAACGCGGACCCGCGCCGCGGGGTCGGGCACGAGAAGGTCCTCACCCGGATCAGCGTGGACGACGCCGCGGTGGAGCTGGTCCGCCAGCAGGGCTTCGGCATGGACGACGTCCCCCCGGCCGGCGAGATGGTCAAGCTGGCGCTGACCGGGAACATGTCGACCGGTGGCATCTCGGTCGACCGCACCTTCGAGGCGCACCCGGACAACGTGGAGATCGCCGAGGAGGCGGCCCGGGTGATCGGGTTGGACGTCGCGGGCATCGACTTCATCTGCCCGGACATCGCCCTGCCCGTGCGCGAGACCGGCGGCGCCATCTGCGAGGTCAACGCGGCGCCCGGCTTCCGGATGCACACCCACCCCACCGTCGGGGAGCCCCAGTTCATCGCCAAGCCGGTCGTCGACCTGCTCTTCCCGCCGGGCGCGCCGAGCCGGGTGCCGATCATCGCCGTCACCGGCACCAACGGGAAGACCACGACGTCGCGGATGATCGCGCACGTCTTCAAGGGTCTGGGCCGCAAGGTCGGCATGACCTCCACCGACGGTGTCGTCATCGACGAGCGCCTGGTGATCCGGGCCGACGCGTCCGGGCCGAAGTCCGCCCGGATGGTGCTGCAGAACCCGCGGGTCGACCTGGCCGTGTTCGAGGTGGCCCGCGGGGGGATCCTGCGCGAGGGCCTGGGCTACGACCGGAACGACGTCGCCGTCGTGACCAACGTCGCCCCGGACCACCTGGGCATGCGTGGCGTCGACACCCTCGAGCAGCTGGCCGAGGTCAAGGCCGTGGTCGTCGAGGCCGTCCCGCGGGACGGCGCCGCCGTGCTCAACGCCGACGACGCCCTGGTGCGCGGGATGCGCCGGCGCTGCTCGGGCGAGGTGGTCTGGTTCTCGCTGCAGGCCCCGGGCTCCGACGTCCGGGACATGATCGACGAGCACTGCCGCCGCGGCGGCAAGGCGCTGGTGCTGGACACCTCCGACAAGGGCGACATGATCGTCATCCGACACGGCCGCCGCACGATGCAGCTGGCCTGGACGCACCTGCTGCCGGCGACGTTCGGCGGCACCGCCCTGATGAACGTCGCGAACGCGATGGCCGCCGCGGGGGCCGCGTTCGCCGCGGGCGCTCCCCTGCACGACATCCGCCAGGGTCTGCGCACGTTCAGCACGTCGTACTACCTGTCGCCGGGCCGGATGAACATGATCGACGTGCAGGGCACGGACGTCGTGGTCGACTACTGCCACAACCCGGCGGGCATGCGGGCGCTGGGCGACTTCGTGGAGCGCTTCGCGAACCGCCGTGACGCCAAAGCCGACCTCGGCAAGCCGTCGCGCATCGCGATGATCGGTGCCGCCGGGGACCGGCGCGACGAGGACGTGCGCGAGCTGGGCGAGGTAGCCGCCGACTTCTTCGACGTCGTCGTCGTGCGCGAGGACGCGAACCTGCGCCGCCGGGCGCCCGGCGAGGCGGCCGAGATGGTCGCCGACGGGGTGCGGGCCCGGATGGCCCAGGGTGCCCGGTGCAAGCAGGTCACGGTCGTCCCGGACGAGCTGGCGGCGGTCCGGCACTGCATGGCGCTGGCGAACCGCGGTGACCTGGTCGTGCTGTGCGCGGACAAGCACGCCGGGGTCCTCGCCGAGCTGGAGGGGCTGGCGCACCAGGCCCAGGCGGGGGCGCACCCGCAGGGGCTGGTCGGCGACCCGGACCTCGACCCGGCCGAGCTCAGGCCCTAGCCGCCTCCGCCGACGTAGCGCAGCAGCACCGCCCGGTAGTCCTGGTCGTCAGGGTCGGCGGCGTGGGTGAGCAACGCCTCCATCAGGACGGCGAGCGCGCGGTCGCTGCGGGAGCCGGCCCGCAGCGCGAGGGCGTAGAACCCTTGGGCCGCAGCGCTCGAGGGGCGCTGCTCGCGCACCTGGGACAGGATGTCGAGCGCCTCCTCGACCCGGCCGAGGACGGTCAGCGACGAGCCGAGCTGCAGCATGGCCCGGTGCCGGTGCGGTTCGCGCAGGCCGTCGCGCAGCGCTGCGCGGTACGCCGGAACGGCCTCGGCCTCGTGACCCGCCGCGTCCAGCGCGCTCGCCCACTCGAACATGAGCCGCGGGTCGTCGGGGTCGGCGTCCAGCATCGCCAGCAGCAGGCGCTGCCGGTCGGTCGCGTCGGCGTGCGCCCACAGGGCGGCGATCTGCTCCTCCTGCGGGTGCTCGCCGCGAGCGGCGACCACCTTGGCGCGGACGTCGTCGGCGCCGTCCGGGGTGGCTCCCTCGGCGAGCAGCCACTCGTCCAGCAGGGGACGGTCGGCGTGGCACATGACCGCCACGACGTCGCCGTCGACCGCGCGGGCGAGCAGTCCCTGCAGGCCGCTCAGCTCGTCCGGGAACGACGGCACGCCGGCCTTGCCCACCGCAGCGAGCCCGGCCCGCAGCGAGGTCTCGAGGTCCTCGCGAGTGCGGCCGCGGAGGTACCGCTCCTTGTGCACGATCGCGACGTCGTCCGCGCGGCGGCCGGCGATCTCGCCGAGCCCGACCAGGATCTCCTCCGTGCGGTCCCCCGCCGTGCCCAGCCCGAGGTGCAGCTGGGCACCGGGCATGCGCAGCCCCTCGCAGACGTCGAGCAGCGCCTCCAGCCCGGCCTCGTTGTGCGCCAGGTCGATCACCACGGTCACGGTGCCGCCGGCGACCGGGATGGTCCACACGTTCATCCGCCCGGGGTTGAGCCGGACGTCGGGCTGGAACGTGCGCAGCCCCTCGACGACCGCGTCCCGCTCCAACCCCAGACCGAGCCCGGCGGCGGCCGCGGCCAGCGCGTTGGCGACGTTGTGCCGCGACAGCCCGGCGAGCGTCACCGGCACGTCCAGGACCGCGATCAGTGGGTCGGGGTCGGCGTCCGAGCGCAGCACGGTGATCGAGCCGTCCAGGACGGTGATCCCTCGGCCGCCGCCGTCCAGCGCGGTCCGCAGGGCCGGAGCGTCCGGGTCCAGGGCGAAGACCCAGGGCCGGCCGGTCGCGCGGCGCATCATGGCCAGCACCCGCGGGTCCTCGCCGTTGAGCACGCACCAGCCGGTGCGGGACGTGACCCGGGTGACCACGGCCTTGACCTCGGCCAGCTGGTCGACCGTGTCGATCCCCTGCAGCCCGAGGTGGTCGGCGCTGACGTTGGTCACCACCGAGACGTCGTTGCGGGTCACCCCCATGCCGCGCAGCAGCAGTCCCCCGCGCGCGGTCTCCAGGACGCCGAGCTGGACGCCGTCGCTGGTCAGCACCGCTCGGGCGCCGGCCGGGCCGGAGTAGTCACCGGGCTCGACGACCTCGCCCTGCACGACCACGCCGTCCGTGCTGGACCAGGCGGTCCGCCGCCCCGCTGTCATGGACAGGTGCGCCAGCAGGCGGGTCGTCGTGGTCTTGCCGTTGGTCCCGGTCACCGACGCCACCGGGACGCTCGGCGAGATCGCGCTCGGACGACGTCCGCTGGCCGTGGCCCGCACGGCCGCCCCAGCCGCGGACACCAGCTCGACGACGTCCGCCTCGCCCCAGCGGGCCAGGCAGGTCTCCAGCTGGTGACCCAGCTCGACGGCGCGGTCGTGGTGCAGCCAGGGGTAGGCGACGACGACCTCGTGCGGGTCGTTGCTCGGACGCACCCGCAGGCCCAGGCGCGACGTGCCCGAGGCAGCGGCGATGAGCCGGACGACGCGGGCCAGCACCCGCACCGCGAGGCGCTGTCGCTGCGCGCTGCCGGGCTGGCCGGCGCGGGTGCGGGACAGGCCGAGGTCGGTGGCCCAGGCCATGGCCTGCTCGCTCGAGGCCTGGCTGAGCCCGGTGATGTCCAGTGTGAGCTTGATCGCCGCCCGCGGGAAGTACAGGTTCGGGCCGTCCAGCACCCGCAGCTCGGTCAACGCGGCCATCGGACGTGCTGCGCCCGCGTCGGCGCCGACGTCCGGATCGCTCATGATCGCGACTCTAGTGGCCCATCCCCAGGCCGCCATCCACGGGAACAACCGCCCCGCTGATGTACCCCGCGCCGTCGCCGGCCAGGAAGCGGACGACGTCCGCGATCTCGTCCGCCGCGCCGAAGCGCCCGGCCGGGATGGCGGCCAGGTAGGCCTGCTGCTGGGCCTCCGGCAGCGCCGCGGTCATGTCGGTCTGCACGAAGCCGGGTGCGACCACGTTGGCGGTGATCCCCCGGCCGCCGAGCTCGCGGGTGATCGAGCGGGCGAGGCCGACCAGGCCCGCCTTGCTCGCGGCGTAGTTTGCCTGGCCGGGCGAGCCGTAGAGGCCGACCACGCTCGAGATCAGCACGATCCGCCCGCGGCGGAGCCGGATCATGCCCTTGCTGGCCCGCCGGGCGCAGCGGAACGCGCCGGTGAGGTTGGTGTCCAGCACGGCCGTGAACTCGTCGTCGGTCATCCGCATCAACAGGGTGTCCTTGGTGATGCCCGCGTTGGCGACCAGGACCTCGACCGGGCCGTGCGCAGCCTCCACCTCGCTGAAGGCGGCATCCACCGCGGCGGTGTCGGTGATGTCGCACTGCACCGCCAGGACGCCCAGCTCGGCGAGCTCGGGCGGCAGCTCGCCGGAGCGGTTCGTGATCGCGACCCGGTCGCCGTCGGCTGCCAGGGCCCGGGCGATGGCTCGTCCGATGCCGCGGTTTCCGCCCGTCACCAGCACGCTGCGGCCGGTCGGCGCCTGCGGGTCCGTCGTCTGCTCACTCATGGTCCGCGACGGTATCGCCTCAGCCTGCTAGCTCGACACCGGCGATATCTGGTCGGTTCCGTCAGTGGGTCTGGGTAGGGTCGCCTGGTGACCCGGGACCGAGTGGACGACGACTTCCGAGACCTGCCGCTGACCCGCCTGGCTGACGCCGCGCTGCAGCGAGCCCGCGAGCTGGGCGCCGAGCACGCCGACCTGCGGGTCGAGCGCGTGCGCAGCGCGAGCCTGCGACTGAGCGACGCCCGGGTGGCCGGCGGCGGTGACTCCACCGACAGCGGCCTGGCCGTGCGCGTGGTCGTGGACGGCGCCTGGGGCTTCTCGGCGAGTGCCGACCTGACGACCGAGGCGGCCCAGGCCGCGGCCTCGCGGGCGGTCGAGATGGCCCGGGTGTCCCGACCGCTGTCCACCGAGCGGGTCGAGCTGGCGCCCGAGCCGGTGCACACCGGTGAGTGGGTGTCCTCCTACGCGCTGGACCCGTTCGACGTCCCGGACGCCGACAAGGCGGAGGTCTTCACCACCTGGTCCCGCCAGCTGCTCGACGCGGGCCTGAACCACGTGGACGCCTCGTTCGACTGGGTCAAGGAGCAGAAGTTCTACGCGGACCTCGCCGGCACGGCGACCACCCAGCAGCGGGTCCGCGTACAGCCCGTGCTGACCGGTGTGGTGGTCACCGGCGACGGGATGGAGACGATGCGCACGCTCGCCCCGCCCGTGGGCCGCGGCTGGGAGTACGTGGTCGGCACGTCCGCGGACGGCGCGTGGGGGTGGGCGGAGGAGCTGGAGGCGCTGCCCGGGCTGGCCGTCGAGAAGCTCAAGGCGCCGTCGGTCGAGGCGGGCCGCTACGACCTGGTGATCGACCCCAGCAACCTGTTCCTGACCATCCACGAGTCCATCGGGCACGCCACCGAGCTGGACCGCGCCCTGGGTTACGAGGCGGCCTACGCCGGGATGTCCTTCGCCACCCCGGACAAGCTGAACACCCTGAAGTACGGCACCCCGTTGATGCACGTCACCGGTGACCGGGACATCGAGCACGGCCTGGCCAGCATCGGCTGGGACGACGAGGGCGTCGCCACCGGCTCGTGGGACATCGTGCGCGACGGCACCCTGGTCGGCTACCAGCTGGACCGGCGGATCGCCCAGCTGACCGGCGCCGAGCGCTCGAACGGCTGCGCGTTCGCCGACTCCTCCTCGCACGTGCCGATCCAGCGGATGGCCAACGTCAGCCTGCAGCCGGCAGCGAACGGTCCCTCGACGGAGGAGATCATCGCCGGGGTCGAGCGCGGCATCTACGTCATCGGCGACAAGTCCTGGTCGATCGACATGCAGCGCTACAACTTCCAGTTCACCGGGCAGCGGTTCTACAAGATCGAGAACGGCCGGCTGGCGGGCATGGTCAAGGACCTCGCCTACCAGGCGACGACCACGGACTTCTGGGGCTCGATGGCCGTCGTCGGCGGCCCGCAGACCTGGGTGCTGGGTGGGGCGTTCAACTGCGGCAAGGGCCAGCCCGGCCAGGTCGCCGCGGTCAGCCACGGGTGCCCGAGCGCGCTGTTCACCGACGTCCGAGTGCTCAACACCAACGAGGAGGGGGCAGCATGAGCGCGCACCCGCACGAGCTCGCCGAGCGGGCGCTGGCGGCGGCGACGGGGCCGTGCGTGGCCCTGGTCAGCAACCGCAGCGAGGCGAACCTGCGCTGGGCCGCGAACACGCTGACCACCAACGGGCTGACCAGCAGCCAGGACGTCACGGTCATCGCCGTGCACGGCGGCGACCAGGTGGGGGTCGTGAGCCGCAGCGGCGTGGACGTCGACTCGATCGCCGCCCTGGTCGCGGACGCCGAGGCCGCCGCCCGGGCGTCCGCGCCCGCCGAGGACGCCGCCGAGCTCGTGCCGGGCCCGGCCGACGACGCGTTCGGCGAGGCTCCGGGCGAGGTCACCGCCGGCGACCTGGCCGCGCTCGCGCAGAGCCTGGGCAGCGCCCTCGAGGACGCCCGCTCCGGCGACCGCGAGCTGTTCGGGTACGCGGAGCAGACGCTGCACACGACGTACCTCGCTTCGAGCACCGGACTGCGCGCGCGGTACGCGCTGCCCGCGGCGACCGTCCAGCTCAACGGCAAGTCGCACCAGCGCAGCCGCTCGGCGTGGGCCGGAGCGGCGGCGCAGGCCCTGGACGCCGTGGACGTCGCCGCACTGGCCGCCGAGGTCACCGACCGACTGGGTTGGCAGGCCCGGCGACTGGACGCCGAGGCCGGCCGTTACGAGACGATCCTGCCGCCGTCCGCGGTCGCCGACCTGATGGCGTACACGCTGTGGTCCTCGGACGCGCGCTCCGCGCACGAGGGACGCTCCGTGTTCGGCCGCAAGGGCGGAGGCACCCGGGTCGGCGACCAGCTGTCCGGCCAGCACCTGCGGTTGTTCAGCGATCCGACCGCTGCCGGGATGCAGACCGCCCCGGTGGTCATGGTGGGCGGCAGCTCGCCGTTCGGCTCGGTGTTCGACAACGGCCTGCCGGTCACCCGGCAGTCCTGGATCGAGGACGGCGTGCTGCGCGCGCTGCCGACGACCCGGCACTCGGCCGGGTTGGCGGGGATCGCCGACACCCAGGCCGCCGACAACCTCGTGATGGAGGTCGACGGTGGCCGCGGCTCCGCGATGGACCTGGTCGCCGACCTGGACGACGGCCTGCTGCTGACCTGCCTCTGGTACATCCGCGAGGTCGACCCGCAGACGCTCCTGCTCACCGGCCTGACCCGCGACGGCGTCTACAAGGTCGAGGGCGGCGAGGTCATCGGGGCGGTCACGAACTTCCGGTTCAACGAGTCCCCGGTGGACCTGCTGGACCGCATCGTGGCGGCCGGCACGACCGTGCCGACCCTGGGCCGCGAGTTCGGCGACTACCTGCCGCGGACGGCGATGCCGGCGCTGCGGGTGCGCGGCTTCAACTGCTCCAGCGTCAGCCAGGCCTCCTGATCGCGCCAGCGCACGTGGCCGGGGCGGGCCCGGCATGGCGGTGGCTGGATCGCGCGCGTACCGTCATGACGTGACACGGCACCAGCGTCCGACCGAGGTGCACACGATCACGTCCGCCCCCGCGTCATTGGACGACGACCTCGGGCTGCGGATGCGCAAGTACCTGATCTCGATGTCGATCCGCACGGTGTGCTTCGTGCTGGCCGTGGTGTTCTCCGGCCCGCTGCGCTGGGTGTTCCTGTCCGGCGCGATCCTGTTGCCCTACTTCGCGGTCGTGGTGGCCAACTCCGGGCCGAAGCGGTTGTCCCGCCATGCAGGATTCGAACCCGAACGGGGTGCCATCGACGACGGCAACCGTGACAGGCTGGGCCCATGATCGGGGCGACGGGCGATGGCACGGGGGACGTGCACGCCGGCGAGGTCGTGCCCGACCTGATGTGCAGCGCCAAGGGGTGCGGCGCGCACGCCACGTGGGTGCTGCGGTGGAACAACCCCAAGCTGCACCAGCCCGAGCGGCGCAAGACCTGGCTGGCCTGCGACGACCACCGTGACTCGCTCGGCGAGTTCCTCAGCCTGCGCGGGTTCCTGCGCGAGACCGAGCCGGCCAGCGCACTCGGATGACGCATACCCCGAATGTCGGCCTATCCGGGCCTATCGGCGCCCGATGACGCCGGATAGCTCGATCTTCGGGGTCATGCGAGATCGGTAGCTGGGTCAGCCGCCGATGGCGGACATCGGACGGCTCGGCTGCAGGAACGTCGGGTCATCGATCCCGTGACCGGCCTTCTTGCCGGCCACCAGCGTCATCATGAGCCGCGCCAGTTCGTCGTCGCTCGCGCCGGCCCGCAGCGGCGTGCGCAGGTCGTCCTCGGTGCGAGCGAACAGGCACGAGCGCAGCTGTCCGTCGGCGGTGAGCCGCAGCCGGTCGCAGGCACCGCAGAACGGCTGGCTCACGCTGGCGATGACGCCCACGATGGCCGGTCCGCCGTCCACCAGCCAGGTCTGGGCGGGTGCGCTGCCGCGCTCCTGGGGCGTCGGGGTGAGGGTGAACCGCTCCCCCAGCCGCTCCAGCACCTCGGCCTGGGTGACCATCGAGGACCGCTGCCAGGCGTGCTGCGCGTCCAGCGGCATCTGCTCGATGAAGCGCAGCTCGTAGCCGCGGTCCAGGCACCACTGCAGCAGGTCGGCGACACCCTCGTCGTTCACCCCGCGCATCGCCACGGCGTTCACCTTCACCGGCGAGAGCCCGGCGGCGGCTGCCGCCGCGAGGCCAGCGACCACGTCGGCCAGCCGGTCCCGTCGGGTGAGGTCGGCGAAGGCGGCCCGGTCCACGGTGTCCAGGGACACGTTCACCCGGTCCAGGCCGGCGTCGCGCAGCGGGGCGGCCAGCCGGTCCAGCCCGAGCCCGTTGGTCGTCATGGCGATCGACGGCCGGGGTTCGAGCGCGGCGATCTGGCGGACCAGCTCGGGCAGGCCCCGACGCAGCAGGGGCTCGCCGCCGGTCAGCCGCACCGACGTCACGCCGAGCTCCACAGCCACCCCGATGACCCGGGTGAGCTCCTCGAAGGTCAGCAGCTCGGGCTTGGGCAGCCAGTCCAGCCCCTCGGCCGGCATGCAGTAGGTGCACCGCAGGTTGCACCGGTCGGTGACGGAGACCCGCAGGTCGCTCGCCACCCGCCCGAAGCCGTCGACAAGTCGGCGGCCGGCGCTCTCGTCGTGCACGTGGGTTGACACGGGCTCAGCGTACGTCCCCGCCGCCCAGGGCGCGCCCTGCTCCGGTTACCGTCGTGCCGTGCCCGGCCTGGACCTCTGGCGGCGCCATCGACAGACCGTGGGTCTGGCCCTGATGGCGCTGGTCGTCGCGCTCGGCTGCGTGGGCCTCAGCCGATGGCAGTACCACCGGTTCGAGCACAAGCACGACGCGAAGCAGCTGGTTCAGCGCAACTACGGCGCCCGCGCCGTCCCGCTGGCGGACCTGATGGCGGATCCGGACCAGCCCTTCGACCCGGCCGACCAGTGGCGGCGGGTGCAGGTCACCGGGCAGTACGACACCGCGGCCACCACGCTCGTGCGCAACCGGCCGCACGACGACGGCGACAGCAACCCGACGTACGGCTACGAGGTGCTGGTGCCGCTCGTCCTGTCCGATGGCAGCGCGCTGCTGGTCGACCGCGGCTGGGTGCCCAACGGCACCGAGGGGACCAACCCCGGTCAGGAGCCGGACGTCGTCCCCGCCCCGCCATCCGGCACCGTGCAGGTCGTGGCCCGGCTGCGGCCCAGCGAACCCCACCGCGGCCAGCGGGTGCCCGAGGGGCAGGTGGCCAGCATCGACGTCCCGCAGATCGCCCGGTCCACCGGTCTGGACCTCTACCCGGCGTACGGCGCGCTGGTCAGCGAGGTGCCGCCGGCCACGCCGGCGCCGGTCCTGCTGGGCAAGCCCGAGCTGGACGGCGGCGAGGGCATCAACGCCTCGTACGCCGTTCAGTGGCTGCTGTTCGCCGCGTTGGCCCTGGGCTTCCCGTGGTGGTTCGTGCGTCGCAACCGGCGGGCCGCCGAGCTCGAGGAACGGGCCGCCGACGGGACCACGGCCGCTCCGGTCCCGGTGCCGCGCCGTCGCCGGATCTGGGACGACGAGGACGAGTAGCGCCACCCGGTCGGGCGCCCTGCATGACGGACCGCAGCGAATGCCACACTGTCCGTCATGGATCTCGGACTGACCGACCGCGCGTACATCGTCACCGGCGCCTCGAGCGGCCTCGGCCGGGCCACCGCTGAGCAGCTGCTCGCCGAAGGGGCTCGGTTGCTGGTCTGCAGCCGGGACGTCACGCACCTCGAGGAGCTCGCCGCCATGGCGGACCCGGGCAGCATCATGGTGCTGCCGGGCGACCTCGCGGACCCCGAGCTCCCGGAGCGGCTGGTGGCCGCGGCGATGGCCCGCTTCGGCCGGCTGGACGGCGCGCTGATCAGCGTGGGCGGACCGCCCGCGGGGACGTCAGACGAGATCACCGACGAGCAGTGGCGCGCAGCCTTCGAGACGGTGTTCCTGGGCCCGGTGCGGCTGGCCAGGGCGGTGTCCGACGCGGCGTCCGTCGAGGGCTGCTCCATCGCGTTCGTGCTGTCGACGTCGGTGCGCTCCCCCATCCCCGGTCTGGCGACGTCCAACGGGCTGCGCCCCGGTCTGGCCATGCTCGCCAAGACCATGGCCGACGAGGGTGGGCCGCGCGCCATCCGGGTCAACGCCTTGCTGCCAGGCCGGATCGACACCGAGCGGGTGCGCCACCTGGATGAGCTGGGTGGCGACCCCGAGGCCGCTCGCCGCGATGCCGAGGCCGCGATCCCGCTGCGCCGGTACGGCCGTCCGGACGAGTTCGGCCGGGTCGCCACCTTCGTTCTCTCCCCCGCCGGCTCCTACATCACCGGCACGGTCATCCCCGTGGACGGCGGAGTCACCCGCTCCCTCTGAGCGCTTGCTCTCCCCGTGCCGCCTATCGCGGCTCGGGGAGCGGCTCGGGGTGAGCAACCAACACGGGCTCCGGCGAGTCCTGCTGGGCGAACTGCGTGCGGTACAGGTCGGCGTACAGGCCGCCGGCCGCCAGCAGGCTCACGTGCGTGCCGCGCTCGACGATCGCGCCGTCGTCCACGACGAGGATCTGGTCGGCGTCCCGGATGGTCGAGAGCCGGTGCGCGATGACGATGGCCGTCCGACCCTCCAGCGCCGTCGCCAGGGCGCGCTGCACGGCCACCTCGCTCTCGGAGTCCAGGTGCGCGGTGGCCTCGTCCAGCACCACGATGGACGGCGCCTTCAGCAGCAGGCGAGCCAGCGCCAGCCGCTGCTTCTCGCCACCGGACAGCCGGTAGCCCCGGTCGCCCACCACGGTGTCCAAGCCTTCGGGCAGCGACGCCACCAGCGGCCAGATCTGCGCGTCCCGGCAGGCGGCCACCAGGTCGGAGTCGCTCGCGTCGGGCCGGGCCAGCAGCAGGTTGCCGCGGATCGTGTCGTGGAACATGTGCGCGTCCTGGCTGACCACGCCCACGGTGCGGTGCAACGACTCGAGCGTCACGTCCCGGACGTCGAGCCCACCGATCCGCACGGCCCCACCGCCGACGTCGTAGAGCCGGGACGCCAGGTGGGTGATCGTCGACTTGCCGGCGCCGGACGGCCCGACGAGCGCGACGACCTGGCCGGGCTCGACGGCGAAGCTGACGTCCCGCAGCACCGGCTGCGGTTCGCTCTGGTCAAGCACCGCGACGGACTCCAGCGAGGCCAGCGACACCTCGGACGCCCGCGGGTAGCGGAACGCGACGTGGTCGAACTGCACGGACGACGCCCCCGCGGGCAGCTCGACCGCGTCGTCGCGGTCGCGGACCAGCGGCTCCAGGTCGAGCACCTCGAACACCCGGTCGAAGCTGACCAGCGCCGTCATCACGTCGACCTGCACGTTGGACAGCGCGGTCAGCGGCCCGTAGAGGCGCCCGAGCAGCGCGGCCATCGCGACCAGCGCGCCGACCTCCATCGTGCCGTCGATCACCAAGATGCCGCCGGCGCCGTAGACGAGCGCGGTGGCCAGGGCGGCGACCAGCACCAGCGCGGTGAACAGCAGCCGCCCGTACATGGCCGACCGGATGCCGATGTCGCGCACCCGGGACGCCTTCTCCGCGAACACCTGCTCCTCGCGGGGGAGCTGCCCGAAGATCTTGACCAGCAGGGCGCCGGCCACGTTGAACCGCTCGGTCATGGTCTGACCCATGTCGGCGTTCAGGGTCATCGCCTCGCGCGAGATCTTGGCCAGCCGGCGCCCCAGCAGCTGAGCTGGCACCACGAACAGGGGCAGCATGATCAGCGCGACGAGCGTGATCTGCCACGACAGCGTCAGCATGGCGATGAGCACCACGACCAGCGTCACGACGTTGGACACGATCGACGACAACGTCGAGGTGAACGCCTGCTGCGCGCCGATCACGTCGCTGTTCAGCCGGGTGACGAGCGAGCCGGTCTGGGTCCGGGTGAAGAACGCGATCGGCATCTGCTGCACGTGCCCGAAGACCTTGACCCGCAGCACGTAGATGAGCCCCTCGCCGATGCTCGACGACAGGAAGCGCTCGGCCAGGCCGAGGGCCGCGTCGAAGACGGCGATCAACGCCACGAGCAGCGCGGACGTGACGACGACCCGCTTGTCCCCCGGGATCACCCCGTCGTCGATGATGCGCTTGAGCAGCAGTGGCGTCGCCACCACGAGCACCGCGTCGATGACGACGAGCACGAGGAACGCGATGATGCGGCCGCGGAAGGGTGCGGCGAAGCTGACGATGCGGCGGGCCACCCCCGGCGTCAGGGCAGCCTGCTTCACCGACGGATCGCGTCGGACCGAGTTCATGAAGGACCCGCTCGCGCGACCCATACCGCCCATAGACATGCCCGTGCAACACCCCGCCGGAGCGGCTACTTCCCCGCGTTCGCCACCAGCGCAGCCAGGGCGGCGAGCCGGCGGCCCTGCGCGGCCCGTTCGGCCGCGTGCTGCTCCGCGTCGCTGCGCCCGGTCGCACCAGCCAGCAGCGCCTTCGTCTCGCGGACGGCGCCGGCGTCCGGTGCGGTCAGGGCGGCCACCAGGTCGTCCACGGCCTGAGCGAGGTCCGCCCGCTCGACCCGCAGCGACGCCAGCCCGATCCGGGACGCCTCCTCGGCGCCGATCCACCGGCCGGTGACGCAGACCTCGAGCGCCCGGCTGTAGCCGATGGCGCGGACCAGCGGGGCCGTGCCGGTCAGGTCCGGCACCAGCCCGAGGCTGGTCTCGCGCATCGCGAACTTCGCGTCGTCGGCCACGATCCGCAGGTCACAGGCCAGGGCCAGCTGGAACCCGGCGCCGACCGCGTGGCCCTGCACCGCCGCGATGCTGATGACCCGCTCGTCGGCCAGCCAGGTGAAGCCGCGCTGGAAGGCGGCGATCGTCTCGTCGAGCTGGTCCCCAGCCATCCGGGCGAGCTCGAGCAGGCCCGGCTCCCCCGGCAGACCCTCGCCGAACATGGCGCGGTCGAGCCCGGCGCTGAAGGACTCGCCCTCGGCCCGCAGGACGACGACCCGGACGTCGTCGTCGAGCGACTCGCCGATGGCGGCCAGAGCGCGCCAGGTCGTGGGGGTCTGGGCGTTGCGAGCCTGCGGGCGGTCCAGGGTGACGGTGAGGACTGCCCCGCTGCGCTCGGCGCGGACGTGACCGCTCGCGAGAAGGTCGGGGTCGACGTCCGGGATCTCGGGCATGCGCCCGAGCCTAGCCAGCGGCCTGCGTCCGTCCCCCGGGCAGGCCGCTGGTCGTGCAGGAACGCTCGGTCAAGCCGTCCGTCGCCGGGTCGCGCCGCCGCGTCCGCGGAGCACGAGATCGCTCTCAGACAGCACCCGGTGGACGAAGCCGTAGGAACGACCTGTCGCCGCGGAGATGTCGCGGATGCTCTTTCCCTCGCGGTACAGGCTGGTGACCGTCTTGGTCATCCGGGTCCGATCGTCCCCAGTCAGCCGCGCGCCCTTCTTGACGGTGGTGGTCATGGGCCCTCCTCTGCTCTCGGGCTTTCATCGTCCGAGATGTCGGGCTAGTCCGCCACTTGAGATCGTCAGGCGAGGGCCACCAGGTCGGCGTACTCGGGGCTCCACAGGTCCTCGTCGCCGTCCGGCAGCAGCAGCACGCGCTCCGGTTCGAGGGCGTGCACGGCGCCCTCGTCGTGGGTCACCAGCACGACGGCGCCCTTGTAGCTGCGCAGTGCGCCGAGCACCTCGTCGCGGCTGGCCGGGTCGAGGTTGTTCGTCGGCTCGTCGAGCAGCAGCACGTTCGCGCTGGACACGACGAGCGTCGCCAGCGCGAGCCGCGTCTTCTCGCCACCGGACAGCACCCGCACCGGCTTCTCGGCGTCGTCCCCGCTGAACAGGAACGAGCCGAGCACCTTGCGGACGTCGGTGTCGCCGAGCTCGGGCGCCGCGGTGCGCATGTTCTCCAGCACCGTGCGGTCGGTGTCCAGGGTCTCGTGCTCCTGGGCGTAGTAGCCCAGGCGCAGCCCGTGGCCCGGGTGCACCTCGCCCGTGTCCGGCGGGTCGATGCCGGCCAGCATCCGCAGCAGCGTGGTCTTGCCTGCGCCGTTGAGTCCGAGGACGACGACCTTGCTGCCGCGGTCGACAGCGAGATCGACGTCGGTGAACACCTCGAGGGAGCCGTACGACCGCGACAGCCCGCTCGCCGTGAGTGGGGTGCGCCCGCAGGCGGCCGGCTCGGGGAAGCGCAGCTTGGCGACCTTGTCGCTGACCCGCTGGTCCTCGAGACCGGCGAGCAGGCGTTCGGCCCGACGGGCCATGTTCTGTGCCGCAACGGCTTTGCTCGCCTTGGCCCGCATCTTGTCGGCCTGCGACATCAGCGTCGCCGCCTTCTTCTCGGCGTTGGCACGCTCGCGCTTGCGGCGCCGCTCGTCCGTCTCGCGCTGGTTCAGGTAGAGCTTCCACCCGACGTTGTAGAGGTCCAGCTCGGCGCGGTTGGCATCCAGGTGGAAGACCCGGTTGACCACGACGTCGAGCAGCGACACGTCGTGGCTGATGATGACCAGCCCGCCGCGGAACGCCTTGAGGTAGTCGCGCAGCCAGGTGATCGAGTCGGCGTCCAGGTGGTTCGTCGGCTCGTCGAGCAGCAGGGTCTGCGAGCCGCTGAACAGGATGCGGGCGAGCTCGACGCGACGGCGCTGACCACCGGACAGCGTGTGCAGCGGCTGACCCAGCACCCGCTCGGGCAGGGCCAGGCTGCTGGCGATGCTCGCCGCCTCGCTCTCGGCCGCGTAGCCGCCTCGGGACTGGAACTCGGCCTCGAGCCGGCTGTACCGCGCCATCGCCTTGTCGCGGGTGTCGTCGTCCGCGCTGGCCATCCGGCCCTCGGTCTCGCGCAGGTCGCGGATGACGACGTCCATCCCGCGGGCGGACAGGATCCGGTCACGGGCCAGCACGTCGAGGTCGCCGGTGCGCGGGTCCTGCGGCAGGTACCCGACGTCACCGGAGCTGGTGACCGTGCCGGCGGCAGGCTGACCCTCACCGGCCAGGATCTTCGTCAGCGTGGTCTTGCCGGCACCGTTGCGGCCGACCAGGCCGACCCGGTCGCCGTCCGCGACCCGGAACGTGGCTGACTCGAGCAGCACGCGGGCGCCGGCGCGCACCTCGAGTGCGGTGGCGGTGATCACGTTGGGGCCTCTCACGCAGGGGGTCGGGTCGGACGGCAGCCTTCGTCGTCGCCCAGGGCGTGCGGCCGAACTCGCGGTCAGTCTACGCGAGCGTCAGGATGCACCCGGAGGTCACATGAGTTTCAACGAGAACGCAGGGCTGGACACCAGCCAGGTCAGCTCCGGTGGTGGTCGCGGCAAGATGGTCATCGGCGGCGGGGCGGGTCTGGTGATCCTCGTGCTGGGGTTGGTCTTCGGGGTCGACACCAGCGGCCTGCTCGGGTCGTCCGACCCGTCGGAGCCGTCGGGCGCCAGCACGATCGGGGCCAGGTGCCGCACCGGCGCGGACGCCAACCGCGACGTCGAGTGCCGGGTGGTCGGGACCGTGAACAGCGTGCAGGCCTTCTGGGCACAGGCGCTGCCGACGTACGGCACGGAGTACTCCCCCGCCCAGACCGTGCTGTACTCCGGCCAGACCGCCTCGGCCTGCGGCACGGCGTCAAACGCCGTCGGGCCGTTCTACTGCCCGACCGACAAGCAGGTGTACATCGACGCGAGCTTCTTCGACGAGCTGACGAGCCGCTACGGCGCGGACGACGGGGCGCTGGCCCAGGAGTACGTGGTCGCGCACGAGTACGGCCACCACATCCAGGACGAGCTCGGCCTCCTCGGCGCTGCGCAGAACGACCGGCAGGGCGCTGACTCGGGCTCCGTCCGGGTCGAGCTGATGGCGGACTGCCTGGCCGGGGTGTGGGCGCACGGCGCAAGCACGACGACGGACCGTGCGGGCCGCACCCTGCTCAAGCCGCTCACCGCGCAGGACATCGACTCCGCGCTCTCCGCCGCCGCGGCCGTCGGGGACGACCGGATCCAGCAGAAGGCGCAGGGCCGGGTGGACCCGGAGTCGTGGACCCACGGGTCCGCGGCGCAGCGTCAGACGTGGTTCACCACGGGCTACCGGACGGGGAACCTCAAGGCCTGCAACACGCTGGACGCCGCCACCCTCTGACCCGTTCGAAATACCTCCCGCGCGGATGTATCACCGGGGTCCGCGCCCGCTCTGTCTGGTCGTGACGGCAGGACGCCGTCGCGTACGTCTCCGACGGAGGGGAGCGATCGATGGTGCAGAGCGAGCGCGTGGCGCGAGCCCGCAGGGCCAACGTGGCACGAGCCCGAGCGCGCATCATCATCGCCAGGCGACGTGCGCGGGCCGAGGGGGCGGGGTACCAACCGCCACCCGGTGGACCGAGGTGGTCCTGGGATCCGGAGCCGTCGCAGTCCGGAAACACTGGCTGAGACGTGGGGGTCGGGAGCAGACTGCTCCCGACCCCCACGACGCATGTCCTGAGGTGGTCAAGCCCGCCCACCGCAGGTGAGCAGACCCGAGACGACGTCGACGAAGGACGGTCATGAACGAGTCCGAGTACTGGAAGAACCGGCGCAAGCAGGCACTGGCCAGGGCGCTCGCGCGCGGTCCCGAAGGGGGCGGTGTGTCGCAGGTCGACGCCGACGAGGGCTACCTCTACCGACCCGGTCAGCTGCTGTTGGGTCGTGGCGCGGTCGACGAGCTCCGGAGCGAGACGCAGTCCTCGCGCGTGCGCCCCGTCGAGTCCCTGAACGCTCGCTTCGAGGACCGCGGCGTCGACCTGCAGGCCTGGTCCATCCCGAGCGATGTACGGCTCACCGCACTGCAACGCACGCTCGCACCTCGAGCAGAGGCGGTCGGCTCGCACGTCGCCCTGAACCACGTGTTCGCCGGCGAGTGGGTCTACCAGGGCGGTCCGGCCACCGAACCGCACCTGGCGCCGGAGCTGCCGGCGCCCGGTCGGATCGACCTGACGTCATCCGAGCCGGTTCTCGCCGTGCTCGACACCGGCGTCACCGATCCGGCGCACCCCTACTTCGCCGACGCGCTGCTGGACGAGATGGCGGACGACGTGGACGTCCTGGACGAGGACCACAACCGGTACCTGGACACCGAGGCCGGTCACGGGACATTCATCTGCGGCTTGGCCCAGCGCGTCGCTCCTGGGCTGGCGCTCGAGCAGCGCAAGGTGCTGACTCCCAACGGGTTCGGCGACGACCTGAGCGTCGCCCTCGGTGTCGCCGAGACGACCGCGCCGGTCATCAACCTGTCGCTGGGCGGGTACACCCGGGACAACCGACGTCCGCGGGCGCTCCGCGCGGCACTGGCGGCACTTGACCCCTCGCGGGTCGTCGTTGCCGCAGCCGGCAACAACGGCCACAGCCGGCGGTTCTGGCCGGCGGCCTTCCACGAGGTCATCGCCGTGGCCGCCTACGACAGTGCGAACGGCCGAACTGCCGACTTCAGCAACTACGGCCCGTGGGTCGATGTCTGCGCGCCCGGCGTGTCCCTGCACAGCTCCTTCGTTGACGGGCGCCGTGGCGACGCCAGCGACGATCCGACGTTCTCCGGCTGGGCCGCGTGGAGCGGGACGTCGTTCGCCGCACCCCTGGTGGCCGCAGAGATCGCTCGTCGGGTGGCGGCGGCGTCGGGCAGGAGCGCCCAGGAGGTCGCCGACGAGTTCCTCGGCGAGCTCGGGGACCTGCCGGACGACGGCTACGGGCGGCGGTACGAGCCCGAGACGAACGTGCGCTTGGCTGACGTGTCGTCTGGGGTCTAGCTCAGCAGCCGTAGAGGTCGAACCCGGCCGTGGTGGCGTATCCGGCCGGGGAATCGAGGTCGAGGGTGCGGCGCGCCGCGAGGAGCGCCGCACCCGCGTCGAGTCCTGCCGCGAGGTTGCGGTGCAAGGCGTCCATCAGCACCGCCGTCTCCTGGTCAGGTGTCGGCAGCGTCGTCGCGATCACCCCGGCAGACCCCATGGTCAGCAGCGCGTGCGCGACCCCGAGCAGCTGGTTCCCGGGCAGCACCGCGGCTGCGGCCGAGTGGCAGGCGGCCAGGACGACGAGCTCCGGCGGCCGCGCCAGGCCCTCGAGGTCGTAGACGGTGAGGTCGCCGTCGGCCAGCCGCAGGGAGGAGAGCAGCGGGTTGTCGGAGCGGAAGGTGCCGTGGGCGGCGATGTGCGCCACCGAGGCGCCGTCCAACAGCTCGAGCGTGCGGGCGACCGTCGCTGCGTCGCCGAACTCGACGGTCGCGTAGCGCGCCCGGTGCTCCGGCAGGGTTGGCGCCAGCGTGACACCGGGACCGGTCACGAACACCTCGGGTCGGTCGACGCTCTTCGGCGCTCGCATCGACCTGTTGGCCCGCGCTGCGAGCCACGCCGTCCCAGAGCGGACCAGGTGCACCGGGATATCGGTCAGGCTCGGCAGCAGCCCCCAGGGAACCGCGTGCAGCGCCTCGGTAGGTGCGATCACCAGCCCGGGCACGTCCTGCGGCGACCCCAGCTGAAGCGCAGCGCGAACGGGCTCGACCAGCACATCGTCGAGGTGGGACGCCGCAGCCTTGGCTCCGGCCAGCGCAGCCGCAAGGGAGGCCTGGCTGCCGCGTCCGGTGGCGAGCCTGGCCAGCGCGAACTGCAGGTGCTCCAGTCCGTCCTCCACGTCGCTGACCAGACCCAGGTCGAAGACACGAACCCGCGCTGCTCCGGAGCCGGCGACCGTCAGGGCGTGCAGTCCGCCGTCCGAGACCACGTACTCCACGAAGCCCCGCCCGGCCAGGCCGGCGGCCAGCTCCACGGCCGCCGCCGGCGGCAGCGGCGGGCTCCACGCGCCAGGCTCGGTGCGCCGGCTCAGCCGCACGACGTCGCGCTCCCGGGCCGCGAGGGTGGCAGCAGCGGCACGGTCACCGGACGCGCCCACTGCTGCCTCCTGCGCCTCGGTCGAGGCCCGACGCAGTCGCTCGATCGCCAGCGACAGCTCGGGATCACGCGGGGGCCGGACCGGTCGGGACCGCAGGTCCTGCCCACGCCAGCGCTCGACCTCACGGAGCAACCGGTCGGCCGAGCCGCTCTCCAGTGCGACCCTGATGCCCACCCGCGCGAGGTCCTGCGCGATCGCGGGCACGTGCGCTTGGAGGTCACTGGCGCCCAACCCTGCTCGGTGGCGGGACAGCACCGTCATGCCGGCCCGGACCGCGCTGGCGGCGCCCTGGACGTCACCACGGCGCTGGCGCAGCAGTGCCGCCGCGTGCCAGTAGCGGATACGCGTCACGGACGACGCGCCTCCCGAGGCGGCGGACGCTTCGGCCAGCAGGTCACCCGCCACGTCGTGCCGTCCCGCGGCCGAGGCCATGCGCGCGGCGGCCAGTCGGGCCTCGATGGCGGCGTCCGCCCAGCGGGCGTCGTCCAGCGCGGTGACCAGGCCACGGGCACGTCGGACCAGCCCGGTGTCACCACCGTCGTCCTCCAGCGCCAGCAGCTCGAGCAGTCGGGCCTGGAGCACCCAGCCCGCTCGCCGCTGCTTCCCGGCGAGCTCGCGCGCCGACCGGGCGTAGTCGGCGGAGCTGGCGGCGTCGTGGTCCAACAAGGTGATCCGCGCCAGGAGCGCTTCGCACTCCATCAGGTCCGCGCCCAGCTGCGCCTGCGCCAGCGCTACGTGGGCTCTCTCGGCCAGCTCACGGGCTTCGCCGACCACCCCGCAGGAGAGCATCAACGACGCCCGGTCAAGCAGGCGCAGCCCGACGATGTACCCGTGCCGATCGCAGATGGGATCGGCCTCGTCGAAGCGCTCGAGCGCGAGCACGACGTCACCACGCTCTCGGGCCAGACAGCCCAGGTTCCAGGTGATCGCTGCCGCGTCCATCTCGCGTCCGCCGGCCAGGTGCAGGTCGCGGGCCCGAACCAGATCGACCTCGGCCGCGGACAGCTCCCCCTGGAAGGCGTGCAGGATGCCCCGGTTGCACCGCGCCCTGGACTCCCAGACGTCGTCCCGCGCCTTCTGCAGCACCGGAACGGCGTCGTCGTAGATGTCCAACGCGTCCCCGAAGCGCCCGCAACGCTGCAAGATCAAGGCTCGCTGTGCCTGCAGTCGTGCCTGCGCCACTCCCTGCAGCACGTCAGCCGCCGTCGCGGACTGGCGCAGCGCCTGTGAGGTCTTGCCCAGGTCCAGCAGCACGAACGACCGGGTCATCCGGGCCTCGGCGGCGCTCTGCAGGTCGCCGGCCTGGGTGGCCGAGCGGACCGCGCGCAGCAACGCGTCCTCCGCGGTGGCGAGGTCGCCCTTGGCCCGGGCGCCCAGCCCGAGCGCCCGCCAGGCCAGCGTCCGCGCGGCGGCGTCCGGACGGCCCCGGGCCACCGCCAGCGCCCGCTCGGCCCGCGCGATCGCCGCGGAAGGATCGGTGCCGACGAGCTCCATGGCCTCGGCCGCGAGCCGAGCAGCGTCCGAGACCACGACCGGGAGGTCGGTGCCCGGGCGCGACGGCGCGACCGCCTGCTTCGGGACGGTCATCGTGGGCGCTGGCTCAGTCTGGGTCACCACGAGCAGTCTCCTACACGGAGAAGCTCACAAGGAAACCCATTCGGTACGAAGTCGGCGGCCGTCGGCGGTCGTGAGCCGCAGGCTGAGCGTCCGCGCGCTCACCTCGGCCCGGAACCGACCCATCGAGTCGACGGCGATGGGCTCGACGCCGGCCAGGGTGTGCACGAACATCTCGCGGACCGCGCCGGTGACCTGCCCGACGAGTGCCCAGCCGTGCCGCTCGCGCCGGGAGCCGAGGTCGATCTCCAGCCCCTCCAGGGCGAAGGACAGCCAGTTGTCGGAGTCGCCGCGCACCAGCGTGGTGGCCATGGACTCCACGAGCGGGATCAGCTCGGCGTCCAGGTCGCGCAGGATGAACGCCGCGCGGGCCGCCTCGCTGACCACCTCGGGCACGGGGTCGAGCTGGTCGTACATCGCAGCCAGCTCGGTGAGCAGCCGCTCGTCCGGGTCCGGGGGCGTGATGATGGGCATCATCTGTCCCCTCCCTTCGTGTCGTCGTCGCCGTCGTTGGGGTTGAACCCCATGTCCAGCAACACGTCCTTGAGTCGTTGCAGGCAGCGCCCCCGGGTGGGGCCGATACTGCCGATGGGCATGCCGAACGCCTCGGACACCGCTTCGTACCGCGGTGGCGGCGAGGCCGACAGCACCCGGAGCAGGCGCTGGCAGCGGTCGTCCAGCTCTCGCACGGCGCGCAACAGGGTGGCGTCCCGCTCGCTGCTGAGCAGGGACTCCTCCACGCCGATGCCGTCGTCCGGCATGGTCTCGAGCATGTCGTCGGCCCCGTCGCGCCGTTCGCGCTGGCGCCGGGTGACGATGCGCAGGGACTCACGCCTGGAGGTCGTGGCGAGCCAGGCGCCGAGGCGCTCGGGCTCCTGGATGGCACCGAGGTGCTCGACGAGGCGCAACCAGGTGGTCTGCACCGCGTCGCCGCAGTCGGCCGTGTTGAGCCGGTGCGAGCGAGCCACCGACCAGACCAACCGCTCGTAGCGCCGGACGATCTCGTCCCACGCCGACTGGGCGCCGTTCGCGGCGCGCGCGAGCAGGTCCGCGACGCTGGCGTCGCCGACCGGAACGTTCGTCGCGGCCGACGGCTGCGACGTCGCGTTACCACCCGACGCGATACCGGCGCTCACGGAACTCTCCCCAGGACGGCGGACTGCCCATTCTGGTCGCCCAGCGACCAGCGCGACAAGCCCGCCGTCCCCACACGCGAAATGCGCCCTCATGTCCAGACAGAGCAGAACGGGGGCATCCTGATACGTGATGGTGAAACTTCTTCCCGGCTGCTCACCAGCTGGACCGCCGCGAACGGGCGTAATCATCAAGCGCTAGCCTCCCCCTGCCGGGGGCGGCCGACGACGTCCGTCCCGCGTCCGACGAGAGGCTGACATGTCCGCACCCCGCTCATCCGCCCGCGATCTCGCCCTCATCGCCTCGTTCGCCGCCCTCATCGCGGTGCTCGGGCTGCCCGGGTCGATCAGCCTGTTCGGCAACGCCGTGCCGATCACGCTGCAGACGCTGGGCGTGATGCTGGCGGGCTCGATCCTCGGGTGGCGGCGCGGGTTCCTCGCGGTCCTGGTCTTCCTCGTGCTGGTCGCCGCCGGCCTGCCCCTGCTGGCCGGCGGGCGGGGTGGCCTCGCGGTGTTCACCGGCCCTAGCGCCGGCTACCTGATCGGCTGGCCGATCGGCGCCGCCGTGATCGGCTGGCTGGTCGAGCGCAAGCTGCCCGCCTACCCCGTCTGGTGGGGGTTCACCGCCAACATCATCGGCGGCATCGGCGTGATCTACCTGATCGGCATCCCCGTGCAGGCCGAGGTGCTGGGCACCAAGACGGTCGTGGCGACCGCGATCAGCGCGCTCGTCTACCTCCCGGGCGACCTCGCGAAGGCGGTCATCGCCACCTTCGTCGCGGCTGGCGTCCACCGCGGCTACCCGAACGTGCTGCCCGCACCCCACCGCGAGCGTGAGGTCGCCGAGTCGGCGCACTGACGCGCTGGGACGGCGAAGCCGTGGACGTCGAGACGCCGGCCCCGGAGGACCTGCTGGCTCGGCTGTCCACCCGCCTGGACGACGGCACCGCTGGCCCGCTGGCGGTCCTGGACCCGCGGTGGCCCGAGCCGCTGCGCCGGTCGGCCCGCGACCAGCTCGCCGCGGCGCGCGCGGCGGGGCGGCTGCACGAGGGCGACCTGGTCCTGTTCACCTCCGGCGCCACGGGCCGAGCGCGCGGTGTGGTGCGGACCGTCGAGTCGTGGCGGGCGAGCCTGGCCCCGCTGACGGACCTCACCGGCATCAGCGCGACGGACGACGTCTGGCTGCCACTCCCACTCTCGTCGTCGCTGTCGCTTTACGGCGGCCTGCACGCGGTCAGCGTGGGAGCAGCGGTCACCCGGACCAGGACGCTGCCGCCCGCCGCCACAGCCGCCCACCTGGTCCCGACCCTGCTCGACGAGTCCTGCGCCCGGGCCGAGACCGGGACGCCGACCCGGCTGCGCACCGTGGTGGTCGCCGGTGCTGTCCTGTCCCCCGGTCTGCGGGCGCGGGCCGAGCGGCTGGGCTGGGACGTCGTGGAGTACTACGGCGCCGCGGAGCTCTCCTTCGTCGGCTGGCGCCGTGGCGGTGGACCGATGCACGACTTCCCCGGCGCCCGAACCCGGCTGGACGACGACGACCGACTCTGGGCCAGCTCGCCCTACCTGGCTCGCGGCTACCTGGACGCCGATCCCGGCGGTGCCCTCCAGCGGGACGGCGAGTGGGCCACCGTGGGCGACCTGGCCCGGCTCGACAGGGACGGCTGGCGCGTGCTGGGCCGCGGATCGGCTGCCGTCACCACCGGCGGGCACACCGTGCTGGTCGAGGACGTCGAAGCCGCCCTCGCCGCGCTGCCGGGGGTGCTCGACGTCGCGGTGACCGGGCAGCCGCACCCGCGGTTCGGGCAGGTCGTCACGGCCGTGCTGGTCGTCGAGGACGGCGTCCGCCGACGCGACCTGGCCGGGCGGCTCGGCGCGCTGCCCGCACCCGCCCGCCCGCGCCGGTGGCTGCGCGCGACCACCATCGCGCGCACCGACACCGGCAAGATCCGGCGAGAAGAGATCGCCCGCTCGGCGGACGACCTGCCCCCTCTACCCTGAGCCCGATGCCTGCCACCGCTCGACTGCTCACCCCGGACCCGACAGATCCACGGACTCCCGTGGTCGTCGCGGCCCGGCGTACGCCGGTGGGCACGGCCGGGCGCTCCCTCGCCGCCGTGGACGTCGTCGGGCTGACGGCCCCGGTGCTGCGGGCACTCGCGGGCGACCTGGGCGACCTGGCCGGCCACCCGGACGTCGTGGACGAGGTCGTGCTGGGCAACTGCATGGGGCCGGGGGGCGACCCCGCGCGAGTCGCTGCACTGGCGGCCGGCCTCGGGCTCGCCGTCCCCGGGCTGACCGTGGACCGGCAGTGCGGCAGCGGCTTGGAGGCAATCAGCCTGGCGGCCCTGCACGTCGCCGCCGGCGACCGGCTGGTCCTGGCCGGAGGGGTGGAGAGCGCCAGCACCGCGCCGACCCGCCTGGCCCTGCAGCCGGACGGCAGCCGGGTCCCCTACGACCGGGCGCGGTTCTCGCCGGACGACATCGGTGACCCGGGCATGGGCGAGGCGGCCGACGCCCTGGCTCTGGCGCGCGGGGTCAGCCGGGAGCGGCAGGACGCGTACGCCGTCCGCTCGCACAGGCGGGCCCTTGGCGCGTCGGCTGCGGGCTGGTTCGACGCCGAGCTGGTGCCGATCGGCGCGGTCGAGCGGGACGAGCGGCCCCGGGCCGGTCTCGACCCGACCCGGCTCGCCCGGTTCCGTCCCGCGTTCGGCCCCGACGGCACCGCGACCGCCGGCAACTCCTGCGGGATCAGCGACGGCGCCGCGGCCGTCGCCGTGGTCGACGAGTCCACCCGGCGCGCCCTCGACCTGCCGGGGCTGGCGATCCGCGCGACCGCCTCGACCGGCGTCCACCCGGCGCTGCCCGGGCTCGGGCCGGTGCCCGCGGTCGAGGCCGTGCTCAAGGCGACGGGCCTCGACTGGGACGACATCGGCGCGCTCGAGGTCACCGAGGCCTTCGCCGCCCAGCTGCTGGCGTGCACCGACGAGTGGGGGCTGGACCCCCTGGGGGCGGACGCCGAGCGGGTCTGCCCCGAGGGCGGCGCGATCGCGCTCGGGCATCCCTGGGGAGCCAGCGGCGCCCTGCTCGTGGTGCGGTTGTTCAGCCAGCTGGTCCGCCGCGGCGGCCCGCGGTTCGGGCTGGCCGCCTGCGCGGTGGGTGGCGGCCAGGGCGTGGCGATGCTCGTGGAGCGGGTCGGATGATCCGGCTGGACGCGGTCAGCCACCGCTACGGCGACCACCCGGTGCTCGCCGACATCGACCTCGAGCTCGGTGAGCGGCGGATCGCGGTGATCGGGGCCAACGGGTCGGGCAAGTCCACCCTGGCCCGGCTGCTCAACGGGCTGGTCGTGCCGACGTCCGGGCGGGTCAGCGTGGACGGGCTGGACACCCGCCGCGACGGCGCCGCCGTCCGCCGCCGGGTCGGCTTCGTCTTCACCGACCCGGACGCCCAGATCGTGATGCCCACCGTCGGCGAGGACGTCGAGTTCTCGCTGCGTCGGCAGGGTCTGGACGCCGGACAGCGGGCCGAGCGGGTCGCCGACGTCCTGGCGCGGTTCGGCCTGGCCGGTCTGGCGGACCGTCCGGCGCACCTGCTGTCCGGCGGGCAGAAGCAGCTGCTGGCGCTGGCGGCCGTCCTGGTCACCGAGCCCGACGTGCTGGTCTGCGACGAGCCGACCACCCTGCTGGACCTGCGCAACGCGGCCCGGATCGCCGCGATGCTCGCCGCACTCCCCCAGCAGGTCGTGCTGGTGACCCACCAGCTCGACCTGGTCCTGGACTACGAGCGGGTGCTCGTGGTGGACGAGGGACGGATCGCCTACGACGGTGCCGGGAGCGAGGCCGTCGAGCGGTACCGGGCGCTGGTCGGCGCGTCGTGATCGGGCTCTACCGTCCCGGCACGTCGCTGCTGCACCGCTGCCCGCCGGGCCTGAAGCTGCTCATGCTGCTGGTCGGGACGACGGCCCTGGTGGCCGTCCGCTCGGTCACCGCGGTCCTGGTGGGGGCGGTGGTGGTGCTGGTCGGCTACGCCGTCGCCGGCTGGGGGCCGCGCGTCGTCGCGGCGCAGGCCTGGCCGCTGCGCTGGTTCGTCGTCTTCCTGGTGCCGTTCCAGTGGTGGTCCGGCGGCTGGCCGGCCGTCGTGGTCGTCGTGGGCACCCTGCTGGTCACCGTCGCGGGCGCCGCCCTGGTGACCCTCTCGACGCGGGTGACCCAGATGCTCGACGTCGTGGTGACGCTGCTGGGGCCGCTGCGCCGCTTCGGGGTCGACCCGGACCGCGTCGGCCTCGTCTTCGCGCTGACCGTCCGGGCGGTCCCGGTGCTGGCCGGGACGTACGCCCAGTCCCGCGACGCCCGGCGGGCCCGCGGCCTGGAACGCAGCCCGCGTGCCTTGCTGGTGCCGCTGGTGCTGCGCACCCTGCGGCACGCCGACCAGCTCGGCGAGGCCCTGGCCGCCCGCGGCGTGGACGACTGACGCCCCGCCGGACCAGGACCGCCGGGTCAGCTCAGGAGAGCACGTCCCGGGTTGTGAACCGCGCCCAGGCCGCGGCACCGAAGACGACGACGTAGGCGAGCTGCAGGGCCAGACCTCGGCCCATCACGCTCAGGTCGACGGGTTCGCGCAGCAGGTCACCGAACGCCAGCCAGTAGTGCGTGGGCAACCACGGGTGGATGGCGGACACCTGTGGGATGGCGTCCAGGATCTGGCTGGTGATGGCCAGTCCGACCGTGCTGGCCATGGCCGCGATCGGCACGTCCGTCATGGTCGACACGAACACGCCGATCGCGCTGAGACCGGCCAGCGAGAGCCCCACGTAGACGGCCACGCCGACACCACGCCAGAGCGCCTCCCCAGCGCTGATCGTGCCGCCGGACAGCAGCGGCACGTCGTGCAGCGGGAACAGCGCCGCGCCGACCACCCACGCCGTCACCGCCACCGTGAACGCGGCGACCAGGCAGAAGATCAGCACCGACACCAGCTTGACCAGGGTGAGCCGGGTGCGCCCGGCGGGGGCGACGAGCAGGTAGCGCAGGGTGCCCTGCTGCGCCTCGCCGGCGATGCTGTCGCCCGCGACCACCCCGATCGCCAGCGGCAGGAACAGCGGCAGCTCCACGGTCAGCGCGGTGAACGCGATGAACAGCCCGTTCTGGGTGACGTCGGACAGGAACGGCGGGCCCTCGCCCGGGTTGTCGGGACCACCGAAGGTCCGCACGACGACGGCGATCAGCACGGGCACGGCGGCGAGCACCACCAGTCCGGCCCGGATCCGCAGGCGCCCCAGCAGCAGCCCGAGCTCGCTGCCGAGCAGCCTCAGGGCGGGTGCGCCGGCCGACCCCGGCCGGGACGGTGCCTCACTCCGCGACATCGAAGCCCTCACCGGTCAGCGCCACGAACGCCTCCTCCAGGGACGGCCGCTCGACGGCCAGACCCCGCACCCGGACCCCGTCGCGGACCAGGGCGGCGCACGCCACGTCCGGCTCGACGTCGCCGACGGCCGCACTGACCGTGCCGTCCTGGGCGAGGACGTCCGTGAACCCCAGACCGCTGAGCGTGGTCGCGGCCAACGGGCCGTCGGGCGTGCTGACCACCAGGCGGCTGCTCAGTGACCCACGCAGCGCCGACACCTCGCCGTCCGCGACGAGTCGGCCGCGGGACAGCACGGCGGCGTGGGTGCAGATCTGCTCCACCTCGGCGAGGAGGTGACTGGACACGAAGACGGTGGTGCCCTCGTCGGCCAGCTCGCGGATCAGGTGGCGCACCTCGCGGGTGCCCTGCGGGTCCAGGCCGTTGGTCGGCTCGTCGAGGACGAGCAGGTCACGCGGTCGCAGCAGGGCCGCCGCGATGCCGAGGCGCTGCCGCATCCCCAGCGAGTAGGCGCGGTAGCGCTTGCCGGACGCCGCGGCGAGCCCCACCCGGTCCAGCGCGTGGTCGATCCGGGCGGACCTGGTGCGCCGCACCGACGTCGGGTCCGCGGCGTCCAGGCGGGCGAGGTTCTCCTGCCCGGTCAGGAACGGGTAGCAGGCCGGTCCCTCGATCAGCGCGCCCACGCGCGGCAGCGCCGATGCCGAGGCCGCCGGCATGGCGTCGCCGAACAGCTCAACCGCCCCGGACGTCGGGGACGCCAGCCCCAGCACCATCCGGATCGTCGTGGTCTTGCCGGAGCCGTTCGGGCCGAGGAACCCGTAGACCGAGCCCTCGGGCACGTCGAGGTCGAGGTGGTCGACCGCAACCTGCCCGCCCCGGAAGCGCTTGGTCAACGCCCGGGTGCGGATTGTGCTCAACGCACCGGCGTCGCGCTGGTGGGGGTCGCACCGGCCACCCGGATCAGCTCGGCGGGGGTGACGGCGCCGACGAAGACCCGACCGTCCTCGGTCTGCAGGACGCTGACCAGACGGGTGCTGAGCAGCTTGCCGGTGCCGAAGTCGCCGTGCACGGTGCGGGCTGCTGCGAGCAGTGCCCGGCTGAGCCCGGTGGCGTCGCCTGACGCCGAGTCCTGGACGGCGCTCGCGGCGGGCAGCGCCGAGGTCACCAGGACCGTCGTCCAGCCCTGGCCGACGGTGGTCCCCGTCGGAGCGTCTGTCGGACGCACCTGCTGCTGCCGGTCAGCCGACCGCTGGGGCACCGTCACCGTCCGGACCGTCGAGCCCGGGGGCGGGGTGAACCGGAACGTGGACGCGGCCGGGGCGTGCAGGCTGAGCGAGGTGAATCCGATGTCCACGGCCGGTTCGGTGCTGCCCCGCGGGGTGACCACCGTGCGCAGCGCGAGCCCGGTCGCGGCGTCCACGTAGAGGTCGACGGACCCGACCAGCGAGGCGCTCTCGCGTGGCACGAGTCGCAGGTCGTACGCCGGTCGGCCGGCGACCTTCGCGGACCGCCCGACGGAGACGTCGGTGGTCGGGGTGATCGCCTGGAGCGCCTGGTCGGCTGCCTCCTGCGGGGTCAACGGGGTCGAGGACGCCGCCGACCCTGAGGACTTCTGGGCGGCGCCGGCCGTCGTTGGCAGGGTGGCCTTGGTGACCTCCCGGGTCTGGCTCGCCCAGGTCCAGACGGTGCGCTCGTCGTGCACGATGCTGGCCTGGGTCAGCGACCCGAGCAGGTCCACCCGCTGGCGCTCCGGACCGTCCGCGAAGACCCGCAGCGTCTGGGTGCCCGCGACCAGCGACGACCAGTCGGCGCCCCCCTGGCCCGGGAGCGCAGGCAGCCCCAGCTTGGCCGTCGAGCGCACGGTGCCGGACAACGCGTCGACCTTCGCCTGCTGCGCCTTCACCAACAGCTCGCTGGCGGTGAGGGTGGGCAGGCCGGACGACGTCGAGGACGCCCAGGCCGACAGCTGGACGCCGCCGACGACGACTCCGGCCGCGACGACCGGTACGGCCCAGCGGGCATGACGCGAAAGGGGTCTCACCCCTCCACTGTCAGCCAGCCCGGCCCGGATCACAACCCGTGCGGTCGTGAAGGTCCTGCAAGCATCAGATGCCGAGCAGCTTGGCCTTGGCCGCCGAGAACTCCTCGTCGGTCAGCAGGCCCTGGGCGTGCAGCTCACCCAGCTGCTTCAGCTTGGCCATCGGGTCCTCGGCCGGCGGAGCCGCGGCTGGCGGCGGCGCGTACTGCTGCTGGGCCTGCATCTGCGCGGCCGCCTGGGCCGCGGCCTGGTCGACCAGCTCCTGCTGCTGCTCGGCAGCGGCCATCTGCTGGTCCTGGGCCTTGCCGGCCTGCCGTCGCTGCACGCTGCCCGAGACCGCGGTGGCCGTTCCGGCCACGACCGCGGTCCGGGCCGCCATGCCCAGCAGGCCCGGTCGTCCCACTCGTCGTCGCATCATGTCTAGGCCTCTGCTTCTTCCAGGGCTGCGATCGCTCGCAGCACGTCGACGAGGGGTACCCGCTCCAGCGCGACGACGACCCCACCGGAGTCGCGGATCGCGGTGGCCAGCTTGGCGGCCCACGAGTTCTCCCACACGATGACCAGAGCACCCTGGCCCGGCTCCAGGGCGCCGGCGATCTCCAGGATCTCCTCGTCGTTGAGCAGGTCGAAGTGCTCGTCCTGGGCGATCTCGCCGAACGCGTCGTACACGTCCGAGTCCTCGATCTCGATGATCGCGGTGCTGCCGTCGTCGGCCCGCACCACGAAGGCGAGGTCGATGATGCGCACCGTGCCGCTTCGCTGCAGCTCGGCGAGGGCTGGGGCGACCTGACCGTTCAGGCCGTCGGTCTCGAAGGCGATGACCGCCACGTCGACCGGGCCGATCGACGTCACATCCAAGGTGCTGGGCATTGCTGGACCTCCATCGGTCAGGCGTTGCCCTGACTCTGCTTCTCCGGTGGCCGGTCCGGCATCACCCGCCACGGGTGATGCCGCACGGCGACGTCTCAGACCCCCTCGGACAGCACGAAGACGCCGATCTCGCGGTGCGCCGCGCGCTGCTGGTACTGCGTCCAACCGGGGTAGATCGACACGGCCTCGTCCCACAGCCGCGCCCGCTCGTCCCCCGAGGTCAGCCGGGCGGTCACGGCGCGCGTCTGGCCGCGGATCTCCAGCTCGGCCTGCGGGTGGGCGAGCAGGTTGTAGTACCAGGCTGGGTGCGCGTGCTGGGCGAAGTTCGAGGCGACGACGACGAATCCCGACGGGGTGGGGAAGCCGCACAACGGCACCTGCCGGGGCAGGCCGCTGCGGGCGCCGCGAGTGGTCAGCTCGGCGACGTCCATGCCGGTCACCAGGCTGGTGAGGGTGGCCCGCCCCTTGGTGAGCCGCCCCACGTGCGGGTCGACGTGGTGCACCGTCCGGGCGAGCAGCCAGCTGACTGGCGCGAGCGCGACGAGGCGTCGGGTGACCCGGTAGAAGGCGTTGGTGTGGCGGTAGTCCTGCACGCGGTCGAGTGTGGCAGCCCAGCGCTCAGGCGTTGTGCACCTGGATCTGCACGGCAACCGCGCGTTGCGCGGACTGGCGCAGGACGTCGTCGCGCGGGTCGGGGACGTCGAGGTGCCGCAGCCGCGGCAGGGCCGCGAGCTTGGCCAGGCGCCGGTCCTCGAGCAGCCGGTCCACCATGGTGCGGTCCCCGCCCGTCACCACGACGGCGCCGGACGGCGGTTCCCGGCCGTCCTCGCCGAGCACCACCCGCACCGCGGTCGCGGCCGCGGTGTCGACCAGCCCCGCTGCCTGGTTGTCCCGGCGGCGGGCGAAGCGGTGCTGGGACCAGCCACCGGCGGCCGTGCGCGACTGCACGTAACGGGTGCCGACCTTGGACGCCGCCAGCGCGCCGCCCTGGAGCACACCGACCCCGTAGCCGCCGCGACGCAGCAGCAGGAGCACGACCGTGTGGTCCTGCTCGATGTGCGCCAGGAAGTCGTCCGGCAACGCGTCGGCCGAGCCGGAGAACGGCACCAGCGACGCACACCGCGCGGTCGAGCCGTCCATGCCCAAGAGGTCGAGCGCGCCGTCCGTGACGGTGAACGTCGACCGGCCGTGACTCTCCTCGAAGCCGGTGATCCACCGGCGCAAGCGCGCCGGCGAGACCTCGACGAGGCGCTCACCGGGCGGCAGGCTCTGGTTCAGAGGTTGAAGCCCAGCGCGCGGAGCTGCTCCCGGCCGTCGTCCGTGATCTTGTCCGGGCCCCACGGCGGCATCCAGACCCAGTTGATCCGGTAACCGCTGGTCAGGCCCTCGAGCGCCTGGGCGGTCTGGTCCTCGATGACGTCGGTCAGCGGGCAGGCCGCGCTGGTCAGGGTCATGTCGATGACGGTGTGGGCGTGCTGGTCGACGGTGACCCCGTAGACGAGGCCGAGGTCGACCACGTTGATGCCGAGCTCGGGGTCGACGACGTCGTGCAGGGCCTCCTCGACGTCCGCCACCGTGGGCGGCAGGGCGCCGGCCGGGCTGTCGGTCGTGGTGTCGGTCATCGGGAGATCTCCTCGGTGTGGTCCTGGTGCTTGTCGTCGTCGATCTTGTCGGGGGCGCCGACCGCCTGGGTCAACGCGTCCTGCAGAGCCATCCATCCCAGCAGCGCGCACTTGACGCGGGCCGGGTACTTCGCGACCCCGCTGAGCGCCACGCCGTCCCCGACGACGTCCTCGTCCCCGTGGTCGTCGCCGCGGCTGGTCAGCATGGCGCGCATCGCCTCGAACGCCCGCTGCGCCTGGTCCAGCGGCTGACCGCTGACCAGGTCGTGCAGCATCGACGTGGACGCCGTGCTGATCGCGCAGCCCACCGCGTCGTAGGAGACGTCGTCGACCACCGGCGCTCCGGCGTCGCCGCCGAGCCGGACGCGCAGGGTCACCTCGTCGCCACAGGTGGTGTTGACGTGGTGCACCTCGACCCCGAAGGGAGCGCGCAGGCCAGCGCCGTGCGGGGCCTTGGAGTGCTCGAGGATGAGCTCCTTGTATAGATCCATGCCGGTCAGCTCCCCGCGCCGAACACGTCGCGGACCTGGTCCAGGCCGACGAGTAGCGACCGCACGTCGTCGAGCCCGTTGTACGGGCCGAACGACGCTCGGGTGGTCGAGGTGATGCCGAAGCGGCGGTGCAGGGGCCAGGCGCAGTGGTGCCCGACCCGGACGGCGATCCCCGCGTCGTCCAGGACCTGGCCGACGTCGTGGGAGTGCACGCCGTCCACGACGAACGAGACGGCTCCGCCGCGCTGGTCCGTGGTGGTGGGCCCGATGACCCGGATCCACGGTCGCTCGGCGAGGCCGGCCAGCAGGGACTCGGTGAGCGCGTGCTCGTGGGCGGCGACCCGGGCCATCCCGGTCGCGTCCGGTCCGAGTGCGCGAAGGTAGTCGACGGCGGCGTGCAGACCGACGGCCTGGGCGGCCATCGGGACGCCGGCCTCGAACCGCTGCGGTGGCGCCGCGTACGTGGAGCCCTCCATCCGGACGACCTCGATCATCGAGCCGCCGGTCAGGAAGGGCGGCATCGCGGCCAGCAGGTCGCGGCGCCCCCACAGCACGCCGACCCCCGACGGTCCGAGCATCTTGTGCCCGGAGAAGACGGCGAAGTCGACGCCCAGTGCGGGCAGGTCGACCGGCCCGTGCGGCACGGACTGGCAGGCGTCCAGGAGCACGAGGGCACCGACCTCGCGCGCCCGGGCCACGATCGGCGCCACGGGCGGCATCGTGCCGAGCACGTTGGACGCGTGGGTGAAGGCGACGAGCTTCGTGCGCTCGCCGACGACGGTGTCCAGACCCTCGAGGTCGAGCCGGCCCTCGTCGTCCACCGAGAGCCAGCGCAGGGTCGCGCCGGTCCGCTTGCACAGCTCCTGCCAGGGCACGAGGTTCGCGTGGTGCTCGATCTCGGTGACCACGACCTCGTCGCCCGGGCCGAGCACGAAGCGCGCCGACTCCGGCCCGGCAGTCGCTGCGTTGCTCATCGCGTAGGCCACCAGGTTGATGCCCTCGGTGGCGTTCTTGGTGAACACGACCTCGTCGGCGTCCACCCCGACGAAGCCGGCCACGGCGGCCCGAGCGGCCTCGAAGGCGTCCGTCGCCTCCTCCGCCAGCTGGTGGGCGCCCCGGTGCACGGCGGCGTTGTGCCGCTCGTAGAAGTCGCGCTCGGCGTCCAGGACCTGGCGCGGCTTCTGGGACGTCGCACCCGAGTCCAGGTAGACCAGCGGCCGGCCGTCGCGCACCGTTCGCCCCAGGATCGGGAAGTCCGCGCGCAGCGCGGCGAGCTCGGCGTCGCTGAACCCGCCCGTCGCCGAGACGGCGAGGGTACTGGCGGGGGCGACGGTGCTCATGACCTGGCCCTGCTCAGGCCTTGGCCGGCAGGAAGCGGTCGTAGCCCTCGTTCTCGAGACGGTCCGCGAGCTCGGAGCCGCCCTCCTCGGCGATCCGGCCGTCGACGAACACGTGCACGAAGTCGGGCTTGATGTAACGCAGGATCCGCGTGTAGTGCGTGATCAGCAGGACACCGACGTCGCCGCCCTCGCGCACCCGGTTGACGCCCTCGCTGACGACCTTGAGCGCGTCGACGTCCAGGCCGGAGTCGGTCTCGTCCAGGACGGCGATCTTCGGGTTGAGCAGCTCCATCTGGAGGATCTCGTGGCGCTTCTTCTCGCCGCCGGAGAAGCCCTCGTTGACGTTGCGCTCGGCGAAGGTCGGGTCCATCCGCAGGTCGGCCATGGCGGCCTTGACGTCCTTGGTCCAGGTGCGCAGCGGCGGCGCCTGGCCGTCGATCGCGGTCTTGGCGGTCCGCAGGAAGTTCGACACCGTGACGCCGGGCACCTCAACGGGGTACTGCATGGCCAGGAAGAGGCCGGCCCGGGCACGCTCGTCCACGCTCATCGCGAGGACGTCCTCGCCGTCCAGGGTCACCGTGCCGCTGGTGACCTTGTACTTCGGGTGACCGGCGATCGAGTAGGCCAGGGTCGACTTGCCCGAGCCGTTCGGGCCCATGATCGCGTGGGTCTCGCCGGACCGGACGGTCAGGTCGACCCCGCGCAGGATCTCCTTGGTGCCCTGCTCGGTGTCGACGCTCACGTGCAGGTCGCGGATCTCGAGGGTGGCCATGCGTCAGTGCTCCTTGCTGCTGGTGAAGGTGTCGGAGGTCCCGGCACCGGAGGTGTTGGGGGCGGTCACGTCGACGAGGACGACGTCGTCCTGGATCGTGACCGGGTAGACGTCGATCGGTTGCGTGGCGGGCAGTCCGGTGGGGGCGCCGGTCCGCAGGTCGAACCGCGACCCGTGCAGCCAGCACTCGATCGTGCAGTCCTCGACCTCGCCCTCGGACAGCGAAACCTCGGCGTGCGAGCAGGTGTCGTCGATGGCGTGCAGGCTGCCGTCCTCGGCGCGGACGACGGCCACGCGCTGGCCGTCGAGCAGTACCTGGACCGCCCCGACGTCGGGCAGGTCGTCCAGGTGGACCGCGGGCACGAACGTCATGCGTCCACCCGCACCGGAGCCTGACCCATGGCGCCCTCGAGCTCGTCCTCGATCGCGTCCTTGAGCAGCTGCTGGACGTCCGGCACGCCGATCTGGGCCAGGATGTCGGCGAAGAAGCCGCGCACCACCAGGCGACGGGCCTCGGCCTCGGTGATGCCGCGGGCCTGCAGGTAGAACAGCTGCTCGTCGTCGAACCGGCCGGTGGCGCTCGCGTGCCCGGCGCCGGCGATCTCGCCGGTCTCGATCTCGAGGTTCGGCACCGAGTCGGCGCGGGCGCCGTCGGTCAGCACCAGGTTGCGGTTGAGCTCGTAGGTCTCCGTGCCCTCGGCGCTCGCCCGGATCAGCACGTCGCCGACCCAGACGGTGTGCGCGCCCTCGCCCTGCAGCGCGCCCTTGTAGGTCACGTGGCTCGCGCAGTGCGGTGCGCTGTGGTCGACGAAGGACCGGTGCTCGAGGTGCTGGCCGGCGTCCGCGAAGTAGATCCCGAACATCTTGGCGTCACCGCCGGGTCCGGCGAACTCGACGTTCGCGTTGATCCGCACGACCTTGCCGCCCAGGGAGACCGCGACGTGCTTGAAGCGGGCGTCCCGGCCGACCTTGGCGTCGTGCTGGCCGAGGTGGATGGCGTCGTCCTCCCAGCGCTGCAGGCTGACCACGGTCAGGTCCGCCCCGTCCCCGACGACGATCTCGAGGTTGCCGGTGTGCTGGCCCGATCCGACGTGGTCGACCACCACGGTGGCCTTGCTGTGCCGGCCGGCCTCGATGACGGTGTGCGCGTTGCTGCGCAGGTCGGCCGCGCCGGTCAGCGAAACGCGCACGGGCTCCGTGAGCTCGACCTCGTTCGCGACCTTGACGTGCAGGGCCTCGGGCGTGCCGGACGACGCGATGACAGCGGCGCGGTCGGCGGGCGTGAGGGCGTTGCCGCGCGGGCTCTGCCCGGGCTCGAGGCTCGCGACGGTGACCCCGTCCGGTGCCTGCACGGCCCACGTGGCGGCACCCTCGTCGCTGGTGCGCTCCTCGAGGATCCCGCGCAGCAGGTCCATCGGCGTGAACCGCCACTCCTCCTCGCGCCCGGTGGGCAGCGGGAAGTCGGCCACGTCGAACGAGCGGGTGCGCTCGGCGCGTGACTTGTCCGGCACGGTGCCACCGCCGTGCGAGTGCGGCTTCAGGCCGTGCTGGGCGACGGCGGACGGGTCGAGCAGCACCGGCGCCGGGGCGCCGCTCTGCTGGGTGGTGTCGGTCATGCGAGTGCTCGTGCTCCGCTTCTTCGGTTCCGGGGGTGGTGCGGGCTGGCGTGCAGCGGGGGTGGCCGGCGTCAGCCGACCGCACCCTCCATCTGCAGCTCGATCAGCCGGTTGAGCTCCAGCGCGTACTCCATGGGCAGCTCACGGGCGATCGGCTCGACGAAGCCGCGGACGATCATCGCCATCGCCTCGTCCTCGGCCATGCCGCGCGACATGAGGTAGAAGAGCTGGTCCTCGCTGACCTTGGAGACCGTGGCCTCGTGACCCATGGACACGTCGTCCTCGCGGACGTCGACGTACGGGTAGGTGTCGGACCGGCTGATCGTGTCGACCAGCAGCGCGTCGCAGCGGACGGTGGACGCGCTGTGGTGCGCGCCCTCCAGCACCTGGACGAGGCCGCGGTACGAGGTGCGGCCGCCACCGCGGGCGACGGACTTGCTGATGATCGAGGACGACGTGTGCGGGGCGGCGTGCACCATCTTGGCGCCCGCGTCCTGGTGCTGACCCTCGCCGGAGAAGGCGATGGACAGGGTCTCGCCCTTCGCGTGCTCGCCCATCAGGTAGATCGCCGGGTACTTCATGGTCACCTTCGAGCCGATGTTGCCGTCGACCCACTCCATGGTGGCGCCCTCGGCCGCGGTGGCCCGCTTGGTGACCAGGTTGTACACGTTGTTCGACCAGTTCTGGATCGTCGTGTACCGCACCCGGGCGTTCTTCTTCACGATGATCTCGACGACCGCGCTGTGCAGCGAGTCGCTGGAGTAGATCGGTGCGGTGCAGCCCTCGACGTAGTGCACGTACGAGCCCTCGTCGGCGATGATCAGCGTCCGCTCGAACTGGCCCATGTTCTCGGTGTTGATCCGGAAGTAGGCCTGCAGCGGGATGTCCACCTGGACGCCCGGCGGGACGTAGATGAACGAGCCACCCGACCACACCGAGGTGTTCAGCGAGGCGAACTTGTTGTCGCCCACCGGGATCACGGAACCGAAGTACTCACGGAACAGGTCCTCGTGCTCGCGCAGGCCGGTGTCGGTGTCGACGAAGATGACGCCCTTCTCCTCCAGGTCCTCGCGGATCTGGTGGTAGACGACCTCCGACTCGTACTGCGCCGCGACGCCGGCGACCAGGCGCTGCTTCTCCGCCTCCGGGATGCCGAGCTTGTCGTAGGTGTTCTTGATGTCCTCGGGCAGCTCTTCCCAGCTGGTGGCCTGCTTCTCCGTCGACTTCACGAAGTACTTGATGTTGTCGAAGTCGATGCCCGACAGGTCGCTGCCCCAGTTCGGCATGGGCTTCTTGTCGAACAGGCGCAGACCCTTGAGGCGCAGCTTGAGCATCCACTCGGGCTCGTTCTTGCGGCCGGAGATGTCGCGGACGACCTCCTCGGACAGGCCGCGCTTGGCCGTCGCGCCGGCGGAGTCGGAGTCCGCCCAGCCGAACGCGTACCGACCGAGACCCTCGATCTCGCGCTGGGTCGCTTCCGGAACCGACGAGCTGGTCGACGGGCCTGTGGTCGGGGTGGTGGTCATCGAGTGGTCCTTCCCTCGGCAGATGCAGGGGTCTGGGTCAGGTCGAGCGTGGTCTTGGTGCTGGTGGTCGTGCTGATGGTGCTCGTGCCCGTCGCCGGGACGTGCGTGGTGCAGACGTGCGCGCCGCCGGCCAGGGTCGCCAGGCGTTGCACGTGCACTCCGAGCAGGCGGGAGAACACCTCGGTCTCCGCCTCGCAGAGCTGCGGGTACCGCTCGGCGACGTGCTGCACCGGGCAGTGACCCTGGCACAGCTGGACGCCGACGTCCCCGGCGGGGGTGGACACCGGACGGGTCGAGGCGGCGTACCCGTCCTGGGCCAGCGCAGCGGCCAGCGCCTGGGTGCGACCGGTCACGTCGTCCCCGGCCGCCTCGACCACCGGCGCGTACCGGCGCTCCAGGTCGGCCACCCGACGGGCGGCGAACCCCTCGATCGCGCCCGGGCCGAGCTGCTCGGCCAGGTAGGCCATCGCGGACGCGGCCAGGTCGTCGTACGCCGTGGTCATCGACGCGTGCCCCGCGTCGCTCAGCACGTACGCCCTGGCCGGACGGCCACGGCCGCGGCTCGCGGTGCGCAGCGGCTCGCGGGTGCGCACCAGACCGGCGTCCTCGAGCGCGTCCAGGTGGCGCCGCACCGCGGCGGGGGTGAGTCCCAGCGTGCAGGCGATCTCGGCGGCCGTGACCGGCCCGTGCTCGAGCACCGATCGCGCCACCCGGTCCCGGGTGTGCTCGGCTGAGCCGCTCTCGGTGACCCGAGACGGCGACGAGCCGTGCTGCGCGAATTGCACAAGCCCATTGTGACCTAATTACGCCGAGGCATCAAACCCAGCAGGGTGTGCGCCGCGCCACACCGGGCCGCGACCTAGACTCCGCAGCATGCCCGGACCTGAGGACGACGCCGTCGTCGTGCGCGGGTTGGTCCGCAGCTACGGGCCCCTCCGCGCCGTGGACGGGCTCGACCTGGTCGCCCGCCGGGGCGAGATCACCGCGGTGCTCGGCCCCAACGGAGCCGGTAAGACGACCACCGTCGAGTGCTGCGAGGGACTGCGTCGACCCGATGCCGGCACGGTGCGCGTGCTCGGCGAGGACCCGCACCTCGCCAGCCCGGCGCACCGCGCGCGGGTCGGCGTGATGCTGCAGGACGGCGGCCTGCCCACCGGGGCGCGTGCTGCCGGGCTCGTGCAGCACGTGGCGCGGATGCACGCCACTCCCGTGCCACCGGCCCAGCTGTGCGCCGACCTCGGGATCGACGGCTTCGCCCGGACGACGGTGCGCCGGCTCTCCGGCGGACAGCGCCAGCGGGTGGCCCTGGCCTGCGCGCTCGTCGGACGCCCCGACGTGCTGTTCCTGGACGAGCCGAGCGCCGGCCTGGACCCGCAGGCCCGCCAGGCCGTGTGGTCGGTCCTGGCCGACGTCCGCGCTCGCGGCGCCGCGGTCGTCCTGACCACGCACTACATGGAGGAGGCCGAGCGGCTCGCGGACGTCGTCGTGGTGGTCGATCGTGGTCGTGTGGTCGGTCACGGGTCCCCGGCCGAGCTCACCGCAGGGACGTCGGCCGAGCAGGCCCGCTTCACCGCTCGCCCCGCGCTCGACCTGGCCACGCTGCGCCGAGCCCTGGACCCCTCGGTCGTGGTGCTCGAGCCGCACCCGGGGCAGTACGTGCTGCAGGGTCCGATCGGGCCGCAGGTGCTGGCCACGCTGACGTCGTGGTGCGTCGCGCAGGGCGTCATGCCCGACGGGCTGACGGTCGGGCGGCGGTCCCTCGAGGACGTGTTCCTGGAGCTGACCGGTCGGGAGCTGCGATGAGCGCCGACGCCGGGTTCGCCCGTCCAGGTCCGTCCGCGCCCGGCCCCGTCGCCGCGCCAGCGCCCGTCGTCCGACGGGTGCTCGCCCAGGCCCGGTTCGAGTCGGCCATCCTGCTGCGCAACGGCGAGCAGCTCCTCGTCTCGCTCGTGCTCCCCGCCTTGGCCATGATCGGGCTCACGAAGGCGTCGGTGCCCGACCTCGGGCCCGGCCCGCGGATCGACATCGTCGTCCCCGGGGTGCTGGCGCTGGCGGTGATCTCCTCCGCCTTCACCGGGCAGGCGATCCAGACCGGCTTCGACCGCCGCTACGGTGTGCTGCGGATGCTCGGCACGACTCCCCTGGGCCGCGGCGGGCTGCTGGCCGGCAAGGCCGTCGGGGTGCTCGCGGTGCTGGGCGTCCAGGTGGTCGTGCTGTCCGGGCTGGGGCTGCTGCTGGGCTGGGCGCCGCAGTGGTCGGGCGTTCCCGCGGCCGTGCTGGTGGGACTCGTCGGCACGGCGGCCTTCGTGTCCTTGGCTCTGCTCGTCGCCGGAACCTTGCGCGCCGAGGCCGTGCTGGCCGTCGCCAACCTGGTCTGGCTGCTGCTCGTCGCCGGGGGTGCCGTGCTGGTGCCGGCATCGACCTTGCCAGCCGGCGTCGAGCACCTCGCCCGCTGGCTGCCGTCCGGCGCGCTCGGCGAGGGGCTCCGGGCTGCCCTGCTGGACGGCGACCTGGACGTGCGCGCCCTGCTGGTGCTCGGCGGATGGGCCCTGGTCGGGGGGACCGCGGCGCGCAGGCTGTTCCGATGGAGCTGACCCCGGCCCTCGTCGTCGCGGCCGCGGTCACGGTGACGGGGGTGCTCGTCCTGCTGGGCACCGACCGCCGTCGGACCGGGCGCTGGAGCCTGCCGGTGGTGTGGACGGCCGGGCTCGCCGTGGTCACCGCCGCCGCGTTCTGCTGGATCGGCGGCGGCCTGGCCTGGGGGGTCGCCGCACCCGGCCTCGTCATCTGGTGCGCCACCATCGCCACCGGTGGGCGGCCCGGGGTGCTCGTCGACCCACCACCCGCCGGTTCGTCCGGTGACGGCACGACCCGGCAGCAGAACCGGGCCCGTCGACAGCACTCCCGAAGCACCTGGCGCTACGTCCTGCTGGTCCTCGTGGTGGCCGCGGTGCTCGGCGCCCTGGCGGTCGCGGCCGCCACCGGGGACCTACCCTGGACGTCGTGAGCGCCGCCACCACTCCCACGCCTGCCGCGACGCGACCCGGAGTCCCCGCCCCTGCCCGTCGCTGGGTGCAGCCGGTGCTGGTCGCCAACCTCGTCGTCCAGATCGGCATCGTCGTCACCGGCGGGCTGGTCCGCCTGACCGGCTCGGGCCTGGGCTGCCCGACCTGGCCGGAGTGTGTGCCCGGCTCGTACACACCGGTCGTGCACCAGCCGCAGGGCGTGCACAAGTACATCGAGTTCGGGAACCGCACGCTGACGTCCGTGGTGGGGATCGTCGCCCTGGCCGCGCTCGTCGTGGTGCTGCTCGAGGTCCGGCGGCTGCACCGGCCGCGACGGCTGGTCGCGGTGGCCGCGCTGCCCCTGGTCGGGGTCGTCGTCCAGGCCGTGCTCGGCGGCATCACCGTGCTCACCCACCTGAACCCCGCCACCGTGGCCGCGCACTTCCTGGTCTCGATGGGCCTCGTCTGCGCATCGACGTACCTGGTGTGGCGCGTCGGCGAGCCGGATGGGCCGACCAGGCCGGTCGTGCGGTCCGAGCTGGTCTGGACCTCCCGGGTGCTCGCGCTGCTGACGGGCGCCGTGCTGCTGCTCGGCACCCTCGTCACCGGGTCGGGCCCGCACTCCGGGGACGCCGACGCGCCCGCCCGGTTCGGCCTGGACCCGCGCAGCATGAGCTGGCTGCACTCGGACGCCGTGCTGCTCTGGTTCGGCGTGGTCGCGGTGCTGATCGTGGGACTGCGGCTCACGTCGTCCGGTGCCGTGCCTCGGCGCGAAGCCTGGATCACCCTCGCCGTGGGCCTCGCCCAGGGAGTCATCGGTTACGTCCAGTACCTCACCGGACTGCCCGTCGTCGCCGTGGCGCTGCACATGCTGGGCGCGAGCCTGCTGGTCGTCGCGGTCACGAGGCTGTTGCTCAGCCTCCGCGTGCGGGCCTCGCTCTCGTCGTCCTAGCCGTTCCCGCCGCGCCACCCTCACACGCGCCATCCTCACACCGCGCCAGCCGCCGCCCGCCGCAGTCGTCACGGCGTGCCGTTACTCCACTAGGTGCGTAGCTGCGTTGCGCCGCGACACCGACGGGTCGCCGGCCGCACGGCGGTGGGGAGGATTGCTCCATCCCCCGGGTGTCGCTGGGGACCCCCACTGCACTAGGTGCGTAACAGGGTGCCCCCGCGCCAAAATGGGCGGCGGTCAGAAGCGCAGGAACGGGTCGATCGCCACGGACACGAAGAGCAGCGTCACGTACGTGATCGAGTAGTGGAACAGGCGCATCGGCTTCAGCGCCGCCCCCGACACTCCGCGCTTCGCCCGGCCGAGCAAGCGGTGCGCCTCGGTCAGGAACACGGCACCGAGCACCACGGCCGCGACCGCGTAGAACCAGCCGGTGGGCGCGACGGGCACCAGCAGCAGGGAGCAGAGCACCATCGCCCACGAGTAGGCGACGACCTGACGAGCCACTGCCAGGTCGGAGGCCACCACCGGCAGCATCGGGACGCCGGCACTCGCGTAGTCGTCCTCGAACCGCATCGACAGCGGCCAGTAGTGCGGCGGCGTCCACAGGAAGATGACCCCGAACAGCACGAACGGCGCCCAGTCCAGGGAGCTGGTCACCGCGGCCCACCCGATCAGCACCTGCATGCAGCCGGCGGCACCGCCCCACACGATGTTCTGCGGCGTCCGACGCTTGAGCAGCATCGTGTAGACGAAGACGTAGAACAGGTTCGCGGCCAGGGCCAAGCCGGCGGACAGCCAGTTGACCAGCAGTCCCAGCCACAGCACCGACACGATGCCGAGCACGACGCCGAACACCAGCGCCTCGCGCGGCGAGACCTCACCGGTGGCGAGCGGCCGCTGGCGGGTGCGGTGCATGACCTGGTCGATGTCGCGGTCCAGGTAGCAGTTCAGGGTGTTGGCACTCCCCGCCGCCAGCGTGCCGCCCACGAGCGTCGCCAACACCAGCCACGCCGGGGGCAGCCCTTCGGCGGCCAGGAACATCGTCGGCACCGTCGTCACCAGCAGCGTCTCGATGATCCGCGGCTTGGTGAGGGCGACGTACGCCCGGATGGTCCGCGAGACCGAGCGACGGCCCGCAGGCACCGTTGGCGCGGTTCCCGGCGGCGCAGGCCGCAGCGGGGAACGGGGGTCGGTCGCGGTCACGGGTCCTCTGGTGCGCTGGACGGCAAGGCTTCGGCGACGCCGGACGGCGCGCTCGACGTCCCTCATGCTACCGCCGCCGCATCGGGCCCAGGGCCGGGGATGCGGGTGTCGGGCGCAGGTCTAGGCTCGAAGCGAGCGCCCGACGGCGCCTCACCCCGTGCCAGGAGAGGAACCTCACGTGAGCGAGCTGACCACACCAGGCCGATCGAGCGAGCTCGCTCCCCCGACCGCCTCGAGCGCCGGGTGGACCGAGACCGACGTCCGCGCCGTGGACACCGTCCGGGTGCTGGCCGCGGACGCCGTGCAGAAGGTCGGTAACGGCCACCCGGGGACGGCGATGAGCCTGGCCCCCGTCGCCTACCTGCTGTTCCAGAACGTGATGCGGCACGACCCGGCCGACGACCAGTGGCTCGGCCGGGACCGCTTCGTCCTGTCCTGCGGGCACTCCAGCCTGACGCTCTACATCCAGCTCTACCTGTCCGGCTACGGCCTGCAGCTCTCCGACCTCGAGTCGCTGCGCACGTGGGGCTCCCAGACCCCCGGGCACCCCGAGCACCGGCACACCCGCGGCGTGGAGATCACGACCGGCCCGCTCGGCCAGGGCCTGGCCAGCGCGGTCGGCATGGCGATGGCGGCCCGGCGCGAGCGCGGGCTGCTCGACCCGGACGCCGCCCCCGGCGAGAGCCCGTTCGACCACCACGTCTACGTGCTCTGCTCGGACGGCGACATCATGGAGGGCGTCACCGCCGAGGCGAGCTCGCTGGCCGGCCACCAGGAGCTCGGCAACCTCGTGGTGATCTACGACAAGAACCACATCTCCATCGAGGACGACACGGACGTGTCGTTCAGCGAGGACGTCGCGGCCCGGTACGAGGCGTACGGCTGGCACGTGCAGTCCGTCGACTGGACGACGTCCGGCTCCTACGTGGAGGACGTCGACGCGCTGCTGGCCGCGATCGAGGCCGCGAAGGCGGAGACGTCGCGCCCCTCGTTCATCTCGCTGCGCACCATCATCGGCTGGCCGGCCCCGACGAAGCAGAACACCGGGAAGGCGCACGGCTCCGCGCTCGGTGACGCCGAGGTCGCGGCCACCAAGGAGTTGCTGGGCTTCGACCCGGCGCGCTCGTTCCAGGTGGACGACGACGTGCTGGCCCGGGCCCGGGAGGTCGGCGACCGCGGGCGCGCGGCCCACGAGGAGTGGGAGGGCTCGTACGAGGCCTGGCGCGCCGCCAACGCGGACGCCGCGACCCTGCTCGACCGGCTGAGCGCCCAGCGGCTGCCGGACGGCTGGACCGACAGCATCCCCGAGTTCGACCCGGACCCCAAGGGCCTGGCCACCCGCGCGGCGTCCGGCAAGGTGCTCGGCGCGCTGGCCGACGTCCTGCCCGAGCTCTGGGGCGGCTCGGCCGACCTGGCCGAGAGCAACAACACGACGATGGAGGGCCAGCCGTCCTTCATCCCGGCGAACCGGCAGACCAAGGACTGGCAGGGCGGCCCCTTCGGGCGCACGATGCACTTCGGCATCCGCGAGCACGCGATGGGCTCGATCCTGAACGGCATCGCGCTGCAGAGCCTGACCCGGCCCTACGGGGGCACCTTCCTGGTCTTCAGCGACTACATGCGCCCGGCCGTACGCCTCGCCGCACTGATGAAGCTGCCCGTCACCTACGTCTGGACGCACGACTCCATCGGGCTCGGTGAGGACGGGCCGACCCACCAGCCCGTCGAGCACCTCGCGGCGCTGCGTGCCATCCCGGGCCTGGACGTCGTCCGGCCCGCCGACGCGAACGAGACGGCCTGGGCGTGGCGCACCATCCTGGAGCACACGGACCGACCGGCCGGGCTGATCCTCAGCCGGCAGAACCTCCCGATCGTCGACCGCGGCGAGGGCGGCTTCGGGTCCGCGGAGGGTGTGGCGCGCGGCGGCTACGTGCTGGCGGAGGCGGACGGTGACGCCCCCGGCGTGATCCTCGTGGCCACCGGCTCGGAGGTCCAGCTCGCCGTCGCTGCCCGCGACGTGCTCCAGGCCGAGGGGACGCCCACCCGGGTGGTCTCGATGCCGTGCCGCGAGTGGTTCGCCGAGCAGCCGCAGTCCTACCGGGACGAGGTGCTCCCTCCGACGGTGCGCGCCCGGGTCAGCGTGGAGGCCGCCGTCGGCCAGGGCTGGCGGGACGTCGTCGGCGACGCCGGGCGGATCGTCTCGCTCGAGCACTTCGGCGCCTCTGCCGACTACCAGACCATCTTCCGCGAGTTCGGCTTCACCGCCGAGCACGTGGCCGCGGCCGCGCGTGAGAGCTACACCGAAGCAACCGGTGGGCTCGGCGCCGTGCGACCGGGCGGGTCCCCGTCGGCGTCCGCGCCGACGTCCGGGGGCACCGCCGACCGACCCTGAGCGTCGATCCCCTTTCGCCCCGACCCACCCCTTCCGGGAGGAACCCCATGACCGACGCACTCGCCCAGCTGTCCGAGGCCGGCGTATCCGTCTGGCTCGACGACCTGTCCCGTGAGCTGCTGAACGACGGCAGCCTGCAGCGGCTCATCGACGAGAAGCACGTCGTCGGCGTGACGACGAACCCGACGATCTTCGCCTCGGCGCTGTCCAAGGGCGACGCCTACGACGAGCAGGTGCGCGCCCTCGCTGCCGACGGCCAGGACGTCGCCGCCGCCATCTACGCCATCACCACGGACGACGTCCGCAACGCGTGCGACGTGCTGCGTCCCGTCTACGACCGGACGAACGGCCAGGACGGCCGGGTGTCGATCGAGGTCGACCCGGGCCTGGCGCACGACACCGGCGCGACCGTCGAGATGGCCAAGCGGCTGTGGGCCACCGTCGACCGGCCGAACGTGATGATCAAGATCCCCGCCACCGTCGAGGGACTGCCCGCCATCTCGCAGGCCATTGCGGCCGGGATCAGCGTCAACGTCACGCTGATCTTCGCGCTCGACCGCTACCGCGGGGTCATGCAGGCCTTCCTGACCGGCCTGGAGCAGGCCCGTGAGGCCGACATCGACCTGTCGACGATCCGCTCCGTCGCGTCGTTCTTCGTGTCCCGGGTCGACACCGAGATCGACCCGCGGTTGGACGAGATCGGTTCTGACGAGGCGAAGGCACTGCGCGGCAAGGCGGCTGTGGCCAACGCCCGGCTCGCCTTCCAGGCGTTCGAGGAGGTCTTCGGCACCCCGCGCTGGCAGGTGCTGGCCGAGGACGGCGCCCACCCGCAGCGCCCGCTCTGGGCCTCGACCGGGGTCAAGAACCAGGCCTACTCGGACACGCTGTACGTCACCGAGCTCGTCACGGACGGCACCGTCAACACCATGCCCAGCTCGACCATGGACGCCGTGTTCGACCACGGCCAGATCCACGGCGACACGGTGCGCGGCGAGTACGACGACGCCCGCAAAGTGCTGGACGCGCTGGAGCGGCTCGGCATCTCCTACGGCGACGTGACCGCCGTCCTGGAGCGCGAGGGCGTCGAGAAGTTCGTGAAGAGCTGGGACGAGCTGACCCGGACGGTCGAGGACGAGCTCACCCAGAAGGCCGGCCAGTGAGCCCTGCGGACGGTTCCGCGGGGGCCGTCCTGGCCTGGGCCAAGGGCGGCGGCGGTGCCACCACCGAGGTGACCGCCACCGGCGAGGCGGCGGACGCGGTGCGTGCGCACGTGCCTGCGCTGGTGGACGAACGTTTCGCCTCCCGGCTGTTCGCGCAGGACGCGACGCTCTGGGGGCCCGAAGCCGAGTCCGAGTCCGCGATCCGGCTGTCCTGGGTGGGCCTGGGCCAGTCCTCGCGACCGTTGGTGGACGAGGTCGCAGCGATCCGGGCCGACCTCGGACCGGACGTCGACCACGTGGTCCTCGCGGGCATGGGCGGCTCGTCGCTCGCACCGGAGGTCATCTGCGCCACGGCCGGCGTCCCGCTGACCGTCCTGGACTCCAGCGACCCGGACTACGTCCGCGCCGCCCTCGGGGACCGGTTGGAGCGCACCGTGCTGGTCGCCTCCAGCAAGTCCGGCGGCACCGTCGAGACGGACAGCCAGCGCCGCGCCTACGAAGGTGCCTTCCGGGACGCCGGGATCGACCCGACCGAGCGGATCGTCGTCGTCACCGACCCCGGCTCCCCGCTCGAGGCCTCGGCCCGGGCCGCCGGCTACCGCGTCGTCCTCGCCGACCCGAACGTCGGCGGACGCTACTCGGCGTTGACCGCGTTCGGCCTGGTGCCGAGCGGGCTGGCCGGGGTCGACATCGGCGCGCTGCTCGACGAGGCCGACTCCGTGGCCGGCCTGCTGGCCGAGGACGCCGAGGGAAACCCGGCCCTGGTGCTCGGCGCCGCCCTGTCCGGGGTGGACCCGAAGGGCTCGACCGGGCGCCGGGACAAGCTGGCCCTGGCCGCCGACGGCACCTCCGTCGTGGGATTCGGCGACTGGGCCGAGCAGCTCGTCGCCGAGAGCACGGGCAAGCAGGGCACCGGACTGCTCCCGGTCGTCGTCGAGGGTCCGCAGGCACCGGAGGTGCGGTGGCCGGCGTCCGACGTCCTGCCCGTGCTGCTCGTCGCCGCTGACGGGGACCCGGCGTCCGAGCCTGGCGAAGGCGACGGCACCGATGGCGCCGCGCAGAACGCCACGACGATCAGCGTGGGGGGTTCGCTCGGTGCGCTGATGCTGCTCTGGGAGGCGGCTACCGCCGTGGCCGGCCGGCTGCTGGGCATCAACCCGTTCGACCAGCCGGACGTCGAGAGCGCCAAGAAGGCCGCCCGCGGCATGCTCGAGGGCACGCCCGAGACCGGCGAGCCGGACCTGGTGGACGACGGCATCGAGCTGCGCGGGACGCCCGGCCTCCTCGACGGGGTCAGTGACCTGCCCGGTGCGGTCGCCGCACTGCTCGACCGGCTGGAGCCCGGCCGCGGGTACCTCGCGGTGATGGCCTACCTCGACCGGGCCGAGCAGGCCGAGCTCGCGGACGTGCGCGCCCCGCTGGCGTTGCGCACCGAGCGGCCGACGACCTTCGGCTGGGGCCCGCGGTTCCTGCACTCCACCGGTCAGTACCACAAGGGTGGTCCGGCGATCGGCGTGTACCTGCAGGTCACGGGCGACCCGGCAGAGGACCTCGACGTCCCCGGCCAGCCGTTCAGCTTCGGCCACCTCATCGCCGCCCAGGCGGCCGGCGACGCGCAGGTGCTCGCCGACCACGACCGGCCGGTGCTGCGGGTCCACCTCACCGACCGGGCCGCCGGGGTCGCTCGTCTCCGGGAGGTTCTCAAGTGAGCCCTGCCCGGGTGGGGGCCGGTCAGAACCCGCTGCGCGACCCGCGCGACAAGCGGCTGCAGAAGATCGCCGGCCCGTGCAGCCTGGTCATCTTCGGCGTCACCGGTGACCTGGCGCGCAAGAAGCTGATGCCCGCCGTGTACGACCTGGCGAACCGCGGCCTGCTGCCGCCCGGCTTCTCGCTCGTCGGCTTCGCCCGGCGCGACTGGGCCGACCAGGACTTCGGGCAGATCGTCTACGACGCGGTCAAGCAGCACGCGCGCACGCCGTTCCGGGAGAACGTCTGGAAGCACCTCGCCGAGGGCTTCCGGTTCGTGCCCGGCGACTTCGACGACGACGCCGCGTTCGACCACCTCGCCGAGGTCGTGCGAGGCCTGGACACCGAACGGGGCACCGGCGGGAACCACGCCTTCTACCTGTCGATCCCGCCCAAGTTCTTCTCCCAGGTCTGCGAGCAGCTGGCCCGATCCGGCCTGGCCTCCCCCGAGCGCGAGACCTGGCGACGAGTGGTCATCGAGAAGCCCTTCGGGCACGACCTGAAGTCGGCCCGTGAGCTGAACGACGTGGTGTCCCAGGTCTTCCCGCCCGAGGCGGTCTTCCGGATCGACCACTACCTCGGCAAGGAGACCGTGCAGAACATCCTGGCGTTGCGCTTCGCGAACCAGCTGTTCGAGCCGATCTGGAACGCGCACTACGTCGACCACGTGCAGATCACGATGGCCGAGGACATCGGCATCGGCGGCCGGGCCGGCTACTACGACGGCATCGGGGCCGCCCGCGACGTCATCCAGAACCACCTGCTTCAGCTCCTGGCGTTGACCGCCATGGAGGAGCCCGTCTCGTTCGACGCCCAGGACCTGCGCGCCGAGAAGGAGAAGGTGCTGTCCGCCGTCCGGCTGCCGAAGGACCTCGGGTCGTCCACGGCGCGCGGTCAGTACGCGGCCGGCTGGCAGGGCGGTCAGAAGGTGATCGGCTACCTCGACGAGGACGGCATCAGCCGCAGCTCCGCCACCGAGACGTACGCCGCGATCAAGCTCGAGATCGACACCCGTCGCTGGGCCGGGGTGCCGTTCTACCTGCGCACCGGCAAGCGACTCGGCCGCCGGGTCAGCGAGATCGCGGTGGTCTTCAAGCAGGCGCCGCACCTGCCGTTCGAGACCACGGCGACCGAGGAGCTCGGGCACAACGCCCTGGTGGTGCGGGTGCAGCCGGACGAGGGCGTGACCCTGCGCTTCGGCTCGAAGGTGCCCGGGACGGCGATGGAGGTCCGCGACGTCACGATGGACTTCGGCTACGGGCACGCCTTCACCGAGTCCTCCCCCGAGGCCTACGAGCGGCTGATCCTGGACGTCCTGCTCGGTGAGCCGCCGCTGTTCCCACGGCACGAGGAGGTCGAGCTGTCCTGGCAGATCCTCGACCCGATCGAGAAGCACTGGAGCAAGTCCGGGCGACCGGACCCCTACCCCGCCGGGACGTGGGGGCCGCCCACCGCCGACGCGATGATGGCCCGCGACGGCCGGGTCTGGAGGCTGCCGTGATCATCGACCTGCCGAGCACCACCACGGCGGCGGTCAACCGCAAGCTGGTGGACCTGCGTGACTCCGGCGGGGCCATCGCCCTGGGCCGGGTGCTCACCCTGGTCATCGTCACCGACGAGGGCGAGTTCGAGGAGAGCATCGCGGCGGCGAACGACGCGAGCCGCGAGCACCCTTGCCGGGTCATCGTCATCGTCGAGGGCAACCGCCGCGGCGCCGAGCGGATGGATGCCCAGGTTCGCGTCGGCGGGGACGCCGGCGCCAGCGAGGTCATCGTGCTGCGCCTGTACGGCCAGCTGGCAGCGCACGCCGACAGCGTGGTGACGCCCCTGCTGCTGCCGGACTCCCCGCTGGTGGTCTGGTGGCCCGGCCAGGCCCCGAAGGAGCCGTCGAAGGACCCCGTCGGCCGGATGGCCCAGCGCCGGATCACCGACGCCGCCGCATCCGCCAACCCGCGCAAGGAGCTCAGCCGGCGACGCGACACCTACGCGGTCGGCGACACCGACCTGGCGTGGACGCGGGTCACCAAGTGGCGTGGCCTGCTCGCCGCGGCGCTCGACCAGCCGCCGTACAACCCGATCGAGCACATCACGGTCACCGGAGCCTCGGACAGCCCCAGCACCGACCTCTTGGCCGCCTGGCTGGCCGAGACGCTGCGCTGCACCGTGACCCGGGCTCGGACCAAGGCGGGCACCGGGATGGCCAGCGTGCGGCTCGCGCGGCGCAGCGGGCCCGTCGACCTCGTCCGGGCGGACGGCGCGATCGCCACCCTGACCCAGCCGGGCCAGCCCGACCGCCGGATCGCCCTCCCCCGCCGCGACCTCGCGGAGTGCCTGGCCGAGGAGCTCCGCCGGCTGGACCAGGACGAGATCTACATGGAGACGCTGCAGCGCGGCCTGGGGCGGCTCGACGCCGGCCGCTCCGTGACCGCCTCGCAGGCTGCCGCCGCCGGCGAGGCCAAGCCGCTGGCCGAGGCCAAGCAGGACGCACGGCGGGCCGGTCGCCGGGAGGCCGCGACGGCCCGGGCCATCCGGGAGGCATCGCCGGAGAAGGCAGCGACCAAGAAGGCAGCGACCAAGAAGCCCGCAACCAAGAAGACCGCAACCAAGAAGGCCACCCCCAGGAAGCCGAGCGCGAGGTGAGCGCCTCACCGCTGGTCGTGGTGCACCGGGACGCCGCCCTGCTGGCCGCTTCGGTGGCGGCGCGGCTGGTCACCCGGCTGGTGGACGCGCAGGCCGCGCGCGGCACCGCTCACGTGGTGCTGACGGGAGGGTCGGTCGGGACGGCTGTCCTGGCTTCCCTCGCCGAGAGCCCGGCCCGCGACGCGGTGTCCTGGCCCGACGTGCACGTCTGGTGGGGGGACGAGCGCTTCCTGCCGGCCGGACACCCCGACCGCAACGAGACGCAGGCCCGCGAAGCACTGTTGGACGGGCTGCGGCTGGACCCAGCGCACGTGCACCCCATGGGCGCCAGCGACCAGGCTCCGCACGTGGACGTCGACGCCGCAGCCGAGCGCTACGCGGAGGAGCTGGCCCGGGTCGCGCGGGCCGAGGGGACGAGCCGGGACGACGTCCCGGCCTTCGACGTCCTGCTGCTCGGGGTGGGTCCGGACGCGCACATCGCGTCGCTGTTCCCCGAGATGGCCGGGATCCACGAGGCGGATCGGACGGTCGTCGGGGTGCACGGCTCGCCGAAACCACCGCCGCTACGGGTCTCCCTGACCCTGCCCGCGATCAACCGGGCCGAGGAGGTCTGGCTGGTCGCCGCCGGAGCGGAGAAGGCCGATGCGATCGGCCTGGCCCTCAGCGGCGCCGGGCCGGTGCAGGCCCCGGCCGGGGCTGCTGGCGGACGACGCGCGACGGTCTGGCTGCTGGACCGGGCGGCGGCACAGCGCGTGCCACCAGCCTTGATCCGGCTGTCCAGCCCCTGAGCGGGGCGAACCGTCAGCGGATGAGGCCGCGGTCCCGCAGCTGCTGCAGCGCCTCGTCGAGGATCGCCTGACCGTCGGTGTCGCTGCGACGCTCCTTCACGTAGGCGAGGTGCGTCTTGTACGGCTCCACCTTGGGTGGGGCCGGCGGGTTCGCCTGGTCCTGCCCGGCCGGGAAGCCGCAGCGCGGGCAGTCCCAGGTCTCGGGGGCGGCCACGCCCTGCTCGTCCGCGAAGCTCGGTCGCGTCTCGTGCCCGTTGGCGCACCAGTAGGACTGGACGATCCGGGGAGCGGCATCGCCGCGCTCCGCCTCGCCCATCGGACCTGCACCTACCCGGCTACCCCGGATCGCGTTCCCGCCTGCCATGCACGTTCTCCCGTGTCTCGTGTGCGCTGGTGGTCACACCGACGCTGCGCGTCGGCGACCCCGTACTCAGGTGGCGGTGAACCGCTCGATCAACCCGATGCCGACGATGCACGCCGACCAGACCAGGGCGATGGCGATCGTGAAGCGATCAAGGTTCTTCTCGGCGATCGAGGAACCGCCGAGACTCGAGGTGACTCCGCCACCGAACATGTCGGACAGACCGCCACCCTTGCCCTTGTGGAGCAGGATGAGGAGGGTCTGGAACAGGCTGGTGATGACCAGCAGAACCTCAAGGCTGATGCGTACTGCGCTCACGAAAAGATCCGTCCGTCATCTGGGTCAGGGCCAAGGGCCGCGTCGTACCGTCACAGAGTACGCGGTGACGGCGCCAATCAGGACCTCGGGCGGTCTCAGCCGGTCCGGTGGTCACGGTAGCGGCAGATGCTCGCGAACTCGTCCGCCTTCAGGCTCGCGCCACCCACCAGGGCGCCGTCCACGTCCGGCTGCGCCATGATCGAGGCGACATTGGTGGACTTGACCGATCCGCCGTACAGCACCCGGACCGCGTCCGCGACGTCCCCGGACCAGATCTCCGCCAGGCGGGTGCGGATCGCACCGCACACCTCCTGCGCGTCCTCCGGGGTCGCCACCTCACCGGTGCCGATGGCCCAGACGGGCTCGTACGCGACGACCAGGCTCTTGCCCTGGGCCGCGGTGAGGCCGTCCACCGCCGCGTCGAGCTGAGCCAGGGTGTGCGCGCAGTGCTCGCCCGCCTGGCGAACCTCCAGCCCCTCACCGACGCACAGGATGGGCGTCAGGCCGTGCTGGTAGGCCGCCTTGACCTTCGCGTTGACCAGGGCGTCGTCCTCGCGGTGGATCTCGCGGCGCTCGCTGTGCCCGACGACCACGTACGTGCAGCCGAGCTTGGCGAGCATCGCGCCCGACACGTCGCCGGTGTACGCGCCCTCCGTGTGCGGGGAGAGGTCCTGGGCGCCGTACCTGATGTCCAGCTTGTCGCCGTCCACCAGGGTCTGGACGGTCCGCAGGTCGGTGAACGGCGGCAGCACCGTCACCTCGACGGCGGCGAAGTCGTGCTTGCCGTCCTTGAGCGTCCAGTCCAGCTTCTGGACGAGGTGCGCTCCCGCCAGGTGGTCCAGGTTCATCTTCCAGTTGCCCGCCATCAGCGGGACACGACCGGTCACGGTGCCGCGAGCCATCAGGTGGAACCTTTCGTCAGCTGTCGAGCACGGTCAGGCCGGGGAGCGTCTTGCCCTCGAGGTACTCCAGGCTGGCTCCCCCGCCGGTGGAGATGTGGCCGAAGGCCCCTTCGTCGAAGCCCAGGGTGCGCACGGCGGCAGCGGAGTCACCACCGCCGACGACGCTGAACGCGTCGGAGTCCACCAGCGCCTGTGCCACGGCCCGGGTGCCGTGGCTGAAGGGCTCGAGCTCGAACACCCCCATCGGGCCGTTCCAGAACACCGTGCTGGCGTCGGCGAGCCGGCTCGCGAACAGCCGCCCCGAGTCCGGCCCGATGTCCAGACCGAGGCGGTCCGCCGGGATCGCGTCCGCCGGGACGACGTCGTGCTCGGCGTCAGCCGCGAAGGCGGTCGCCGCCACGACGTCGGTCGGCAGCACGATCTCGACGCCACGCTCGCGCGCGGAGTCGAGGTAGCCGCGGACCGTGTCGAGCTGGTCCTCCTCCAGCAGGCTCTTGCCGACCTCGTGACCCTGGGCCTTGAGGAACGTGAACACCATGCCGCCGCCGACCAGGATGCGGTCCGCCGTGCCCAGCAGGTTCTCGATGACGCCGAGCTTGTCGGAGACCTTCGAACCACCCAGCACGACGACGTAGGGCCGGGCCGGGTCGACGGTCAGTCGCTTCAGGACCTCCACCTCGGCGAGCACGAGACCGCCCGCGGCGTGCGGCAGCCGCTGCGCGACGTCCACCACGCTGGCCTGCTTGCGGTGCACGACACCGAAGCCGTCGCTGACGAACGCGTCGGCCAGCTCGGCCAGCTGGTCCGCGAACGCGCCGCGCTCGGCGTCGTCCTTGCTGGTCTCCCCCGGGTTGAACCGGAGGTTCTCCAGCACGGCCACGTCGCCGTCCGCGAGACCGGCCACGACGTCGCGCCCGCTGTCGCCCACGGTGTCCGTCGCGAACGCCACGGGGGCGCCCAGCAGCTCGCCGAGGCGGCTGGCCACCGGCCGCAGCGAGTACCGGTCCTCCGGCGCACCCTTCGGACGACCCAGGTGCGCGCACACCACCACCCGCGCACCCGCGTCACGCAGGCGCTGGATGGTCGGCACGGACGCCCGGATCCGGCCGTCGTCCGTGATGGTCGTGCCGTCGAGCGGCACGTTGAGGTCGCTGCGGACGAGCACGCGCTTGCCGCGCAGGTCGCCCAGGTCGTCGATGGTCAGCACGTCAGCGTGACCGGTCAGAGCGTCGCGCCGACGTAGGTGACGAGGTCGACGAGGCGGTTGCTGTAACCCCACTCGTTGTCGTACCAGCCGACCACCTTCACCTGGTCGCCGATCGCCTTGGTGAGGCCGGCGTCGAAGATGCAGGAGGCCGGGTCGGTGACGATGTCGGAGGACACGATCGGGTCCTCGGTGTAGCGCAGGTAGCCCTTCAGTGGGCCCTCGGCGGCGGCCTTGACGGCGGCGTTGACCTCGGCAGCGGACACCTCGCGCGACAGGGTGACGGTCAGGTCGGTGGCCGAACCGGTGGGGATCGGGACGCGCAGCGCGTAGCCGTCCAGCTTGCCCTTGAGCTCGGGCATGACCAGGCCGATGGCCTTGGCCGCGCCGGTCGAGGTCGGCACGACGTTGATCGCGGCGGCGCGGGCCCGGCGCAGGTCCCGGTGCGGGCCATCCTGCAGGTTCTGGTCGCCGGTGTAGGCGTGCACCGTGGTCATCAGGCCGCGCTGGATGGTGAACGCGTCGTGGATCGCCTTGGCCATCGGGGCCAGGCAGTTCGTCGTGCAGGAGGCGTTGGAGATCACGGTGTGCGACGCGGGGTCGTACTGCTCGTGGTTCACGCCCATCACGACGGTCACGTCCTCGTTCGAGGCGGGTGCCGAGATGATGACCTTCTTGGCGCCGCCATCGACGTGCGCCTTCGCCTTGGTCGCGTCCGTGAAGAAGCCGGTGGACTCGATCACGACGTCCGCGCCGACGTCGGCCCACTTGAGGTTGGCGGGGTCGCGCTCCTCGAACACGCGGATGAGCTTGCCGTCGACGGTGATGCCCTCGTCGGTCGCGGTCACGTCCGCCGGCAGCCGACCCAGGATCGAGTCGTACTTGAGCAGGTGGGCGATGGTCGCGTTGTCGGTGAGGTCGTTGGCGGCGACGATCTCGATGTCGGCGCCGGACGCCACGACGGCGCGGAAGAAGTTGCGGCCGATGCGGCCGAAGCCGTTGATACCTACGCGGACGGTCACTGCGCTGCCTCCTGGGACGGGTACGCCGTACGGGCGTGGTCAGGGGTGGACGTCGACGGCGTCGTCGGCGTCCCGTCGACCCTATCGTCCTGGGCAGACGCGTCGCTGGGGCGTATCAGGCTTCGAGCATGTCCGCGGTCAGGTTGGCGTCCGTGCCCGGGACGCCCTCGTCGTCGGCCCGCTTGTCTGCCATCGCGAGCAGCCGCCGGATCCGACCGGCGACCGCGTCCTTCGTCATCGGCGGGTCGGCCAGGTGGCCGAGCTCCTCGAGGCTCGCCTGCTTGTGCGCCAGGCGCAGCTGGCCGGCCTCGCGGAGGTGGTCCGGGACGTCGTCCCCGAGGATCTGCAGGGCACGCTCGACCCGCGACCCCGCGGCGACCGCGGCCCGCGCGGAGCGCCGCAGGTTGGCGTCGTCGAAGTTCGCCAGCCGGTTCGCGGTGGCGCGCACCTCGCGACGCATCCGACGCTCCTCCCACGCCAGGACGGCGTCGTGCGCGCCGAGGCGGGTCAGCATCGCGCCGATCGCGTCGCCGTCCCGGATGACCACCCGGTCGACGCCTCGGACCTCACGGGCCTTCGCCTGGATGCCGAGCCGCCGGGCCGCACCGACCAGGGCCAGGGCAGCCTCCGGACCGGGGCAGGTGACCTCGAGCGCCGACGAACGGCCGGGCTCGGTCAGTGAGCCGTGCGCCAGGAACGCGCCGCGCCACGCCGCCTCCGCGTCGCACACGGCGCCGGACACGACCTGCGGCGGGAGGCCGCGGACCGGCCGGCCCCGACCGTCGATGAGGCCGGTCTGGCGGGCCAGGGCCTCGCCGTCCTTCACCACCCGCACGACGTACCGGGTGCCGCGGCGCAGACCGCCCGGCGCCAGCACCACCACGTCGCTCGCGTGGCCGTAGACGTCGGCGATGTCCCGGCGCAGCCGCCGCGCGGCCTGACCGGTGTCCAGCTCGGCCTCGACCACGATCCGCCCCGCCACGATGTGCAGGCCGCCGGCGAACCGCAGCGTCGCCGAGACCTCCGCCTTGCGGCAGCACTTCCTGGTCACCGGCAGGCGGCTCAGCTCGTCCTTCACCATCGCCGTCATCGCCATGCTGGCCATCCTGTCATTCTCGTCGGCCTCTCGGGCGCTTGATCAAACCCTCGTTGCGCGGACGCCGAGGCGGTCCGTCCAGCGGTCTGTCAGCGCAGCACGTCACGGTACGCCGCTGCGAGCCGCAGCGGGTCGTGCACCCCCGCCCGGCCGGTCTGGGCCACCGAGAACACCGCGAGGCTGGCGCCCAGCCGGGCCGCAGCGTCCTCCAGGTGGCGTCGGTCCGCCACCATCGAGGGGTCGGCCAGCACGACGTCCGCCCGCAGGTCGGGCTGGTGCTCGCGAACGGCGTCCAGCAGGTCCGCGCCGCTGAACCCACCGGTCTCCTTCTCGTCCACCAGATTCAGCGTGATCAGGGTCTTGGCCGAGGTGGTGCACAACGCGTCCGCGAGGTCCGGTACCAGCAGGTGCGGCATCACCGAGGTGAACCACGACCCCGGCCCGAGCACCACCCAGTCGGCCGAACGCACCGCCGCCACCGCTTCCTCGCAGGCGGGCGGCGCGTCCGGCACCAGCCGGACCGAGGTGACCCGTCCGGCCGTCACGGCGACCTCGGACTGACCCCGGACGGTGCGCACCGCGGTGACGTCGTCCGGATCCAGACCGACGACGTCCGCCTCGATCATCAGCGGGACCGAGCTCATCGGCAGGACGCGGCCCCGGGCGCCTAGCAGGCGGCCGACCCAGTCCAGGCCACCGACGGTGTCGCCGAGCAGCTCCCAGAGGGCGACGATCAGCAGGTTCCCCACGGAGTGGTGGTGCAGCTCCCCTTGGCTGGCGAACCGGTGCTGCAGCACGTCGCGCCAGGTACTGCCCCACTCGCCGTCGTCGCAGAGGGCGGCCAGGGCCATCCGCAGGTCGCCGGGCGGGAGCACTCCCAGCTCGCGTCGCAACCGGCCGCTGGAACCGCCGTCGTCCGCGACGGTGACCACCGCGGTGAGCTGGTCGGTCAGATGACGCAGCGCCCCCAGGGAAGCGGCCAGGCCGTGGCCCCCGCCCAGCGCGACGACCGCAGGCCGCGTCACTCCCGCCCCAGGTCGCGGTGCAGGGTGCCGACCTGGACCCCCAGCTCGGCCAGGCGCTCGGCCAGCGCATTGACCATGGCGACCGAACGGTGCTTGCCGCCGGTGCAGCCCAGCGCGATCGTCACGTAGCGCTTGCTCTCGTTCTCGTAGCCCACCAGCACCGGCTCGAGCGAGGACACGAACCGGTCCAGGAACACCGACGCACCGTCCTGCGCCATGACGTACTGGCTCACGCCCGCGTCGTTGCCGTTCAGCGGTCGCAGGTCGTCCACCCAGTAGGGGTTCGGCAGGAAACGCATGTCCAGCACGAAGTCCGCATCCAGCGGCAGGCCGTACTTGAACCCGAAGGACATGACGGTCGCCCGCAACCGGGGCAGCTCGCTGGCCTCGAAGATCTGCGACACCTTCGTCTTCAGCTGCGTGACGTTGAGGCCACTCGTGTCGATGACGACGTCCGCCCGCTCGCGGACGAACTCGAGCATCTCGCGCTCGCGGTGGATCGCGTCCAGGATGCGGCCGTTGCCCTGCAACGGATGGGGACGTCGGACGGACTCCTGGCGGCGCACCAGGACGTCGTCAGCGGCGTCGAGAAAGACCACCCGGGGAGCGGCTCCGCTGGTGCGCAGCTCGAAGAGCGCGTCCTGGAGGGCCTGGAAGAACGACCGGCTGCGCACGTCGACCACGGCCGCGAGCCCTGGCGCGTGTACCTCGTCGTCCGGGGTGCGCTCACGCGAGGCCAGCTGTACCAACGGGTTCAGCATCTGCGGGGGCAGGTTGTCGACCACGTACCAACCGAGGTCCTCGAGGACGTTGGCAGTGGTGGAGCGACCGGCACTGGACATCCCCGTCACGATCACCAGCTGCGGTTGCTGCGTCTGGTCCTGGCTCATGCGCTCCTGCCTCGTCGTTCGTCCCAGCCTATCGAGCGGCACCCCGTCAGTCGTCCAGAACCTCACCGGTGCTGAGGTTGACCGCGGGAACCGCGCCGGACGGTGCCGAGAGGGCGTCGACGACGGCCTGGGCGGTGGCCGGCCCGATGCCCGCGACCTGGCCGACCGCTTCGACGTCCGCCGCCTTGAGCTTCTTCAGGGAACCGAAGTGCTTCAGCAGCGCCGTCCTGCGGGTGGGGCCGAGGCCCGGGATGGAGTCCAGCGCACTGGTCGTCATCGAGCGCGACCGGCGCTGCCGGTGGTAGGTGATCGCGAACCGGTGCGCCTCGTCCCGGACCCGCTGCAGCAGGTACAGCCCCTCGCTGCTGCGCGGCAGGACCACCGGGTGGTCGTCGCCGGGCAGCCAGACCTCCTCGAGTCGCTTGGCCAGACCGACCAGTGACACCTCCTCGATGCCGAGGTCGGACAGCGCCCGGGCGGCAGCCGCCACCTGGGGCGGGCCGCCGTCGACGACGACGAGCTGGGGCGGGTACGCGAACTTCTGCGGGCGTCCGGTCTCCGGGTCGATGCCCTGGGCGATCTCGACGTCGCTGGCCTCGGCGCGCTCGTCCAGGTAGCGGCGGAACCGGCGGGTGATGACCTCGTTCATCCAGGCGGTGTCGTCCTGCCCCTCGGTACCGCGCACCGCGAACCGGCGGTACTCGGACTTGCGCGGCAGCCCGTCCTCGAAGACGACCATGGAGGCCACCACCTCGGTGCCCTGCAGGTTCGAGACGTCGTAGCACTCGATCCGCAGCGGAGCCTCTGGCAGGTCCAGCGCATCCTGCAGCTCCTTGAGGGCGACCGAGCGGGTCGTCAGGTCGCCGCCCCGGCGCGTCTTGTGCAGGTTCAGCGCCTGCCCGGCGTTCCGCTCGACGGTCTCGAGCAAGGCGCGCTTGTCACCGCGCTGCGGCACCCGCAGGTCGACCCGCGCACCGCGCAGCCCCTCCAGCCAGGCGGCGACCTCGTGGGAGTCGCGGGGCAGCGCGGGGACGAGCACCTCACGTGGCACCGCCTCCGGCGACTCCCCGTAGACCTGCTGCAGCAGGTGCTCGACGAGGTCGTCGGTCCCGACGTCCTCCACCTTCTCGACCACCCAGCCGCGCTGCCCGCGGATGCGGCCGCCGCGGACGTGGAACACCTGGACGGCGGCCTCGAGCTCGTCCTCGGCAAGGGCGAACACGTCGGCATCGGTGGCGTCGGCGAGCACCACGGCGCTCTTCTCGAGGGCGCGGTTGAGCGCGCCGATGTCGTCCCGCAGCCGGGCGGCGCGCTCGAACTCGAGCTCGGAGGACGCCTCCCGCATCTCACGCTCGAGTCGGCGGACGAACCGGCCCGTGTTGCCGGCCATGAAGTCGCAGAAGTCCTCGGCGAGGGCCTGGTGCTCCTCCGGCGTCACCCGACCGACGCACGGCGCCGAGCACTTGCCGATGTAGCCGAGGAGGCAGGGTCGCCCGACCTGACCGGCCCGCCGGAAGACGCCGCTGCTGCACGTGCGCACCGGGAAGACGCGCAGCAGGAGGTCGACGGTCTCGCGGATCGCCCAGGCGTGCGCGTACGGCCCGAAGTAGCGGGTGCCCTTGCGCTTGGCACCGCGCATGACCTGGACGCGGGGGAACTCCTCGCCCATCGTCACGGCCAGGTAGGGATAGGACTTGTCGTCCCGGTACTTGACGTTGAACCGGGGGTCGTACTCCTTGATCCAGGAGTACTCGAGCTGCAGGGCCTCGACCTCGGTCGCCACCACGGTCCACTCCACGCTGGCCGCCGTGGTGACCATCGTCTGGGTACGCGGGTGCAGCGCGGAGACGTCCTGGAAGTACGAGCTCAGTCGCGGGCGCAGGCTCTTCGCCTTGCCCACGTAGATGACGCGGCCGTGCTCGTCGCGAAAGCGGTAGACCCCCGGCTCGACCGGGATCTCTCCCGGGGCGGGTCGGTACGTCGAGGGGTCGGCCACGTCACCAACCCTACGTTTCGCCGCCGACAGACGTCAGGCGACGGTGATCTCGCCGTTCGCCACGCTCACCGGGACGGAGGCGAGCGGCTCCTTCGCCATGCTGTCGGCGGTCGGCGCACCGTCACCCACCGCGAACCGGCTGTTGTGGCACGGGCAGATGATGTAGCCGTCCGCGACACTGCTGACGGCACAGCCCTGGTGGGTGCACCGGGTGTTGAAGCCCTTGAAGTCGCCGGACGTCGGCTGGGTGACCACGACGTTCGAGCTCGCGAAGACCGTGCCTCCACCCACCGGGACGTCGGCGGACTTGCCGACCGGGCCGGCCTTCGCCGGGCCGGTCGACGTGGCTCCGCCGCCGTCGGAGGCGTCGCCGCACGCGGTCAGCGCGACTCCGGCGACAACGGCGGCGGATGCGCCCTGGAGCACGGCACGGCGGGTCGGGGCGGTGGATCCGGTCATGACTCTCCAGGGATCGGCGACGACGTCGGGGTCTTTCAGAGCAGCAAGTGTTCAGAGCAAGGCTGGGAATGCCCTGAACGGGACCTGCGCACGACCTCTCGGGTCAGCGCGCCCTCTTGGCGGTGGTCTTCTTCGCGGTGGTCTTCTTCGCGGTCGTCTTCTTCGCGGTCGTCTTCTTCGCGGTCGTCTTCTTCGCGGTCGTCTTCTTCGCGGTCGTCTTCTTCGTGGTCGTCTTCTTGGCGGTCGCCTTCTTCGCGGGCTCCGCCTTGGCCGTGGTGGCGCGCCGCGACAGCAGAGCCGCGGCGACCGGACGCGCACTCCCGACCGGGACGGCGCGTCGGCCGGCCAGCACGGGCGCGAGGAACTCACCCGTGTAGCTGCTCGGGTGCGCAGCCACCTCCTCCGGGGTGCCCTCCGCGACGACGACACCGCCGCCCGAGCCGCCCTCTGGGCCCATGTCGACGATCCAGTCGGCGCTCTTGATCACGTCGAGGTTGTGCTCGATCACAATGACCGTGTTGCCCTTGTCAACGAGTCCTTGGAGCACCAGGAGGAGCTTGCGGATGTCCTCGAAGTGCAGTCCCGTCGTGGGCTCGTCGAGGACGTACACGGTGCGACCCGTCGACCGCTTCTGCAGCTCGCTGGCCAGCTTGACCCGCTGGGCCTCCCCACCGGACAGCGTGGTGGCCGGCTGGCCCAGCCGCACGTAGCCCAAGCCCACGTCGACCAGCGTGGTCAGGTGCCGGCTGATCGCCGGGACGGCCGCGAAGAACTCGGCGGCCTCCTCGATCGGCATGTCCAGCACGTCCGAGACCGTCTTGCCCTTGAAGTGCACCTCGAGGGTCTCGCGGTTGTACCGCGCCCCGTGGCACACCTCGCAGGGCACGTAGACGTCGGGCAGGAAGTTCATCTCGATCTTGATGGTGCCGTCGCCGGAGCAGTTCTCGCAGCGGCCGCCCTTGACGTTGAACGAGAACCGGCCGGGCAGGTAGCCCCGGACCTTCGCCTCGGTCGTCTCGGCGAAGAGCCGCCGCACGTGGTCGAACACACCGGTGTACGTGGCCGGGTTGCTCCGCGGCGTGCGACCGATGGGGCTCTGGTCGACGTGCACCACCTTGTCGAGGTGGTCCAGGCCCTTGACGGTGCGGTGCCGCCCGGGGACGTGCCGAGCGCCGTTGAGCTTGTTCGCCATGACGTTGTAGAGGATGTCGTTGACCAGGGTCGACTTTCCGGAGCCCGAGACCCCGGTGACCGCGACGAAGCAGCCAACCGGGAACGAGACGTCGATGCCCTGGAGGTTGTGCTCTCGGGCACCGACCACGGTGATCTCGCGGTCACCGTCCACCGGACGACGCTCGGCCGGAAGTGCGATCTCGCGTCGTCCGGAGAGGTACTGCCCGGTCAGCGACTCCTTGTGGCTGAGCAGCTTGGCCACCGACCCCGAGTGCACGACGTGGCCACCGTGCTCCCCCGCACCCGGACCGATGTCGACGACCCAGTCGGCGTGCCGGATGGTGTCCTCGTCGTGCTCGACGACGATCAGGGTGTTGCCGAGGTCCCGTAGCCGGGTCAACGTGCCGATCAGGCGGTGGTTATCGCGCTGGTGCAGCCCGATGCTGGGCTCGTCCAGCACGTACAGGACCCCCACGAGGCCCGACCCGATCTGGGTGGCGAGCCGGATGCGCTGCGCCTCCCCGCCGGACAGCGTGCCCGATGCCCGGTCGAGCGACAGGTAGTCCAACCCGACGTCGAGCAGGAAGCCGAGCCGAGCCTGGATCTCCTTCAGGACCCGCTCAGCGATCTGCTTCTCGCGGGCGGTCAGCGTCAGGGTGTCGAGGAACTCGGCGCACTCCCCGATCGGCTTGGCGCACACGGCGGAGATGGACAGGCCGCCGAGCAGCACGGCCAGGGACTCGGGCTTGAGCCGGGCCCCACCGCAGACCGGGCAGGGGACCTCGCGCATGTACCCCTCGTACCGCTCGCGGCTCCACTCGGACTCCGTCTCGGAGTGGCGGCGCTGCACGAACGGGATGGCCCCCTCGAAGCCCGTCGTGTACGAGCGCTCGCGACCGAACCGGTTGCGGTACCGGACGTGCACCGAGTAGTTCTCGCCGTGCAGCAACGCCTCCTTGGCCCGCTCCGGCAGCGCCCGCCAGGGGACGTCCGTGGCGAAGCCGAGCTGGTCGGCCAGCGCCGTCATCAGCCGCTGGAAGTACTCCGCCGAGCCCTGGGTCCACGGCGCGATGGCACCCTCGGCGAGGGTTAGCTCGTCGTCCGGGACGAGCAGCTCCGGGTCGACCTCGAGCCGGGTACCCAGGCCGGTGCACTCCGGGCAGGCCCCGAACGGGCTGTTGAACGAGAACGAGCGCGGCTCGATCTCGTCCATGGCCAGCGGGTGGTCGTTCGGGCAGGCCATCTTCTCCGAGAACCGGCGCTCCCGGTGCGGGTCCTTCGCGTCCGCGTCCACCAGCTCGACGACGACGATCCCACCGGCCAGGCCGAGTGCGGTCTCGACCGAGTCGGTGAGCCGGCGCTTGGCTGACGCCTTCGCCACCAGCCGGTCGATCACGACGTCGATCGTGTGCTTGAGCTTCTTCTCCAGCTTCGGCGGCTCAGCCAGCGCCACGACCTCGCCGTCGACCCTGGCCCGCGAGAAGCCCTTCGACTGGAGCTCGCGGAACAGGTCGGCGTACTCGCCCTTGCGGTCGCGCACCACGGGCGCCAGGACCTGGAACCGGGTACCTTCCGGGAGCTCCAGCAGCCGGTCCACGATCTGCTGCGGCGTCTGCCGGGTCACCGCCTCACCGCAGACCGGGCAGTGCGGACGTCCTGCCCGCGCGTAGAGCAGGCGCAGGTAGTCGTAGACCTCGGTGATCGTGCCCACCGTGGAGCGCGGGTTTCGAGAGGTCGACTTCTGGTCGATCGAGACCGCCGGCGACAGGCCCTCGATGAAGTCCACGTCCGGCTTGTCCATCTGACCGAGGAACTGCCGCGCGTAGGCCGAGAGTGACTCGACGTACCGCCGTTGGCCCTCGGCGAAGATGGTGTCGAACGCCAGCGAGGACTTTCCGGAACCGGACAGTCCGGTGAAGACGATCATGGCGTCGCGCGGAAGATCGAGCGAGACGTCCTTGAGGTTGTGCTCGCGCGCGCCACGCACGATGAGGCTGTCAGCCACGGTGGGCTCGCTCCTGCAGGTCGAGAACGTGTCCGGCGTGCTCGGCGAACCGACCGGACGGGTCGCGACCATGCTAGGTCGACCCACCGACAACGGCCTTGTCGGCGTCCGTCCCGGGAGTAGGTTCGGCCCATGACGGCCTTCGCGGACGACCCGTTGCTCGCCCATCTGTCCGAGCAGACTGACCGCCTGCTGAGCACGATCAACGAGCTGACGGACGAGCAGGCCCGTGGTCCGTCCCTCCTGCCCGGGTGGACCCGTGGGCACGTGCTGGCGCACCTCGCGCGCAACGCGGACGGCCTGGGCAACGTCGCTCGGACGGCGATCACCGGGCGGGTGACGCCCATGTACGAGTCCGCCGCGCAGCGCGATGCTGACATCGAGGCTGATGCGGATCGCTCAGCGTCCGACCACGAGTCCGACGTGGAGGCCTCGGCCGAGCGGCTGCTCGCGCTGCTCGCCGACATCCCGGCGGACCGGCTCGACGTGCAGGTGCCCAGCGGTCGCGGACCGACGATCACGGTCGCCACGCTGCCCTGGGTCAGGCTGCGCGAGGTGGTCTACCACCACGTCGACCTGGACGCCGGCTTCACCATGGCGGACGCCCCTGATCTCGTCCTGCGCGGCGGCCTGGCTGAGTGCCCCGCCCGGCTGGCGGACGCCACCCCCGGGGCGACCATCACGGCGCAGTTCGCGGACTCCCCCGACGAGCGGCTCGTCATCGGCGACGGCAGTGTCGCCGTCGCCGGTCCCGCGCACGAGGTGCTCGGCTGGTTGACCGGGCGCTCGTCGGGCTCCGGCCTCGACACCGGCCAGGACGACCTCCCAGCCCTGCCGAGCTGGGGCTGAGTGCCCGGGCAGGCACGGGCGCGCTAGCGTCGCCCGCATGAGCGACTACAGCGGCGACGTCGTCCAGGGTGGGCCAACTGCGGTGCGCGAGCTCTCGCACCTGGTGGTCCGCAAGGCGAGCGTCAGCGAGCAGGACAACAACGCGTACCTGCTGACGTGCGTCCAGACCGGCGAGCAGCTGCTGGTCGACGCCGCGGACGACGCCCCGCGCCTGCTGGCCCTGATGAACGAGGGGACCGGCTGGTTGGACGCCGTGGTCACCACGCACCAGCACTGGGACCACCACCGCGCGCTGCCCGAGGTTGTCGCGCACACCGGCGCACGGGTGGCCGCGGGGGCGGACGACGCCGAGGCCCTGCCGGTCCCGGTCGGCGAGCTCCTGCACCACGGCGACCGGGTGACGTTCGGGAACATCACTCTCGAGGTCATCTACCTGCGCGGCCACACGCCCGGTTCGGTCGCGCTGCTCTACCGCGACCCCGACGGTGTGCCGCACCTGTTTACCGGCGACTCACTGTTCCCCGGTGGCGTCGGCAACACCCAGGGGGACGCCGAGCGGTTCGCCAGCCTGCTCACCGACGTCGAGCAGCGCATCTTCGACGTGCTGCCGGACGAGACCTGGTTCTATCCGGGCCACGGTGCCGACTCCACGCTCGGCGAGCAGCGCCCGCACCTCGCCGAGTGGCGCGAGCGCGGCTGGTAGCTCAGGAGTCCACGCCTGCCTTGCGCTCGTCGCGACGCGTCTTGGCCAGGCTCGCGACGGCGGTCACGGCCAACGTGCCGACTATGACCACGAGGGACAGCCAGATGGGGATGTCCGGAGCCCAGTGCACCGGCTCGCCACCGTTGATGAACGGGACCTCGTTCTCGTGCAACGCGTGCAGGATGAGCTTGATGCCGATGAAGAAGAGCAGGAACGACAGCCCGATGCCCAGGTAGACCAGGCGCTGCAGCAGACCACCGATGAGGAAGTACAGCTGGCGCAGCCCCATCAGGGCGAACACGTTGGCCATGAGGACCAGGTACGGCTCCTTGGTGAGCCCGTAGATGGCCGGGATCGAGTCCAGCGCGAACAGCAGGTCGGTGGTGCCCAGGGCGACGAGCACGATGGCCATCGGGGTGATCAGCCGCTTGCCGTTCTCGACGACCGTCAGCTTGACCCCGTGGTACTGGTCCGTGGCCGGCAGGTGGTTGCGCGCCCAGCGGATCAGCGCGTTCTCCTGGTAGTCCTCCTCGCCGCTCTGGCCCTCACGCGCCAGGTGGATCGCGGTGTAGACCAGGAACGCGCCGAAGAGGTAGAAGACCCAGCTGAAGTTGTTGATGGCGGCGGCGCCGATGAAGATGAAGATCCCGCGGAAGATCAGGGCCAGGATGATCCCGATCAGCAGGGCGGTCTGCTGGTACTGCCTGGGGACGGCGAACTTGGACATGATGATGATGAAGATGAACAGGTTGTCCACCGACAGGCTGTACTCGGTGAGCCACCCGGCGAAGAACTCCGCACCGAACTGCGCGCCGGCGAACACCCAGACCCCGATACCGAAGAGCACAGCGAGGCCGACGAAGAACGCCAGGTGACGCGCGGACTCCCCCGTCGACGGCTCGTGCGGGCGTCGCCCGATGATGAACACGTCGATCAGCAGGAACGCCATCGCGATGCCGACGGTGGTCAGCCAGACCCAGGTGGGTACGTTCACGAGCACAAGCCTCCGGTCAGTCGAGGCGCGTCGACCCGGACGGACGACGCGCTGCTGCCGGAGGTCTCTCCCACCCGTAGGGGGCCGACTCCCCGGGCCCGGCGCACGAGGCGCCGCAGCCGTGATGACGAGGATGCCGTCAGGGGATACTCCCCTCCGTCGAACGCCGTCAGTCTACCCGCTGCTCGGTGGCAGCCGCGCCAGCAGGGAGCGGGCGTCGTGCGGTGCGTAGCCCTTGACGTCGTTGTCGAAGTAGAGCAGGACGTCGACCCCCTGCTCGACCCAGCCGCGAACCCGCTCCGCCCAGCCGTCGAGCGCCGCCGGCGAGTAGCCGCTCGCGTACAGCTCCTTGTCGCCGTGCAGCCGGGCGTACACGAAGTCCGCCGTGACCTCCTCCAGCATCGGCCAGTGCCGGGCTGAGTCGGCCACCACCAGCGCGACGGAGTGGGAGCGCATGAGCTGGACGGCCTCCGCGGAGCCGAAGCTGGGGTGCCGGGCCTCGACGGCGTGCCGCACCGGCCGGGTGGCCGACGTCGTCGTGACGGCCTCCGGGACACGCTCGTCGTGTCGCGCGGCGAGGTCGGCCGCCTGCCGGCTGTCCCGGGGCAGCAGCCTCAGGAACGCGTCGACCAGCTCGGCGTCGAACGGCAGGTTCGGTGGTAGCTGCCAGAGCACTGCGCCCAGCTTCTGCTCCAGCGCGAGCAGCCCGGTGGCGAAGTAGTTCGCGACAGCCACGTCCACGTCCTTCAGCCGCTTCATGTGCGTGATGAACCGGCCACCCTTGACGGAGAACACGAAGTCGTCGGGTGTCTGCTCCGCCCAGTGCCGGAAGGTCGCCGGCTTCTGCATCGCGTAGAAGGTGCCGTTCACCTCGATCGACGTCAGCTGACGGGATGCGTACTCGAGCTCACGCCGCTGCGCGAGCCCCTTCGGGTAGAAGTCGCCCCGCCAGGCCGGGTACGTCCACCCGGCGATGCCGATCCTGGCGGTCGCCCGCTGTCGCTGGGTCACCGGCTCAGGCGTGCCCCGCGCCCTGCATGGCGCGCAGCTCCTTCTTCAGGTCCCCGATCTCGTCCCGAAGCCGGGCGGCGAGCTCGAACTGCAGCTCGCCCGCCGCGCTGTGCATCTGGTCCGACAGCTGTTGGATGAGGTCCGCCAGGTCGGCGGCCGGCAGAGCCGCGAGGGCCCGGCCCTCCCCCACGCCGCGCGAGCCCTGCCCGGGGACTGGCGCCTTGCCGCGCGACTGGTTGCGCCCCGAACCGCCGAGCAGGGCCGCGGTATCCGCGTCCTCCCGGCTGATCAGGTCCGTGATGTCCGCGATCTTCTTGCGCAGGGGCGTTGGGTCCACCCCGCGCTCCACGTTGTAGGCGACCTGCTTGGCGCGCCGCCGGTTCGTCTCGTCGATCGCGTGCTGCATGGACGGGGTGACCCGGTCGGCGTACATGTGCACCTGGCCGGACACGTTCCGCGCGGCCCGCCCGATCGTCTGGATCAGCGACGTGCCCGACCTCAGGAAGCCCTCCTTGTCGGCGTCCAGGATGCTGACCAGCGAGACCTCGGGCAGGTCCAGTCCCTCGCGGAGCAGGTTGATCCCCACCAGGACGTCGAACTCGCCGAGCCGCAGCTCGCGGAGCAGCTCGACCCGGCGCAGGGTGTCGACCTCGGAGTGCAGGTAGCGCACCTGGACGCCCTGTTCGAGCAGGTAGTCCGTGAGGTCCTCGGACATCTTCTTCGTCAGCGTGGTCACCAGGACCCGCTCGTTGCGGGCGGCCCGCTCGCGGATCTCGTGCAGCAGGTCGTCGATCTGTCCCTTGGTCGGTTTGAGAACGACCTCGGGGTCCACCAGGCCCGTCGGGCGGATGATCTGCTCCACGACGCCGTCGCCCTTGCTGAGCTCGTACTGCCCGGGCGTGGCCGAAAGGTACACGGTCTGCCCGATGCGCTCCAGGAACTCCTCCCACCTCAGCGGACGGTTGTCCATCGCGCTCGGCAGCCGGAAGCCGTGGTCCACCAGCGCCCTCTTGCGGGACATGTCCCCCTCGTACATCGCGCCGATCTGCGGCACGGTGACGTGCGACTCGTCGATGACCAGCAGGAAGTCCTCGGGGAAGTAGTCCAGCAACGTGTTCGGCGCCGTACCGGGCCCACGCCCGTCGATGTGCCGGCTGTAGTTCTCGATGCCGGAGCAGGACCCGACCTGGCGCATCATCTCGATGTCGTAGGTGGTGCGCATGCGCAGGCGCTGTGCCTCCAGCAGCTTGCCCTGCCGCTCCAGCTCGTCCAGCCGATCCGCCAGCTCGGTCTCGATGCCCGTGATGGCTCGCTCCATGCGCTGCGGGCCGGCGACGTAGTGCGTCGCCGGGAAGACGTACATCTCCGCCTCCTCGTGCACGACCTCCCCCGTCAGCGGGTGCAGCGTGTAGATGCGCTCGATCTCGTCCCCGAAGAACTCGATACGCAGCGCCAGCTCTTCGTACACCGGGATGATCTCGACCGTGTCACCACGCACCCGGAACGTCCCGCGGGTGAAGGCCAGGTCGTTGCGGGTGTACTGCATCTGCACGAACCGGCGCAGCAGGTCGTCACGCTCGATGACGTCGCCGACCTTCAGCCGGGCCATGCGGTCCACGTACTCCTGCGGCGTCCCCAGGCCGTAGATGCACGACACCGACGCGACCACGATGACGTCCCGGCGGGTCAGCAGGGAGTTCGTGGCCGAGTGCCGCAGCCGCTCCACCTCGTCGTTGATGGACGAGTCCTTCTCGATGTACGTATCCGTCTGCGCGATGTAGGCCTCGGGCTGGTAGTAGTCGTAGTACGACACGAAGTACTCGACCGCGTTGTTCGGCAGGAGCTCACGGAACTCGTTGGCCAGCTGCGCAGCCAGGGTCTTGTTGGGTGCCATCACCAACGTTGGCCGCTGAAGCTGCTCGACCAGCCACGCCGTCGTCGCCGACTTGCCGGTGCCGGTGGCGCCCAGCAGGACGACATCCTGCTCCCCCGACTCGACGCGCCGCTTCAGGTCAGCGATCGCGGTGGGCTGGTCACCGGACGGGGTGAACTCCGAGATCACCTCGAACGGGGCGACCCGACGCTGCAGGTCGGTGGTGGGTCTCATGGGGTCAACCGTAGGCGCGACCACCGACAACCGGCGAGCGGTACTCAGCCGGGCGGTGCCCAGCCCGATCGCCGCCCCCAGGCGACGGCCCGGTCCACAGCCACCGCGAACCACGCCTCCTTCGCGTCGGCGTACTCCGCGGCGCTGTCGGTCGCGGCGGCCAGCCGCTGCTTCTCCCCCTGGTAGGCGCTCCGCTCGACCGCATCGGCGCGCCACCAGTCGCGCAGCAGGAGGGCGGCCCGCCAGCCGGGGCTGCCGACGACCCGCACGTGCAGGTTCACCGCGCGGCCCGGGTCGGCGTTGGCGTGGAACCGCTTCGACCACACTGCCGGGTCCGCCGCGCTCTCGAGCACCGCGTGCGGGTTGTCTCTCGTCACACCAACGACCCGGGGGAAGCCCGCCGCTGCCAGAGCCACGACGACCTCGTCCGCGTCGGCCAACGAGCGAACCCCGAGCTGCAGGTCGACGACGTCCTTGGCAGCGAGCCCGGGCACGGCCGTCGAGCCCACGTGCTGGGTCCCGCAACCCAGCGCACCCGCAGCGAGGTCGATCCGGGCCGCCAGCCGCGCCGCCTGCGCCGGCCAGCTGCCGTCGTACGGCACGATCTCGGCGCGGGCGGGCCGGTCAGCGCGCGTCCCCGCGCGCAGGTTGGCCTCAAAGGGCTGGAGCCGCCCCTCCCAGAGGACCGACAGGTCAGCCGCCACCTCGGGCGCAGGCCGGTCGTTGTCCAGCCAGACGTCGGCGGCAGCGCGCCGCTGCCCGTCGTCGGCCTGCGCCGCGATCCGGGCGCGGACGTCGTCCCGGGACATCGCTCGCGAGGCCAGCAGGCGGTCGATGCGGACCCGCTCGGAGGCGTGCACCACCAGCACCAGGTGGTAGAGCGCGCCCATCTGCTTCTCCACGATGAGCGGGACGTCGTGCACGACGATCGCCTCAGGACCCGCGTCGTCGAGCACCTGTGCCGTGCGCTGAGCCACCAGCGGGTGGGTGATCTGCTCCAGCGCGCGCCGCCGACTCTCGTCCGCGAAGACCAGGCGCCCCAACGCCGCGCGATCCAACGACCCATCTCCGGCGAGCACCGCGGGTCCGAACTCGGCTGCGACGGCGGCCAGGCCCGGCGTCCCAGGTGCCAGCACCTCGCGAGCGAACCGATCGGCGTCCGCTACGACAGCACCCAGGTTCGCCAGCTGGGCCGCGACAGTCGACTTGCCCGCCCCGATCCCGCCGGTCAGCCCGATCCTCAGCACGCGCCGACCCTAGCGGCCGGACGCGCGAGTGCGACGCGAAGGGGCCCCGCACCAGACGGTGCGGGGCCCCTTCGTTCGAGCGTGGTGGATCAGGCGCCGGTCAGCTTCTCACGAAGCGCGGCGAGCGCCTCGTCGGAAGCCAGCGTGCCCTCGCCCTGAGCCTGCGGGGCGTCGGCCGGGGTAGCGGCGACGTCCGCGGCCGTCGTCTCCGAGGAGTACGACGTCGGGGTGTCGCCCTCGGCGCGGGCCTCGGAGTCGGCCTTGGCCGCCTCCTCGATCTGCGTCTTGTGCGCCTCCCAGCGAGCGTGTGCCTCGGCGTACTGCTTCTCCCAGACCTCGCGCTGCGCCTCGTAGCCCTCGAGCCAGTCGTTGCTCTCCTGGTCGAAGCCCTCGGGGTACTTGTAGTTGCCCGCGTCGTCGTACTCGGCCGCCATGCCGTAGAGCGTGGGGTCGAACTCGGTGACCTGAGCGGACGTACCGTCGTTGGCCTGCTTGAGCGACAGCGAGATGCGGCGACGCTCCAGGTCGATGTCGATCACCTTGACGAAGATCGAGTCGCCGACCTGGACGACCTGCTCCGGGATCTCGACGTGGCGCTCTGCCAGCTCCGAGATGTGCACCAGACCCTCGATGCCCTCGTCGACGCGCACGAACGCGCCGAAGGGGACGAGCTTGGTGACCTTGCCCGGGACGACCTGACCGATCGCGTGCGTGCGTGCGAACTGCTGCCAGGGGTCCTCCTGCGTCGCCTTGAGCGACAGCGAGACGCGCTCGCGGTCCATGTCGACGTCCAGGACCTCGACCGTGACCTCCTGGCCGACCTCGACGACCTCGGACGGGTGGTCGATGTGCTTCCAGGACAGCTCGGAGACGTGCACCAGACCGTCGACGCCGCCGAGGTCCACGAACGCACCGAAGTTGACGATGGAGGAGACCACACCGGAGCGGACCTGGCCCTTCTGCAGGGTCTGCAGGAAGGTCTGGCGCACCTCGGACTGGGTCTGCTCGAGCCACGCGCGACGCGACAGGACCACGTTGTTGCGGTTCTTGTCGAGCTCGATGATCTTGGCCTCGAGCTCCTTGCCCACGTAGGGCTGCAGGTCGCGGACGCGGCGCATCTCGACCAGCGACGCCGGCAGGAAGCCGCGCAGCCCGATGTCGAGGATCAGGCCACCCTTGACGACCTCGATCACCGTGCCGGTGACGATGCCGTCCTCTTCCTTGACCTTCTCGATCGTGCCCCAGGCGCGCTCGTACTGCGCGCGCTTCTTGGACAGGATCAGGCGACCCTCCTTGTCCTCCTTCTGGAGGACCAGAGCCTCGACCTCATCGCCGACCTTGACGACCTCGTTGGGGTCGACGTCGTGCTTGATGGAGAGCTCGCGGGAGGGGATGACACCCTCGGTCTTGTAGCCGATGTCGAGCAGGACCTCGTCCCGGTCGACCTTGACGATGACCCCTTCGACGATGTCTCCGTCGTTGAAGTACTTGATGGTCTCGTCGATGGCGGCGAGGAAGTCCTCGGCCGAGCCGATGTCGTTGACCGCAACCTGAGGGGCGCGGGTCTCGGTGGTGCTGGCAGTCATGTAGTGGGGGCTCCGATGCGGACAGATGAGTCGTGGTGGACAGGATGAAGAGTGTTGTCGCACACGTGTGCGACCCCCCACCCTATCGATCTGGTCCACAGCGGGTCAACGCGGGCCGGCGCGCCCGGTGCTAGCGACGACCGCGCACGGCCGCGAGCGAGCGAAGCGCCGTCCGCGCCACCACCACGGGTGCCGGCGCGGCCGCGCCGCGTTCCGGTCGGGCCGACAGCTCGAGCAGCGCGAAGACGTCCAGGTCGGCGGCCCGCTGAAGCCAGTCGTCGTCGAGTCCACCGAGGGTGGCGGTGGACACCGTGCCGTCCTCGTAGATCCCGGTGTGCAGAGCGTCCACCAGGCCGCGTCGGAAGGCCGACCACGAGGCGGCGCCCACCTCGCCGCTACCGGCGCCGTGATCGGCCGCGCGGAGCAGGTTACCGACGTCCTCGGTCCACTCCCCGCCGTGCGAGAACTCCCAGTCCAGCACGCCGCGCAACCGCCCGGTGTTCGGGTCGACGATGAGGTTCTTGCCGTTGAGGTCGCCGTGCACCAGCGACGCCGGACGAGGAGGGCCCATCGCCAGTCGCTGTGCGGCGGCAGCGACCGCGGCACGAAGCCCGGGCGTGCTTCGCCGGCCGAGCCCGGCAGCAGCCAGGCCCGCTTCGAGGTGCTCGTACCAGGCGATGAGATCGGCCTGGGACGGCGGCCACTGACTGGTCCGCAGGTCGGCGTCCGCCCACGGGCCGTGGCCCTCCGCCCGCACCTCACGCAACCGGGTCACGAGGCGGGCGCACTGGCGGCCGAGGGCGTTGGACGCCGGCAGCGGCAGCCCTCGGTCGAGCAGCTGGTCGGCGCGTTTGCCCTCGACCTCACGGGTCACGATGTGCGGCGGCAGGCCGCCGACCCCACGGGGCTCGGCCGCGAGGATCTTGGGCAGCGGAACCTGACCGGACAGCCGTCGCATCACGGCCAGGTCGAGGACGGCCTGGCTCGGCTTGCGCAGGTACAGGCGGACGAACGCGGGCTCCCGGAACCAGGTGCCCGCGAAGGTCTCGCCACTGAATCCGCCGGTGGCCACCTGCGGCTCGTGCAGCACCTTGGCGGCGATGGACAGCGGATCGGACTTCGACACGTGCACATCGCAGCACAGGCTGCGTCCGTTGTCAGCGGGCGCGCCCAAGTGGTGGGCTATTCAGACAGCGTGGCGAGCAGAACGCGCTCGATGTCCGCCGGGCTGGCCGCGATGAAGCTCTGGCCACCGGTGGCCTTCGCGATGGCGGACAGCGACGCCGCGTCCGCCTGCGCTCCGTACGCCACCGTGAACACCCGCACCGGCTTGTCGGCGTTCTGCTCCTTCTTGAGCGTCGACACCAGCGCCTTCAGCGAGACGCTGCCCGGGTCGTCGTTCCTGCCGTCGCTCAGCACCACCACGACGTTCTGGTCGGCCCGCCACTTGCTGCGGACCTCGCGGACCGCGGCCAGGGTCGTGTCGTAGAGACCGGTGTCACCGCGGGCGGTCAGGTGCGAGATGCCACTGCGCACGGCGTCGCGGCGGGTCCCCCCGCCGACGGCGTCGCTGGCGGCGCCGAGCGGGACGACGACGCGGTAGTCCTTGCTGCCGCTCAGGTGCCGGGAGAACTCCCAGAGCCCGATCGACGAACGGTCCGACGTCGAGACGATCGCCGAGGTCAGCGCCTTCTGCGCGAGCTGGAGGCGGGTCAGGCCCAGCTTGGGCACGGCCTGCTTCATGGACCCCGAGACGTCCACGGCCAGCAGCACCGAGCCGGTGCGCTCCAACGCCGACCAGGACTGCAGGGCCTTGGAGATGGACTGCAGGGTGGGCTGGGACAGCTCCAGGGTCGCCGGCTTGACCTCGTGCGCGGTATCGCCGGCGCCGACCGTCGCCGGCCCGGTCTCGGTGCCGGAGTCGCCGTTCGGGATGCGCCAGCCGTCCGCCGCGAAGGCCCGGTTGCCGTCCGTGGAGGTCAGGAACTGGCGGAACGACTCAGCAGCCGTCATGGCGCGGGCGCGGTCCAGGGAGGTGCCGTACAGCGGCAGGTACCCCACCTTGGCCGCCGCACCGCTCACCCCGACGGTGACGGGGGCCAGCTTCTCTCGCGGGCCGCTGGCGTTGAAGGCCCGCACCTCGCGCTCGGTGGAGGGCGTGATGATCGATGCCTTGAGCGCCTCGTCGGAGCTCAGCTGGGGGTCCGCCAGGGGCTCCAGGGCCTTCGACTCGTCCAGGTCCAGGTTCGTCAGGGCGTTCTGCACGCGCAGCATGCCGACCCGCAGCTGGTCCGCGTTCGTGCCCGCACCGAGCTTGGCGAACAGGGTCATCAGACCGTCCAGCCCCGCAGTCGACTTCTGCGGGTCCTGCCAGGCGACCCTTACGCGACCCCACTCCGGGTGACCGAACTTGCCCCAGCCGGCCGGGTCCTGGGCGAGGGCGACGAGCTGGTCGAGCTCAGCCTGACGCTTGGGCCAGCCCAACGACTTCGCCATCGGCTCCGGCATCGCCGCGACCACCGGGGAGCTGGCCAGCACGCTGAACACGTCCGGCAGCAGGCGGTCGACCTCGGGGCGGCGGGACAGCACCTTGGCCCAGGTCGCCGACTCGGGCACCCAGACGTCGAAGCCGGGGTCGCGGCGCAGCGAGGCGGCCGAGACGAGCGCCGCGTTCACCTTCGGCACGTCCATGGCGACGACGTCCACACTCACGCACGCGTCGCCCACCTGGGGCTTGGTCTGCTCGAACGCACGCGCCTCCTGCTGCACCGCATCCGCCACCGAGGACGAAGCGGCGACGCGCAGCGTCACCGGGCTGCCGGAACAGGACACGGCGCCACGCGCCTGGTAGCCCCACCACGCCAGGCCCGACGTGCCGACCACGATGATCAACAGGGTCGCCAGGCCGGCCACGGTCCGCGCCTGGTGGCGGGACTTGCGGGCCCGGTGCCGCGATCGCAGCTGCGCGCGAGTCAGCGTGTCGGTTGTCATGCGTGGTCCACCCTCGTCACATTCGGTGCATGGAACAGGGCCCGCACACGCGCTGGCCCCGAAGGATGGTGACACAGAATCACCGTCTTGAGCAGAGGCCGGGTGAAACTTGACAATTCCGTAGGTCAACCGGGTGCGGTCGTGACCCTGTGTAGCCGAACCGGGACCGCTGCGCCGGGGTGCAGGATGGAGCCCATGACGGAGGAGTCGGTGACCGAGGCGATGCGCCGCGACGCGGACAGCCACGAGTCAGCCAGCGCGAACCGGTCGTGGTGGGACGCCGAGGCGGCCGACTACTACGCCGAGCACGGGAGCTTCCTCGGCGACGGGCGGTTCGTCTGGGGTCCCGAAGGGCTCGACGAGGCGGACGCCGGCCTGCTCGGCGACGTGCGCGGACGCCGGGTGCTCGAGGTCGGGGCGGGCGCCGGGCAGTGCTCGCGCTGGCTGGCCGCGCAGGGCGCGCAGCCCGTTGCCGTTGACCTGTCCATCGGGATGCTGCGTCAAGGGGTGCAGATAGACCCGGGCACCGCGGTGCCGATGATCCAGGCGGACGCGTGCGCCCTGCCGTTGGCCGACGCCAGCGTGGACGTCGCGTGCTCGGCCTACGGGGCGGTGCCGTTCGTGGCCGACGCGGCGGCGCTCATGCGTGAGGTAGCCCGGGTCCTCCGTCCCGGCGGCCGCTGGGTCTTCTCCACGACGCACCCGGTGCGCTGGGCACTGCCGGACGACCCGGGTGAGGCCGGGCTCGTCGTCCGGAACTCGTACTTCGACCGCACCCCGTACGTCGAGGAGGGCGAGGACGGCCGGGCCGTCTACGTGGAGCACCACCGCACGCTCGGCGACCGGGTCCGTGACCTCGTGGGCGCGGGCTTCGTCCTGGACGACGTGGTGGAGCCTGAGTGGCCGCAGGGCCACGAGCAGGTCTGGGGCGGCTGGAGCCCCCTCAGGGGCCGCCTGGTGCCCGGCACAACCATCTTCGTGAGCCACCTGCCGACGCGGTGAACGCCGAAGGGGTGGCCGTCGTGACGACGGCCACCCCTTCGGGTCACTGCTGGTGGAGCGTCAGACCAGCTTCTGCCGGATGGCAGCCGCCGCACCGCCGGCGATGGCGAAGATGGCCAGCGCGCCGAGGCCGCGGCCCCAGTTACGGCTGCTCTCGCCGTCCGCGCCCGCGATCTCGAGGCTGTACGCCGTCTCGCCGTCCGCGCCCTGCGGTGCGCCGTACGCCATGGACTCCGCCTGGGCGCGCTTGGCACCCGCGTCGATCAGCGCGTACTTCTCGCCGAAGGTCTGGGCGGTGTCCTTGCCCTTGACGATGAGCACCTTCGTGCCCTCGGTGGACAGCTGCTCTGCACCTTCGGGGATAGCGGTCGAGCCGTCTGCGGCCGTGTCGAGGCCGTCGGCCAGCTGACCCGATCCGGACGCCGCGTCGCCCAGCCCGCTGGACAGCTTGTTGGCGCCGGCCGAGAGTTGGCCCGCACCGTCACCGAGCTGGCCCGCACCCGAGTTGATCTTGCCGAGACCCGCGTTCAGGTCGTCGGCGCCGTTGGCCAGCTTCGCGTTGCCGCCCGCGACGACAGCCGCACCGTCAGCGACCTGGCCGGCACCGTCCGCGACGTCACCCGCACCCTCGTAGGCCTGGTTCACCACGTCACCGAGCTGGTCGGCAATGGCAGCCACGAGGTCGTTGATGCCCACGCTGACCAAGCCAGCCGCCTGCTTGAGACCGCACGGATTGGCCGGATTGGTTGGGTTTGTCAGGCTACATGCGGGGTTCGACACCCCAAGCTTGATCAGCGCAAGACCGCCGAGGATGGTCGCCGAGGTCTGGTTAGACAGCTGCCCAATCCCCTGCTGCACCTGGTCGAGAGTCTCCGCCGCTGCGTTGGTCTGCGCCTGGAGCCCCCCGGGGTCGGTTGGGCTGAGCACACCCTTGGGCAGCCCGAGGCCATAGACAATGTTGGCGAGATCCACGCAGGTCGCAGGCACCGGGGGGGAAGGAAGCATGGTCGGCGGCACGACCGGCGGGATGGGAGTGGCAGGATTCTGCGGGCATCCGATGGCCTTGTAGACACTGATGCCGTTATCCACCCAGCCAGCAATTGGCCCGCCCGGCGCAGCTGCTCCGGACAGCTTTCCGGAGACGATCTGCACGGCATCGGCCGCACCACAGTCATCCGACTTGTCAGCATCGTTGGGGGTCTGGTCGCAGTGGGCAACGCCGGCAGGACTACGGAGTCCGTAGCGCACACCATTGATCGCACCGAGCAACGTGGTGTCGGCCTGAACCGGCTGCGGCACGTCTGACGAGTTCCCGATCTTATTCTGCATCGTCGTCAGGGCGCCCTGGAGCCGCTGGAAGTCTGGGTCGGACTGGATATCCGTGGGCAGCGAGTCGATTCCGTCGACGATCAGGCCGAGCCCGTCCGCGAGATCGCCGGCGCCGGCCGCCACCTGGTCACTGCCGTCGGCAAGGCCTGCGGAGCCCTTGGCCAGCAGGTTCGCCCCGACGGCCAGCTTCGCGGAGCCCGCCTTGGCGGTCTTGGTGCCCTTCACGAGCACGCCCACGCCGGTGTTGAGCTGACTGGCCCCATCGGCCAGCAGGGCGGCACCAGGTGCGGCGTCGTTGGCCAGGCCGTCGTTGAGCTTGTGCGCACCCGCCTGGAGCTTGATCAGACCCGCGACGAGGGTGTTGGCCCCGTCACGCAGCTTCAGCAGGTTGGAGTCGATCTGGATCGCGCCGTCGGTGAGCTGCGCACCCGTCGCGGCGCCGCTCTTGTAGCTCTCGGCGCCACCGGAGAACGAGGGGCTCTCCAGCGGGTTGAGCGGCAGGGCAGAGATCGACGCGGGCGGGATGACGCCGTCGCTGATCCGGGCCGTGTAGCCGAACTCGGCGGTCTCGGATCCGATGGGCGGGAACAACGTCATGGTGAAGGACAGCTTGGTGCCGCCGTTGCCGTCACCGGCGATGTTGGCCTGCTTGGACGCCACCTCGGTGAAGTTCGACGGCAGCTGGGTCGACAGCGAGCCCACCATCGGGATCACGACCTGCTCGTCTTTGGTGACCTGCTTGCCCGTTCCGTCGTCGAAGGTGACGGAGCCGGACTTGCCCGTGGTGTTGGTGACCTTGTAGTTCACCCCGAGATCGCCGCTCTTGCCGACGACGTCGCCGGGCTTCACCGGCTTGCCGTCGAGGGTGTAGCTCACCTCAACAGTGAGGGGAATGTCCTTGGTGAAGTTGCTGACGCTGCGGAGTCGCTTCTCGCCGTTGACGTCGACGTTGGCAATCATGTTGCCGTCCTTGACGTCGAAGCCCTTGAAGCCGTCGAGGTTGCGGAGCCCGTCCGTGGAGACGGGGTTGGAGACCTCGACCTTGCCGCTGCCGGTCAGGGCCAGCTGCTCGTAGACCCGCTTGTCCTTGACCTTGCCGGTCGCGTCGAGGTGAGCCTGGATGGTCTCGGTGTTGGACACCGTGACATCGCTGGCGGCGAGAGCCGGGCCAGCGCCCAGGACGAGGGCTGCCGGCACGGCGGCCCCCATGAGGGCGAGGCGGAAGGCGGTGCGCTGACGGGTCACAGGCTCTTCTCCGAAACGAGGTCGTCGTTGGTCGTGGTCGTGCTGGGGGTGTCACGGTGCGAGGCCGACTCGTGCTCGCGGTTGGCCTCCACGGCCGGGCCGAGGAACGCGGTCGCCAGATAGCCGAGCGCGGCAGCCAGGAGCACCTGCGTCGCGGCCTGGGGCGACTCCGACAGGAACTGGGACGGCGAGTCGGTGTAGGTGGTCTCGTAGGCCCCGACGATGGCGGCGACGCCGACGAGCATCGCCCACAGGGGCAGGCGCGTGCCGGACAGCACCGAGACGCCCATGCACAGCAGGATGACGATGAATGCCGCGACCGCACGGCCGCCAGCGGTGTCGGGCAGGACGGCGGCGCGCAGTGCGAAGCCGATCCAGGCCGCGGCGAAGCCGACGCCGAAACCGGCGATGCGCTGCCAGGGCAGGCGGTCCGGCACCAGGCCGATCACGCCGCCGAGGGCCGCTCCGAGCAGCGCCACATGATCCAGATCCCAGCCGAGCAGATGCCCGACCCCGAAGACCAAAGCTGCCATGACGGCGAGCACGAACCCACCGATGACGTTGTTCCGCATGTCCACCTCTAAGTCGGCCTGCCGTCGTCGGTCCCTCCACAATGAGAGACCACGGCTGCGAAGTTCTACCACGGAGTAACTTCGGAGGTCACCTACTTGGGCCCAAGGCCTCGTTACGAAATCGTCACAAGGTCCGCGCGAGCACGACCCATGCGTGATTTCAGTGGCCGGCGGACTCCCAGGACTGGCCGACACCGACCGAGACGTCGAGGGGGACGGACAGCTCGATGGCGTGGCCCATGGCCTGGCGGACGAGCGCCTCGAGGTCGTCCCGCTCCCCCGGTGCGACGTCGAAGATCAGCTCGTCGTGCACCTGCAGCAGCATCCGGGAACGCAGGTCCTGCTGCTCGAGCGCAGCGGCGACCCGCAGCATCGCCACCTTGATGATGTCGGCCGCCGACCCCTGGATCGGCGCGTTCAGCGCCATCCGCTCGGCCGCCTCCCGACGCTGGCGGTTGTCGCTGGTGAGGTCCGGCAGGTAGCGGCGCCGACCCAGCATGGTCTGGGTGTAGCCGGTACGCCGGGCCTCGTCGACCACCGAGTCCAGGTAGACGCGGACCCCGCCGAACCGCTCGAAGTACTCCCCCATCAGGCCGCGCGCCTCGTCGACGTCGATCCGCAGCTGACGGCTGAGCCCGAACGCCGAAAGGCCGTACGCCAGGCCGTAGCTCATGGCCTTGACCTTGCTGCGCATCGCGGAGGTGACGTCGACCGGCTCGACGCCGAACACCCGAGCGCCCACGAAGCGGTGCAGGTCCTCGCCGGTGTTGAACGCCTCGATCAACCCGGCGTCACCGGACAGGTGCGCCATGATCCGCATCTCGATCTGGCTGTAGTCGGCCGTCATGAGCGACTCGAAGCCGGGCCCGACCACGAACGCCTCGCGGATGCGCCGACCCTCGTCCGTGCGGATGGGGATGTTCTGCAGGTTCGGGTCGGTCGAGCTGAGGCGACCGGTCGCGGCGATCGTCTGGTTGTACGTCGTGTGGATGCGCCCGTCGTCCGACACCGTCTTGCGCAGTCCCTCGACGGTCTGCCGCAGCCGCGACACGTCACGGTGGCGCAGCAGCGCCTCGAGGAACGGGTGCGGACTCTTGACGTAGAGGTCCTGCAGCGCCTCGGCGTCGGTCGTGTACCCGGTCTTGGTGCGCTTGGTCTTGGGCATCCCGAGCTCGTCGAACAGCACGGTCTGCAGCTGCTTGGGAGAGCCGAGGTTGAGCGTGCGGGCCGAGCCGTCGGCCGCCTGCGGGAGCGCGGCGAACGCCTCGTCTGCGGCCCGCTTCACCTCGCCGGCGAAGCCCGCCTCGAGATCGGCGAGCTGGTCGTCGTCCACGCCGATGCCGATGCGCTCCATCTCCGCGAGCACCCGCACCAGTGGAAGCTCGACATCGCGCAGCAGCTCGGCACCGCCGCGGGCCTCGAGCTCGGCGTCCAGGGCGTCCGCCAGGTCGAGCACCGCGCGGGCCTGCACCATCGCCGTCTCGTCCTCGTCCGGCCCTTCACCGGTGTCCAGGGTGAGCTGGCCGCTCGGGTCCTCGGCCTCCAGTCGCAGCTCTCGACTCAGGTGCCGCAGCACCAGGTCTGCCAGGTCGTAGGAGCGCTGGTCCGGCTTGACCAGGTAGGCCGCCAGGGCGGTGTCGCTCACCACGCCCCGCAACGGCAGCCCGCGCTCGCGCAGCGCGTGCCCGGGCCCCTTCGCGTCGTGCAACGCCTTGGGCCGCGCCGGGTCACCCAGCCAGTCACCCACTGCGGCGAGACCGGCCTCGTCGAGGCTCTCGAGGTCGACGTAGCCGGCGGACTCGTCGGCCGCCGCGACCGCCAGCCCGCGGGCGTCACCTGCGCCGCGGCCCCACGATCCCACCACGTGCAGACCCGTCCGCACGCCAGCACCGGCGTGCTCCGTCAGCCAGTCCGCCACGGCCGTCGAGTCCAGCTTCGACGTGGCCAGGTCGAATCCTGACTCGGCCTCGGGGGCCGCCGCGTCCACCGTCGCGAAGAGCCGCTCGCGCAGCACCCGGAACTCCAGGCCGTCGAAGACCTGGTGCACCTCGTCCCGGTCCCACTGCTGCCGGGCCAGATCGGCCGGACCGAGCGGGAGCTCGAGGTCGCGGACGAGGGCGTTGAGGCGGCGGTTGCGCAGCACTCCGTCCAGGTGCTCGCGCAGGCTCTCCCCCGCCTTGCCCTTGATCAGGTCGACGTTGGCCACGACGCCGTGCAGGTCGCCGTACGTGGTGATCCACTTCGCCGCCGTCTTCGGCCCGACGCCCGGGACCCCGGGCAGGTTGTCGCTCGTCTCGCCGACCAGGGCCGCGAGGTCCGGGTAGCGCTCCGGCGGGACGCCGTACTTGTCGAGCACCGCCTGCGGGTCCATCCGCCACAGCTCGGAGACACCGCGGACCGGGTAGAGGACGGTCGTGCGGTCACTGACCAGCTGGAAGTTGTCTCGGTCGCCGGAGCAGATCAGCACGTCCAGACCCTGAGCGGCGGCCTGCGTCGTGAGGGTGGCGATGACGTCGTCCGCCTCGAAGCCCTCCTTCTCGATGACCGGGATGCGCAGCGCGGCGAGCACCTCGTGCAGCAAGGAGATCTGGCCCTTGAACTCGTCGGGCGTCTTCGACCGGCCGGCCTTGTACTCGGCGTACTCCTCGGATCGGAACGTCTGCCGGGAGACGTCGAAGGCGACGGCGATGTGCGTCGGCTGCTCGTCGCGGAGCAGGTTGATCAACATGGACGTGAAGCCGTAGACCGCGTTGGTGGTCTGCCCGGTGGACGTCGAGAAGTTCTCCGGCGGCAGGGCGAAGAACGCCCGATAGGCCAGTGAGTGCCCGTCGAGCAGCATCAGGCGCGGGGTCTGGTCGGCAGTCGTGGGAACGCTCACGGGGTTCACCCTAGAGGCGCCCGCCGACAGGCCAGGGAGCGGTCAGGCGCTGCTGCGGGCGCGCAGGGCGCCGGCCATGTTCCTGGCCCGCAGGGAGCGGCGACGCAGGACGGTCGCATCGCGCGCGAGGCACGGCTCCGGCACGAGCCGGCGGCGGACGGCGGACACCGACGCGACGCGGCGCACGACGAACGGTGTGAAGCCCAGCCGAGCGAAGAAGCGTTGCCCGTCCCGGCCCGCGGCCGGCACGCTGGTCGAGATCTGGCTCGCCCCACCCTGCTCCGCGAACGTCGTGGCGCGCGCGATCAGCGCACGGCCCACGCCCTGGCGACGGGCGTCCTCCTGCACGAACAAGTGCTCGATGGCGACGCTGGGCTCATCCAGGAGCGGCAGCAGCGGCCCGCGGGACAGGACGACGAAACCGACGTCGTGCCCGTCCAGCGCAGCGACGAACGCCTTCACGCCGTCCCGCGCGATGGCGCGCCCGAGGGTACTGGCGAGATCGCGTCGATCGACCCGACCGGCTGCAGGGACTCGTCCGACGGGACGGGAGTCCACCCACAGACCCGCCAGTGACTCGACGTCCACTGGCTCCTCGGCATCGATGACCCGAACGCTGACCTGAGACGGGGCCACTGGTCCTCCTGTCGACATCCTGGCGGGGCCCCCACCCATGCCTGCACGAGCTTGATCCGTTGCAGACCTTACGACCTCTGCACCCCTCGACGGTAGTGCCTGTCGATATCCGTACTGACCTGGGGTGTGTGACGGTGGTTTCGTCGCTAGACGTCGCCGCCGAGGTAGGCAGCCCGGATGCTGTCGTCGGCGGCGAGGTCGCTGCCCGAGCCGTCCCGGACGATCTCGCCGGTCTCCAGGATGTACGCGTGATCGGCCGTCTTCAGGGCCTGCGCCGCATTCTGCTCGACGAGCAGGATCGTGACGCCCTGGCCGTGGATCTCCCGGATGATCGCGAAGATCTGCGCGATGAGCTTGGGCGCGAGGCCCATCGATGGCTCATCCAGCAGCAGCAGCTTCGGACGCCCCATCAGCGCCCGGCCGATGGCGAGCATCTGCTGCTCGCCGCCGGACATGGTCCCCGCGGCCTGGGACGCGCGCTCCTTGAGCCGCGGGAAGAGCGTGAAGACTCGCTCCAGGTCCTTGGGGACGGTCACCTTGCGGTCCTTGCGGAAGTAGGCGCCCATCTCGAGGTTCTCCATGACGGACATCCCCGGGAAGACCCCACGACCCTCGGGTGCCTGCCCGATGCCCAGCTCGACGCGCTTGTGCGCCGCCATGTTCGTGATGTCCTCGCCGTCGAACACGATCTTGCCGGCCCGCACCGGGTGCAGTCCGGAGACCGTCTTCATGGTTGTCGTCTTGCCCGCGCCGTTCGCCCCGATCAAGGTGACGACGGAGTTCTCGGGCACGCCGAAGGAGATGTCCCGGATGGCCTCGATGCGCCCGTAGTTGACGCACAGGCCTTCGACCTCAAGAAGCATCTTCTTCGTCAACTCCCAGGTAGGCGGCGATGACCGCGGGGTTGTCGCGGATCTCGGCGGGTAGACCCTCGGCGATCTTGCGGCCGAACTCCAGCACCACGATGCGGTCCGTGACGCCCATGACGAGGCGCATGTCGTGCTCGATCAGCAGGACCGTGTAGCCCTGGTCCCGGATTCGCCGGATCAGGTCCATCAGGTCGCGCTTCTCCGCGGGGTTGAAGCCGGCGGCCGGCTCGTCCAGGCAGAGCAGCTGGGGGTTGGTGGCCAGGGCGCGCGCGATCTCCAGCCGGCGCTGGTCGCCGTAGGGCAGGTTGCGGGCCAGCTCGTCGGCCCGCTTGCTCAGGCCCATGAACTTGAGCAGCTCACGCGCCTTGTCGTGGCCCTCGGTCTCCTCGCGGCGGTGCTTGGGCAGCTTGAACAGCGAGGAGAACAGTCCGGTGCTGTGCTGGGCGTCGGCCCCGACCAGGATGTTCTCCAACGCCGTCATGTTGCCGAACAGCCGGATGTTCTGGAACGTGCGGGCGATGCCGAGCTTGGTGATCGCGAACTTGTGCAGCCCTGCGAGGGAGCTGCCGTTGAAGCTCACCTGGCCCGAGGTCACCTGGTAGACGCCGGTCATGGCGTTGAAGCACGTGGTCTTCCCGGCGCCGTTCGGCCCGATGAGCCCGAGGATCTCGCCGCGACGGATGTCGAACGACACCCCGTCGAGGGCGACGACACCACCGAACCGCAGGGTGACGTCGTCCAGGGACAGCAGCACGTCGCCGGCCGCCGTGGGCGGCGTCGCGGCGGGCTGGGTCGTCTGGGTGTCAGACATGCGCTGCCCCCTCCTCGAGCTCCTCGAGCTCCTCGTCGACCTGTCTGGCCCGGACCGTCCGCTTGGGCGGTAGCAGCCCCTGCGGACGGAAGTTGGCCAGCACGATCAGCAGGATCCCGAACACCAGCACCCGGTAGTCGGCGAAGGGCCGGAAGATCTCGGGCAGGTAGGACACGATGATGGCGCCGACGATGACGCCCCACCGGTTGCCCGCACCGCCGACGACGACCGCCGCCAGGAACAGGATGGACAGCAGCAGCGGGAAGGACTCCGGGTTGATGAACGCCTGGCGGGTGGCGAACAACCCGCCCGAGAGGCCGCCGATGAAGGCACCGCAGGAGAAGGCCAGCAGCTTGAACTTGAACGTCGGCACGCCCATCAGCTCGGCGGCGTCCTCGTCCTCGCGGGTCGCCTCCCAGGCCCGGCCCACGCGGCTCTGCACCAGGCGCTTCTCACCCGCGAGGATGATGAAGATCACCGTGAGCGCCAGCCAGTAGTACGGGATCTGGTCCAGCACGCCGAACTTGATGAACGTGGTCGTGTTGTCCAGGTCGATCGTCGCGACGAAGCCGTTCCACGAGACGTGCGGCAGCTTGAAGATCTCGACGCTGGGCGGCCGTGGGACGTTGCTGATCCCAGCCGCCGCGCCGACCCACTGCAGGTTGACGGCGGTCAGCCGGATGATCTCACCGAAGCCGAGCGTCACGATCGCGAGGTAGTCACCGCGCACCCGCAGCGTCGGGGCACCGAGCAGGACGCCCGACACGGTGGCCACCAGCGCCGCCAGCGGCAGCAGGAGCAGCAGCGGAACGTGCGCGTGCAGGGACCCGAGCACGGCGACCGTGTACGCGCCGATCGCGTAGAAGCCGACGTAGCCGAGGTCGAGCAGCCCGGCGTAGCCCAGCACGATGTTCAGACCCAGGGCCACCAGCACGTACGTCGACACGTTGAACAGCACCGCACCGAAGTCGCTCTGGCTCGGCGAGATGAGCGGCGGGTTCAGCAGCGGCAGCAGGTACAGCAGGACGACGAACAGGGCGCCCAGCAGGACGCGGACCGGCTTCGGCTGGCGACGGATGACGTCGGCGACGGTGACCAGCGGGTTGCGGGACCGGCTCTTGCCGGCGGTTGCGGTGGGAGACGTCATGCGCGTGCCCTCCCCAAGGACTCACCGAGCAGGCCGGTTGGTCGGAACAGCAGGATGACGATCAGGAGGACGAACGCGACGACGTCCTGCCACTGCGAGCCCACGATCGCCGACCCGTAGTTCTCAGCCAGCCCGAGCACGAAGCCGCCGAGCAGGGCCCCCCGGACGTTGCCGATGCCACCCAGGACCGCCGCGGTGAACGCCTTGACACCGAGCAGGAAGCCCGCGTTCCAACGGGTGACGCCGAACTTCATGAGGTACAGCAGCGCGGCGGCGCCGGCCATCACACCGCCGATCAGGAAGGTGACCCGGATGACCTGCTGCTTGTTGACGCCCATCAACGCGGCGGCGTCGGAGTCCTGCGCGACCGCGCGGATACCCCGGCCCAGTCGCGACCGCCGGATGAACTGGTCGAGGGCGACCATCATGACCAACGCGCAGCCGAGCACCAGCAGGTCGATGTTGCTGACGCCGTAGTTGCCGATGTTGAACAGGATCCGGGACTGGAGCGGGTTCGCGAACCGCGTGTTGTCCCGCGCACCGCTGACGTACAGGTGCAGCGTGCCGTCCAGGCCGACCCAGCCGGTGATCTTGTCCCGCAGGCCCATGATCTCGCCCAGCACGAAGGACATGCCGATGGCGCTGATCAGAGCGGTCAGGGGTGGGGCTTTCAGTCGGATCAGGCGCCGGTAGGCGACCCGCTCGACGACCAGGGCCGTCGCACCGCTCACTGCGGTGGCGGCGACGAGGGCCACCAGCAGCAGGAGGGCGATCTCCAGCGGCGAGGGGTTCGGCCCCGCGCCGATCGCGGCGAGCGCCCACACCGCCGCGAAGCTCCCCCACATGAAGACCTCGGAGTGGGCGAAGTTGATCAGGCGCAGCACGCCGTACACGAGCGTGTAGCCCAGGGCGACGAGTCCGTAGACCGCCCCCTTGATGAGCCCGGTGCCCGTCAACGCGGCGAAGTTGTGGATCAGGTACGACATCCGACCTCCAGAAGCCTGGGCACCCCACGCGGCCGGGAGCCTACCGCTCCCGGCCGCGTGGACCTCACCTGTATGGGTAGAGCTCGGTGCTACTTGACTTCCTGGTCCGGCACGATCTTGCCGCCCTCGACCTTGTACGCCCAGACGGTGACGTTGGTCGGCTCGCCCTTGTCGTCGAACTTGAGCTGCTTCGTCACGCCCGGCTGGTCGTAGGCCTTCGTGAAGGCAACCACGTCCGCACGGCTGGTCTTGCCGGCCTTGACCGCGGAGATGATGATCGTGGCCGCGTCGTACGCCTCGGCGCCGTAGGTGGCGGGGTCGGCGTTGAAGGCCTTCTTGTAGTCGGTGTAGAAGGTGCCGCCGGCCTTGTCCGGGGGCAGGCACGGGCAGGTCATGATCGTGCCCTCGGCGGCCTTGGCGCCGGCCGCCGTGATGAAGCCGTCGTCCTTCACGCCGTCGCCGACGACGAACTTGGCGTTGATGCCCGCGTCCGTCATCTGCTTCTTGAGCAGGCCGGCCTCGGCGTAGTAGCCACCGAAGAAGACCGCGTCAGCGTTGGCGGACTTGATCTTCGTGACGGTCGGACCGAAGTCGGTCTGCTTCTGCTGGATCGTGTCGGTGGCCACGACGGTGCTGCCGAGGTCGCCCTTCACGATGTCAGCCAGGCCCTTGCCGTACTCGGAGGCGTCGTCCACGACGACGACCTTCTTGGCGGTCAGCACGTCGCTGATGTACTTCGCGGCGGCCGGACCCTGCGACGCGTCGTTGCCCAGCACGCGGAAGAAGGTCTTCCAGCCGTTGGTGGACAGCGCCGGGTTGGTCGCGGAGGCGGAGATGGTCACCAGACCGGCCTCGTTGAACAGCGGGTCGGCAGCCTTGGACTCACCCGAGAAGGCGGGGCCGACGATGCCGATGACGGCCTTGTCGTCGATGGCCTTCTTGGCCAGGCCGGGGGCCTGGTCGGGGTTGCCCTGCGAGTCGTAGTCGACCAGCGTGATCTTCGTCTTGGGGTTCGTGGCGTTGTACTGGTCGATCGCCAGCTGAGCGCCCTTCTTGATGTTCTGGCCGAGGTTGGCCGCGTCACCGGTGAGTGCACCGAAGAAGCCGACCTTCACCTCCGTCGGGGCGCTGCTCGCGTCATTGTCGTCAGACGTGCCGCCGCAGGCGGTCAGAGCGAGGGCCGCGGCGACCACCGGGACGCCGAGCTTGAGGATGGAACGCACGCGTGGTCCTCCAATTCCAGGGACTGCGACGACGTGCCGCAGCCGGTGGGTGTTACCCGCGATGGGGTGCCCCGAACCCTAGACCCTGGAATCGGCAGAACCCAGCACCGCAACCGACGCGTGACTATCTCGTGATCTACTGACGATCGTCAGTCGGACGACGTCCGGCGGCACGAACGAACCTAGTCCGCCATTCCGGACACGACCGCGTCGGCGACCTCCCGCATGCTCAGCCGACGGTCCATCGAGGTCTTCTGGATCCAGCGGAACGCCTCGGGTTCGCTCAGCCCGAGCTTCTTCATCAGGACGCCCTTCGCGCGGTCCGTGCGCTTGCGGGTCTCGAAGCGCTCCCCCAGGTCGGCGACCTCGGCCTCCAGCGCGCGAAGCTCGGCGTACCGCGAGACGGCGATCTCGATCGCGGGCAGCAGGTCGGCCTTCGTGAACGGCTTGACGACGTAGGCCATGGCCCCGGCATCACGGGCCCGCTCGACCAGCTCGGTCTGCGAGAAGGCGGTCAGCATGACGGTGGCGCCGAGCTTCTCCCGGCCGATGTGCTCGGCCGCGGACAGCCCGTCCATCACCGGCATCTTCACGTCCAGGACGACGACGTCGGGCTGCAGCTCTCGGGCGAGCGCGACCGCCTGCTCACCGTCGCCGGCCTCGCCGACGACGTCGAACCCCTCCTCGCGCAGCATCTCGACGAGGTCCAGACGGATCAGGGCCTCGTCCTCGGCGACGACGACGCGGCGACCGCTGGGCGCGGCGGGGTGAGGGGTGGCGACCATGCGCGCCAGTCTACGGATGGCCCGTTACGCTGACGTTGCGCGGCCCCGGGGCCGCGCATGGCCGGGTTGGCGGAAGGGCAGACGCGGCGCACTCAAAATGCGCTGTCCGAGAGGGCGTGCGGGTTCGAATCCCGCACCCGGCACGAGGTTCTCACGAGGTGGGGCTGGGCGCGGAGGACTACCGGCGGCGCTTCTCGCGCACCCGGACGCTGACCTCGATCGGCGTCCCGGTGAAACCGAAGGTCTCCCGCAGGCGCCGCTCGATGAACCTGCGGTAGCCGGCTTCGAGGAAGCCGCTGGCGAACACCACAAACCGCGGCGGCCGGGTGGCGGCCTGGGTCGCGAAGAGAACGCGTGGCTGCTTGCCGCCCCGCAGCGGGTGCGGGTGCGCGGCGACGAGCTCGCCCATGAACGAGTTCAGCCGCCCCGTCGACACCCGGGTGTCCCAGGACTCCAGCGCTTGGTCCAGCGCCGGCACGAGCCGGTCCAGGTGCCGGCCGGTCCGCGCAGAGATGTTGACCCTCGGCGCCCAGGGCACCTGGACGAGATCCTGCTCGATCTCGCGCTCGAGGTAGTAGCGACGCTCCTCGTCGACCGTGTCCCACTTGTTGTAGGCGATCACCAGGGCCCGACCGGCGTCGATGACCTGCTGGACCACCCGGACGTCCTGCTCCGTGATCGGGGTGCCCGCGTCCATCAGGACGACGGCGACCTCGGCCTTCTCCAGTGCGGTCTGGGTGCGCAGCGAGGCGTAGAAGTCGGCCCCGCGGGTCTGGTGCACCCGCCGGCGGATACCCGCGGTGTCCACGAACCGCCAGGTCCGCCCGGCCAGCTCGACCATCTCGTCGACCGGGTCGCGCGTCGTGCCGGCGACCTCGTCCACGACGACCCGCTCCGAGCCGACGGCCTTGTTCAGCAGGCTGGACTTGCCGACGTTCGGGCGACCCACCAGGGCCACTCGCCGCGGTCCGCCGGGGGCGTACCCCCCGCCCACCTGGGAGATCGGCGGCAGGACGGCGAGCGCCGCGTCGAGCATGTCGCCGCTCCCCCGTCCGTGCAGGGCGGAGACCGGGTGCGGCTCGCCCAGCCCCAACGACCAGAGCATCGCCGCGTCCGCCTCGGTGCGGGCGTCGTCCACCTTGTTCGCGGCGAGCACCACAGGCTTGCCGGAGCGGCGCAGCACCTTGACGACGGCCTCGTCGGTGTCGGTGGCGCCGACCGTCGCGTCGACCACGAACAGCACGGCGTCGGCGAGCTCGATGGCGATCTCGGCCTGCTCCGCGACGCGCAGGTGCAGACCTTTCGCGTCCCGCTCCCAGCCGCCGGTGTCGACGAGCACGAACCGACGTCCGGCCCAGTCGGCCTCGTAGGTGACGCGGTCGCGGGTCACGCCCGGGACGTCCTCGACGACCGCCTCGCGCCGACCCAGGATCCGGTTCACCAGGGTCGACTTGCCGACGTTCGGCCGGCCGATGACGGCCAGCACCGGCAACGGTCCTTCGTCGACCAGGGCGTCGAGGTCGTCCTCGGAGCGGCCGAGGAGCGCGACGTCCTCGTCACTGAGGTCGTAGTCCTCGAGCCCTGCTCGCAGGCCCTCGGCGACGCTGCCGTCCTCGGGGCCGAGCTCGCCGTCGGTGTCGGTCATGAGGCACCTTCCAGACCCGCCGTGGGCGGGTCCTCGTAGAGGGGGATTCCCGTGCGCTCCGAGCTGGAGCGTACGTGGCGGGCCATCACGAGCCGCAGCTGCTCGGTGAGCTCGCGGCTGGCGGCCCGCCGCGACAGACCCGGGGGCGCGACGAGGTGCACCGGCTCACCGAACACGACCGCCACCCGGTGCCCGGGCAGCGGTGGCCGTCCGATCGAGGCGCCGCGACTGCGGGTGCCGAGGCAGGCCACCGGCACGACGGGCGCGCCGCTGGCCATGGCCAGCCACGTGATGCCCTCCCGGACCGCCGCGACGTCGCCCAGTCCGCGAGCACCTTCGGGGAAGACCCCGACCACCCGGCCGTCCCGCAGGGCCGCCAGCGCGGTCTGCAGGGCGAGCCGGTCGATGCTGTCCCGGTTGATCGGGATCTGCCCGCAGTGCTCCAGGACCCACCCGGCCGGGCCGTGGAAGAACTCCTTCTTGACCAGGAAGTGCGTCGGGCGCGGCGCGAGGCCGTAGACGAGCGGACCGTCCAGGATCCCGGTGTGGTTGGAGGCCAGCAGCACGGGGCCGCTGGTCGGTACGTGCTCGCCCCCCACGACGCTCGACCGGTACAGCGTGTGGAACAGGCCCTGCCCGACCCGGCGACCACCGGCGGCACGGCGGGCGGACGGCGCGACGACGTCCGTCGCGCTCACCTCGACTCCACGGCGGGCTCTCGTCCGGTGACCCGGGTGACGAGCGCGCTGAGGGCGTCGACGACCTCCTCGAACCCCATCGCAGACGAGTCGATCGTGTGCACGCCGTCGGCCGCGGTCACGAACTGGGAGACGGTCGAGTCGTCGCGGTCCCGTCGGACCACCTGGTCACGGGTCGACTCGACGGCGTCCTGCTCCGCGTGTCCGTGCAGCTCACGGGTACGCCGCTCGAGCCTGGCCTGCTCGGTGGCGGTGAGCAGGACACGCACGTCCGCATCCGGTGCGACGACCGTGGTGATGTCGCGGCCCTCGGCGACGACGCCGGCCTCGGCCTCGCCGATCAGCCGACGCTGCAGGTCGCGCATCCGGGCGCGCACGTCCAGGTTGGTGGCGACCGCGCTGACCCGCTCGCTGACCCGGGTCTGCCGGATCGGCTCGCCGACGTCCACCGCGCCGACGAAGACGCTCGGGGCGGCGGGGTCGGTGCCCATGACGAGCGGCATCGCGTCCATGGCGCGGACGACGGCCCCCTGGTCGGCGAGGTCGACCGCCTGGTCCAGGCACCACCAGGTCAGCGCGCGGTACATGGCGCCCGTATCCAGGTAGCGCAGGCCGAACCGGCGCGCGACGGCGCGCGAGACGCTGGACTTGCCGGAACCGCTGGGCCCGTCGACGGCGACGACGAGGGCGGGCACGGACGTGGGCACGCGAGAACTCCTTGACATACGACTGGGAGGAACTCAGCGTAGTCGAGGATCAGGCGTGCACGCTCCAGCCCTGCTGACGCAGAGCGGTGACGAGGGTCTGCGCCGCGGCCGGCAGGACGTCGATCTCGGCCAGGCCCACCGGGCGGCCTTCGCTGTGCTCGATGCGCAGGTCCTCCAGGTTCACGCCCGCGTCTCCGACGTCGCGCAGCAGCCGGGCGAGCTCGCCCGGGCGGTCCGGCACGATGACCGGCACCGCGACGTACACCGTGGGAGCGCTGCCGTGCTTGCCGGGGATCCGGGCGTGTCCCTCGTTGCCTGCCGCGACGAACCCGGCCACGGTCGCGCGGGCGCCGAGCGCGTCGTCCGGGCGGGCGCCGAGGGCGTCCACCGCCGCGAGCACCGCGTCGAGGTCGTCCCGCAGCGCGTGCAGGGCACGGGCCACGGCGCCGGCGTTCCCGGCGAGGATCTGCGTCCACAGGTGCGGGTCGCTCGCCGCGATCCTGGTCACGTCCCGCACGCCCTGCCCGGCCAGCCCCACGGCCTGCTCCGACGCGGTCCGCAGCCGAGCGGCGACGAGGCTGGCGGCCACCTGCGGTACGTGCGAGATGATCGCGACCGCCTCGTCGTGCTCGCGGGCGTCCATCACCGACACGGTGGCGCCGAGCAGCTGGGCGGTGGCACGGACCTGCTCGAGCGCGGCCGGGGACGTCTCCGCGGTGGGCGTGAGCACCCAGGGCCGACCAGTGAAGAGGTCGGCTCGGGCCGCGACGGCTCCGGACCGTTCCCGGCCGGCCAGCGGATGGCCGCCGACATACCGGCTCAGGTCGACGCCGAGGGTGTGCAGCCGTTGCAGCGGAAGGGACTTGACGCTGGCCACGTCGGTCACGACGGCATCCGGGTGGGCCGCCAGCTCCGCGGCCACGACGTCCGCGACCACGTCCGGTGGCGCCGCAACCACGACGAGATCGCACCCGGCGTCCGGGTCGATCCGTCCCGCGCCGAGGTCACGAGCCAGCGCGACGGCGCTGGGCGAGGGGTCCGCGAGGGTGACGTCGATGCCGTGCCCGGTCAGGGCGAGGCCGACGCTGGTGCCCACCAGCCCGGTCCCGACCACCCGCACCGACGTGACGTGCGAGCCGGTCACTGGGCGATGTCCAGCCGCAGGGACGTCGCGCCACGCAGGTACACGTGCTGCACCTGCTTGCGGGGGACGTCCATCTCGGCGTGCGCCATCAGCCGCACCACCCGCGGCAAGGCACCTGGGACGTCGATCTCCACCGTGCACAGCAGCGGGACCTCCCCCAGCCCGAGCTCGCGCGCCGCGACGGCCGGGAACTCCGAGCGCAGGTCCGCCGTGACGGTGAAGACGATGGAGATCAGGTCGTCCGCGGTGAGGTAGTTGGCGGCCATCACGGCGGCCACCAGCTCGCGGGTCGAGGAGAGCAGGTGGTCACGCTCGTCGCGGTCGAGCTGGATCGCCCCGCGGATCGCACGAACCGCCATGCTCAGAGCCCCACCGCGCTGAACAGCTGGGCGACCTCGGTCCGGGTCAGCACGCGCCAGCGGCCCTGCCGCAGGTCCCCGAGGTGCACCGGACCGACCTGCACGCGGACCAGCCGCTCGACCGGGTAGCCCACCTCTTCGAGACCTCGGCGCACGATGTGCTTGCGGCCCTCGTGCAGCACGACCTCGACGAGCGCCTTACCCGGCTGGGAGTCGATCAACCGGAAGCTGTCGAACCTGACGGGTCCGTCCTCGAGCTCGACGCCCTCGCGCAGCCGCTTGCCGACGTCGCGGGCCACGGGACCCGGCACCTCGGCGAGGTACGTCTTCGGCACGCCGTACCCGGGGTGCTGCAACCGGTGCGCGAGCTCGCCGTCGTTCGTGAGCAGGATCAGACCCTCGGTCTCGGAGTCGAGCCGGCCGACGTGGAAGAGCCGCTCCGGCCGCTCCGCCATGAAGTCACCGAGGGAGACCCGGCCCAGGTCGTCGCTCATCGAGGAGACCACGCCGGCCGGCTTGTTGAAGGCCAGGTAGAGCTTGTCCTCGTCGACCTGCACCCGGACGCCGTCCACGTGCACGACCTGGCGCACCGGATCGATCCGGACGCCCTGCTCGACCACGATGTGCCCGTCGACCTGTACGCGGCCGGCGGCGATCATCGCCTCGCAGGCCCGGCGGCTGCCGACCCCGGCCTGCGCCAGCACCTTCTGCAGCCGCATGCCGTCCTCGACGTGGACGTCGGCGGGGACCGCGGGCACCGGCGCGTGGCCGCGCTTCGGCCGGGTCGGACGCGGCTTGGCACCCTTGGCCGGCTTGCCCTTGCCGGCCGGCTTGCCCTTGCCGACCGGCTTGCCCTTGCCGGCCGGCTTGCCCTTACCGACCGGCTTGCCCTTACCGACCGGCTTGCCCTTGCCGGTGGGCTTGCCCGGCCCGCTGCGCCGCGGCCCCTCGCCACTCATCGGGACACTCCCTCGGACAGCTCGTCCAGGACGTCGATCTCGGGCAGGTAGGGAGCCAGCGCCGGCAGCTCGTCGAGGGACGTGAGGCCGAGCCGTTCCAGGAACGTCGAGGTGGTCACGTACAGGATCGCGCCGCTCTCGCCGTCCGTCCCGCCCTCCTCGACCAGCCCGCGGCTGACCAGCGTGCGCATCACGCCGTCCACGTTGACGCCACGGACGTTGCTGACCCGAGCGCGCGAGACCGGCTGCCGGTAGGCGACCACCGCCAACGTCTCCAGCGCCGCCTGGGTGAGCCGCGCCTGCTGGCCGCCGACGACGAAGCGCTCGATGACCGGGGCGTAGTCCGCGCGGCTGAACACGCGCCAGCCACCGGCGACCTCGCGCAGCTCGAAACCGCGCTGCTGCTCGTCGTACTCCGCGGCCAGGCCGCGGACGAGCTCGGCGACCTCCGCGGGGGGCAGGCCGAGGGCTTGCGCGAGCGTGATCTCGGCGATCGGCTCGTCCACCACCATCAGCAACGCCTCGAGCGCGCCACGAGCACCGGACGGCAGGTCGTCGAGCACCAGCTCTGCGGGCTCCGGGTCGGCGACCGCGGCCGGTTCAGGCTGGTCGGCTGCGCCGTCGAGCGGAAGGTCCGTCATGGTCGCCGAGTCTAGTGGCGTCGGCGCGGGCTCAGGTCAGCGGAGCCGCACCGCCCGCACCGTGGACGCGCTCGGCCGGTTCGCGTAGGAGCCGGCGAACACCGCGCGGTAGCTCACCGCCACCCGCGGACGGACCGTCAGTGCGAAGCGAGCGGCCTTCGCCGACGTGGTGACGGCGCGGACCACCGTCCACGGACCGGCGCCCACCCGCTGGTAGACCACGACGCGCTTGCCCGGCAACGGGGCGCCGTTCACTGCCCGGGTCAGCCGGCCGGACAGGGTCACGGCGCTTCCCTTGCGCACCCGGATCGCGCTCGTGCCGAGAGTCGTGCTGACCACGGCCCGGTCGCGGATGGTGTGGCTGCGTGGGTACGACCAGGACGCCGCGAACTGGGTGCCGCCCGAGTAGCGGACCTTGTACGTCGCGGCCGTGGTGGGCTGGCGGGTGAAGCCGTACCAGGCGGTGACGGACGAGGTGCGCGTGCTCGCCACGAGTGCCCAGGGTCCGGCGCCGACCCGGCGGTAGAGCCGCACGGTCGCACCGGTGACCGGCGTCCCGGCGGACGTACGCAGGTAGCCCGAGATCCGCCAGGCCGACCCCCGGTATGCCGTGCTGCTGGTGGTGGCGGTGGTCGGGTGGGTGCCGAGGTGGGCGAAGGCCCGCAGCTGGGCGGCGCTCCCGTTGAACACGTTGAGGTCGACGTCACCGCTGATCCCGGCGACCCGGCCGGTCGCCGAGTACTGGTGCACCGCGTACGTGGGCCAGCCGCCGGGCACCGAGGGCGTGGCCGTCCAGTTCGCGATCCACAACGGGTAGGCGTGGAACGCGTTGCTGTCGGCCATAGCACTGCGCCAGAAGGAGGGGTAGGTGTAGATCATCGGCTGGCGGCCGGTCAGCGAGCGCACCGTGGTCAGCCAGGTTCGCGTCCAGGTGGCCAGCTGGGCGGGCTTGAGCCCACCGGACGTCTCCAGGTCGAGGACGGGCGGCAGGTCGCCGGCGTCCTGCATGCGGCCGACGATCGAGACGAAGACGCGGGCGTCGCGCGCTGCCGATCCGGCCACCGCACTCGGGATCGCGTAGTGGTAGGCGCCCCGGTAGATGCCCGCGGTGACGGCTCCGCGCCAGTTGCGGTCGAAGCACGCGTCCTGCGCGGTGACAGCCGCCTTGGTCCGGGTCGCGCGGATGAAGACGAAGCTGCGGGTCGTCGCCGACACCTTCGACCAGTCGATGCCCTGAGCGGCGCAGCTGTCCGAGGCCCCGGCGCTCTGCCAGCGGGAGACGTCGATGCCGAGGGGGCGGCTGGTGGCCGCGGACGCCGGGACGGCGAGCCCGGCCAGCGCGGTCGCTGCGGCGGCGAGCACGACCGCGGTGAGGGTCAGCGGACGGGCACGGCGCAGGGCGGCGAGGTGTCGGGGCACACCAACCCCGTCGGCGTGCGCCGGGACGACCTGAGGCTTAGGACCCGATGTCGTCCGGGTCCCGTGGGGCGTCCGGGTCCCGTGGGGCTGCAGGGTCTGGCGGCACGCGCGAGTCTGCCTCGTCCGGCACGCTCGGCTCGTCCTGCTCGTCCTGCGCGTCGAACTCGTCGAACTCGTCGCTGACGTCCACGTCCCCGTCGTCCGAGCCGGTCCAGCGGATGGTGAGCTCGCCGAGCGGGCTGACCTGGTCGAAGCCGACGGCCCCGTCGCGGAACAGCTCCAGCAGCGCGAGGAACCGGGCTACCACCATGAGCGTGCTCTCGGCGTCCGCGGTGAGCGCGCGGAACGTGGTGGTCCGGCTGCGCCGCAGCACGTCGATGATCACGGCGGCCTGCTCGCGGACGCTGACCGCCGGGGCGTGCAGGTGCGCCAGCCCGACCGTGGGGGCGACCTTCGGCGCCAACGCCTGCGCCGCGATGGCGGCCAGCTGCTCGGGGGTGATGCTCATGATGAGCTCGGGCAGCAGGTTCGCGAAGTGCGGCTCCAGCGTGTTCTGCCGGGCGGTCCGGCGGGCGGCGTCCGCCATCCGCTCGCTGAACACGGCAGCCACCTGCTTGAACGCGCGGTACTGCAGCAGCCGGGCGAACAGCAGGTCGCGCGCCTCGAGCATGGCGAGGTCGTCCTCGTCCTCGACCTGCGCGGACGGCAGCAGCCGCGCCGCCTTCAGGTCCAGGAGCGTGGCGGCGACGACCAGGAACTCGCTGGCCTGGCCGAGGTCCCAGTCCCCGCCTTCGCCGGCGTGCCCGCGGATGTGCGCCATGAACTCGTCGGTGACCCTGGCCAGCGACACCTCCGTGATGTCCAGCTGGTGCTTGGAGATCAGCCCCAGGAGCAGGTCGAACGGTCCCTCGAAGACATCCAGGTGCACCTGGAACGGAACCGATCGACCCCGCCCGGTGGCCGGCGCGGCGTCGTCCACGACGACCACCTGGCTCAGGCGGCGTCGCCGCGGGCGATGAGCTCGCGAGCCAGCTGCCGGTAGGCCTCGGCACCTGCGTGGGTGGACGCGTAGGTGGTGATCGGCTCCGCGGCGACCGAGGCGTCGGGGAACTTCACGGTCCGCGAGATGACGGTGCGGAAGACGTTGTCCCCGAAGGCCTCGACGACACGGGCGACGACCTCGCGGCTGTGCAGCGTCCGGCTGTCGTACATCGTGGCCAGGATCCCGTCGATCTCGAGCCGGGGGTTGAGCCGGTCCTGCACCTTCTCGATCGTCTCGACGAGGAGGGCGACGCCACGCAGCGCGAAGAACTCGCACTCCAGCGGGATCAGCACGCCGTGCGCGGCGGTCAGCGCGTTGACGGTCAGCAGTCCCAGCGAGGGCTGGCAGTCGATGAGCACGACGTCGTAGTCGTCGAGCACGGGGCGCAGTGCCCGTCCGAGCACCATCTCGCGTGCGACCTCGCCCACGAGCTGCACCTCGGCGGCGGACAGGTCGATGTTGGCGGGCAGCACGTCCAGCCCCTCGATGGCCGTGGTGCGGACGACGGAGCGCACGTCGGTGGAGCGGTCCATCAGCACGTTGTAGATGGTCACGTCGAGCTCGTGCGGATTGATACCGAGCCCGACGGACAGCGCGCCCTGGGGGTCGAAGTCGACCAGCAGCACCTTGCGGCCGACCTCGGCCAGGGCGGCGCCGAGGTTGATCGTGGTGGTGGTCTTGCCGACCCCACCCTTCTGGTTGCACATCGCGATGATGCGCGCCGGCCCGTGCGACGACAGCGGGGCCGGCTGCGGGAAGTCGATCTCCGGACGGCCGGTCGGCCCGAGCTCGGTGTCGACGGGAGCCATCGGGAGCTCAGCGGACGTCGGTGGCTGGGCGGTCACGGGCGGTCGACTCCAGGTGCGGACAGGTCGGGCGGCTCGGGGCGAGCGGTGTCCGTGACCCTAGCCGCGGGCCGCCCGGCGCTTCAAGGCACCCCGCCGTCCAGCACTCACAAGGCCCGCGGGTGGGCGGCTGCGTAGACCTCACGGAGCCGGTCGGCCGTGACGAGCGTGTACAGCTGGGTCGTCGTCACCGACGCATGGCCGAGCAGCTCCTGGACCACCCGGACGTCGGCGCCGCCGTCGAGCAGGTGGGTGGCGAAAGAGTGCCGCAGGGTGTGCGGGCTCACGTGCCCACCCAGGTGGGCCCGCTCGGCCGCCACCCGGAGCACCGACCACGCGCTCTGCCGGGACAGCCGCCCGCCGCGGGAGTTCAGGAACAGCGCGGTGGCGCCCCGCCCGTTCGCGGCCGACCCGTGCACGGCGAACCCTGGCCGGGCCCGTACCAGGTAGGCGCGCACAGCGTCCCGGGCGAACGATCCCAGGGGCACCACCCGCTCCTTGCGGCCCTTGCCGAACAGCCGCACGGCACCGTGCTCGAGGTCGACGTCGTCGACGTCCAGCCCGACCGCCTCGCTGATCCGGGCGCCGCAGCCGTACAGCAGCTCGAGCAGGGCGCGGTCACGCAGCGATGCCGGGCTGTCCCCCACGGAAGCGGCCTCGAGCAGCCGCTCCACCTCGCCCGTGCTGATGGCCTTGGGCAACCGCTTCGGCGCGCTCGGGGGCCGGACGTCGGCGGCCGGGTCGTGCGTGGTGACGTCCTCGAGCAGCAGGAACCGGTGCAGACCGCGGACCGCGACCAGGCAGCGCGCCGAGGACGCCGCAGTCAGCGGCTGGTGGTCCGCGTCCCCCTCTCGCAGGTGCATGACGAACGCGGTGACGTCGGCCTCGGTCACCGCTTGGGGGTCGACGACCGACCGGTCGGCCAGGAAGGCGGTGTATCGACGCAGGTCGCGCCGGTAGGACGAGAGCGTGTTCGCGGCCGCGCCCCGCTCGACGTCCAGGTGCGCCAGCCAGCCGGAGACGGCGGCGGTGAGCGCCGCCGACGCCTCCGGCGCGGGCTGTGCGCTCAGGCGAGCACCTCGGCGAGCGGCACGGACGTCATCCCGTGCGCCTCGGCGACCGGGGCGTAGGTGACCTGGCCGTCGTGCGTGTTGAGACCGAGCGCCAGGGCGCGGTCGGCCTGCAGGGCGGAACGCCAGCCGCGGTTGGCCAGCTCGACGGCGTACGGCAGCGTCACGTTGGTCAGCGCGTACGTCGAGGTGTGCGGGACGGCGCCCGGCATGTTCGCGACGCAGTAGAAGACCGAGTTGTGCACCTGGTAGGTCGGGTCCGCGTGCGTGGTCGGACGGGAGTCCTCGAAGCAGCCGCCCTGGTCGATCGAGATGTCGACCAGCACGCTGCCGGGCTTCATCCGGGAGACCTGCTCGTTGGTGACCAGGGTCGGGGCCTTGGCACCGGGGACGAGGACGGCACCGATCACCATGTCGGCGTCCATGATCGCCTGCTCGACCTCGTACGCGTTGGACGCGACGGTCTGGCAGTGACCCTGGTAGATCGCGTCGACCTGACGCAGGCGCGCGACGTTGCGGTCCAGCAGGAGCACCTCGGCCTGCATGCCGAGCGCGATGGCCGCCGCGTTCATGCCGGACACGCCAGCGCCGATGACGACCACCTTCGCCGCGTAGACGCCGGGCACCCCGCCCATCAGGATGCCGCGGCCGCCCTGGGCGCGCATGAGGGTCGCCGCCCCGACCTGCGGAGCCAGCCGACCGGCGACCTCGCTCATCGGGGCCAGCAGCGGGAGGCTGCGGTCCGGCAGCTCGACGGTCTCGTAGGCGATGCCCGTGACCTTGCGCTTGGTGAGCTCCTCGGTCAGCGGCTTGTCAGCGGCCAGGTGCAGGTACGTGAAGAGCGTCTGCCCCTCCCGCATCCGGTCGTACTCGGACGCGATCGGCTCCTTCACCTTCAGGATGAGGTCGCCAGTACCCCACACGTCGTCGGCGCCGGACAGGATCGTCGCGCCGGCGGAGACGTAGTCCTCGTCCGTGATGGAGGAGCCGACACCTGCCTCGGTCTCGACGAACACCTCGTGACCGTTGCGCACGAGCTCGTTCACTCCGGACGGCGTGATCGCCACCCGGTACTCGTGGTTCTTGACCTCGCGGGGAATACCGACCTTCACGGTCACACGTCCTTTGCGCGCACCGCCACCGTCAGGCGCCATTGCCCGACGGTCAGCCCCGATCTGGGGTGGCAGCGCGAGTCTAGCCGGGGCCGCTGCCCGCCCCCGCCCGGCAGAGTGTCTGCCGGAACAGCGCTTTTCGACAGTTTTACGTCGGGCGGTGGCCTCAGGAGGTGCTGGCGGCCGCTCCCCAGCCGTGCCAGTGATCGATCTCGATCCACGCGCTGACCCGCGGCCGTTCGCGGTTGGGGTAGGCGTCCCCGCCGTAGTGCCGGGACAGCCGGTCGATGTCGGCCAGCTCTGCGTCGTCCCGCCACTCGACGACCCTGCCGCGGATGCTGACGTGGGTGTACCAGGCACCGTCCTCGAGCGCGGTGAGCGCGACGCGACCGTCGTGGCGCAGCCACTCGACCCGGGCCCGGCCACCGTCCATGTTCACCAGGATCCGGCCGTCGTCCTCGACCAGGTACCAGGTGGCCACGGCGAACGGCTGACCGTCCGGCATGGTGCCCGCGATGACGGCGGGGTTGGCCCGTCGCAGCAGGTCCATCGTGTCGTCCGGCAGGGGTGGGGTGGGCATGTTCGTCCTCTCGTCGACCAGGGGCTGACACGATCCTCACATGGAACTCGACGCGGTCATCCGCCGCCGGCGCATGGTGCGCGCCTACGACCCCGACCGCCCCGTCCCCGGTGAGGTGATCGACCGGGTGCTCGACCACGCCGTGCGCGCCCCCAGCGCAGGCTTCAGCCAGGGCTGGGACTTCGTGGTCCTGCGCGACGACGCGTCCCGCCGGACCTTCTGGAGCACCACGAAGGAGGACGACGGTCCGCCGGACGCCTGGTTGCGGGGTCTGATGAGCGCCCCGGTACTCGTGCTCTGCCTCAGCGACAAGGACGCCTACCTCGACCGTTATGCCGAGCCGGACAAGGGCTGGACGGACCGCGCCGAGTCGCACTGGCCGATCCCCTACTGGGACGTCGACACCGGGATGGCCGCACTGATGATGCTGCTCACCGCGGTCGACTCCGGGCTCGGCTCGTGCTTCTTCGGGGTGCCGGGTGAGCGGCACGACGCCGTCCGGCGGGCGTTCGCCATCCCGGGCGGACGCCGCGTCGTGGGGGTCGTCTCGGTCGGGTACGCCGCCGCCGACCGCCGCTCCCCCAGCCTGCGCCGGGGTCGTCGTCCGGTCTCCGAGGTCGCCCACGAGGGCCGGTTCGGGCAGCAGTACCGCGCCACACCGAGCGGCCTCAGCCACGTCGACGACGGCGTGGGCGATGATGAGGCGGCCCGTCCGCTGCAGACCTGAGGAGCTCTCCCGCGCCATGGCACGTCGATCGTCGCCCACCCCTCCGCCCGAGGACTACACCGAGCGGATCGTCGACATCGACGTCCAGAACGAGATGCAGGACTCGTTCCTCGAGTACGCCTACTCGGTCATCTACTCGCGCGCCCTGCCGGACGCGCGGGACGGCCTCAAGCCGGTGCAGCGCCGCATCCTGTACTCGATGTCCGAGATGGGCCTGCGCCCCGAGCGCGGGCACGTGAAGAGCTCCCGGGTCGTCGGCGAGGTCATGGGCAAGTTCCACCCGCACGGCGACGGCGCCATCTACGACGCGCTCGTCCGGATGGCCCAACCCTTCTCGCTGCGGCTGCCCGTCGTCGACGGGCACGGCAACTTCGGATCGCCCGACGACGGCCCGGCGGCCATGCGGTACACGGAGGCGCGGCTGGCCCCGGCCGCGCTGCTGATGACGGCCTCGCTGGACGAGGCGACCGTCGAGTTCGTGCCGAACTACGACGACCAGCTGACCCAGCCCGAGGTCCTGCCCGCGGCCTACCCCAACCTGCTGGTCAACGGCGCCAGCGGCATCGCGGTCGGCATGGCGACGAACATGGCCCCGCACAACCTCGTCGAGGTGATCGGCGCGGCGAGGCACCTGATCGCGCACCCCGACGCGACGCTCGACGATCTGATGCGCTTCGTTCCCGGGCCGGACCTGCCGACCGGCGGCCGGATCGTCGGCCTGGACGGGATCCGCGAGGCGTACGAGACGGGCCGCGGCACCTTCCGCACCCGGGCCACGGCTCGGGTGGAGGCGATCACCCCTCGCCGCAAGGGCATCGTGGTCACCGAGCTGCCGTACACGGTCGGCCCCGAGAAGGTGCGCGAGAAGATCGTGGACCTGGCCCGGGCGAAGAAGATCCAGGGCATCGCGGACGTCGTGGACCTGACCGACCGCAGCCACGGGCTGCGGCTCGTCATCGAGGTCAAGAACGGCTTCAACCCGGACGCCGTGCTCGAGCAGCTGTACAAGCTGACGCCGATGGAGGACTCCTTCGGCATCAACAACGTGGCGCTGGTCGACGGCCAGCCACGCACCCTCGGCCTGCGCGAGCTGCTGCGGGTCTACGTGGACTTCCGGATCGACGTGGTGCGTCGCCGCAGCCAGTTCCGGCTGGCCCGCCGCGAGGAGCGGCTGCACCTCGTCGAGGGCCTGCTGGTGGCCATCCTGGACATCGACGAGGTCATCGCGATCATCCGGTCCAGCGACGACGCGGACACCGCGCGGACCCGGCTGACCCAGGTGTTCGACCTGTCGACGCAGCAGGCTGAGTACATCCTCGAGCTCCGGCTGCGCCGGCTCACCAAGTTCAGCCGGATCGAGCTCGAGAAGGAGGCAGAGGAGCTGCGCCGCCAGATCGAGGAGCTGCGCGCCGTGCTCGGCGACGAGGGCGCGCTGCGACGCGTCGTCTCCGACGAGCTCGCCGAGGTCGCCAAGGCGCACGGCACTCCCCGGCGCACCGTCCTGCTGGCCTCGGCCGGTGCCCCGGCGACCGCGGCCACCCCCCTCGAGGTCGCCGACGACCCGTGCTGGGTGCTGCTCTCGTCGACCGGGCTGCTGGCCCGCACCGCGAGTGACGAGCCCCTCCCGCACTCCGGTGAGCGGCACCAGCACGACTCGATCCTGGCCGCGATCCGCACGACCGCCCGTGGCGAGGTGGCTCTGGTCACCTCCCGCGGCCGCGCTCGCCGGCTGTCCGTCCTCGAGCTGCCCTCCCTGCCACCGACGAACGGCTCCCCCAGCCTGGCCGGCGGTGCCCCGCTCGGCGCCTTCGTCGACCTCCCGGCGGGCGAGCGCGTGCTGACGCTGAGCTCGCTGGACGCCGGTTCGGTCGGCCTCGCGCTCGGCACCGCCCATGGCGTGGTCAAGCGGGTCGTCCCGGACCACCCGGGCGGCCGCGAGGAGTGGGAGCTGATCGGGCTCAAGGACGGCGACGAGGTCGTCGGTGCGGTCGAGCTCGCCACCGAGGCCGTGGAGCTGTGCTTCATCACCTCGGACGCCCAGCTGCTGCACTTCCCGGCGGCGTCCGTGCGACCTCAGGGCCGACCGGCCGGCGGCATGGCCGGCGTCAAGCTCGGGGCGGGCGCCACGGCCGTCTGGTTCGGCGCCGTGGACCCGGCGGCGGACGCCGTGGTGGTCACCGTCGCCGGGTCGACGGGGGCCCTGCCCGGCACCGAGCCTGGCGCCGTCAAGGTGACGCCCTGGTCGGAGTACCCCGGCAAGGGGCGCGCCACCGGCGGGGTCCGCTGCCACCGCTTCCTGCGGGGCGAGGACACGCTGATCCTCGGCTGGGCCGGTGCGACCCCCGCGCGGGCCAGCGCCGCGAACGGCAGCGCACTCGAGCTGCCCGCCGCCACCGGCAAGCGGGACGGGTCCGGCGTCCCGGCGCCGGCTCCGATCGCCGCGGTCACCGCTCCGGCCGGCCCGGTCTCCCCGGCGAACTGACGCTCGCGCCCTGACGCCCGCGCTGGGCGGGCGCCTGCTCGCGGTGGGACCCGCTCAGGCGTCGATGCGCTCGCGGTCGAGGTCGGCGGCGCCCTCGACGAGGAAGTCCTTGCGCGGGGCCACGTCCGACCCCATGAGCAGCTCGAAGACGCGCTCGGCGCGCTCGGCGTCCGGCACGGTGACGCGGCGCAGGGTGCGGTGCCGAGGGTCCATGGTCGTCTCGGCCAGCTGGTCGGCGTCCATCTCGCCCAGGCCCTTGTAGCGCTGGATGGGCTCCTTGTAACGCTTGCCCTTCTTCTCCAGCTGCTTGAGCAGCGTGCGCAGCTCGGTCTCGGAGTAGGTGTAGACGACCTCGTTCTTCTTGCTGCCCGGGTTGACGATCTCGACCCGGTGCAGGGGCGGCACCGCCGCGTACACCCGCCCTTCGTCCACCAGCGGGCGCATGTAGCGGAAGAACAGCGTGAGCAGCAGCGTGCGGATGTGCGCACCGTCGACGTCGGCGTCCGTCATCAGCACGATCCGGCCGTACCGGCGGGCCTCGAGGTCGAACGATCGGCCCGAGCCGGCGCCGACCACCTGGATGATGGAGGCGCACTCGGCGTTCTTGAGCATGTCCGCGACGGACGCCTTCTGGACGTTCAGGATCTTGCCGCGGATCGGCAGCAGCGCCTGGAAGTCGGACGAGCGGGCCAGCTTGGCGGTGCCCAGGGCGCTGTCCCCCTCGACGATGAACAGCTCGCTGCGCTCGAGGTCGGTCGTGCGGCAGTCGGCCAGCTTGGACGGCAGCGACGAGGTCTCGAGCGCGTTCTTGCGACGCTGCGTCTCCTTGTGCAGTCGCGCGCTGATCCGCGTCTTCATCTCGGCGACGACCTTCTCGAGCAGCAGCGCGGACTGCTGCTTGGCGCCGCGCTTGGTCGAGGTCAGCAGCTCAGTGAGCTCCTTCTCGACGACCCGGGACACGATGCCGCGCACCGCATTGGTGCCCAGCACCTCCTTCGTCTGGCCCTCGAACTGGGGCTCCGCGAGACGGACGGTCACCACGGCGGTCAGGCCCGCGAGCACGTCGTCCTTGTCGACCTTGTCGTTGCCGGCCTTCAGCCGCCGCGCGTTCGACTCGATTTGCTTGCGGAACGTCTTGATCAGCGCCGTCTCGAAGCCGGCCAGGTGGGTGCCGCCCTTGGGGGTCGCGATGATGTTCACGAACGAGCGGACGTGGGTGTCGTAGCCGATCCCCCAGCGCAGCGCGATGTCGACCTCGCACTCGCGCTCGACCTCGGTCGCCGTCATGTGGCCGCGCTCGTCCAGCACCGGCACCGTCTCGTGGAAGCGCCCGGTGCCGTGCAGTCGCCACACGTCCGTGACCGAGGTGTCGTGGGCCAGGAACTCGACGTACTCGGTGATGCCACCGTCGTGGTGGAACACCTCCTCGTGCGGGCCGTCCGCCCCCGGCGTCCCGGGGAGCCGTCGCTCGTCCCGGATCACCAGGGCCAGGCCGGGCACCAGGTAGGACGTCTGCCGGGCGCGCGTGACCAGGTCGTCGTAGGTGAACTCCGCCTCGCTCAGGAACACCTGCGGGTCGGACCAGTAGCGGATCCGGGTGCCCGTGACGCCCCGCTTGCCCCGGCCGACGTGCAGCTCCGAGCGGGAGACGAACGGCTCGAAGGCGGCGTCCGGCGAGGGCTGCGCCGTCCCGTCCTTGAACGTGCCGGGCTCACCGCGCCGGAAGCTCATCGAATGCACCTTGCCGCCACGCTCGACGTGCACGTCCAGCCGCGAGGACAACGCGTTGACGACGCTCGCGCCGACACCGTGCAGACCACCCGTGGCCGTGTAGGAGCTGCCGCCGAACTTGCCGCCCGCGTGCAGCTTGGTGAACACCACCTCGACGCCGGACAGGCCCGTTCGCGGCTCGATGTCGACCGGGATGCCCCGGCCGTCGTCGTGCACCTCGACCGAGCCATCAGCGTGCAGCGTCACCTCGATGCGGTGGCAGACCCCCGCCAGCGCCTCGTCGACGGCGTTGTCGATGATCTCCCACAGGCAGTGCATGAGCCCACGGCTGTCGGTGGAGCCGATGTACATGCCTGGCCGCTTGCGGACCGCCTCGAGACCCTCCAGCACCGACAGGTGTCGAGCGGTGTAGTCACCCTCCGTGACGGTCCTGCGGCGTGCTGCGGGCTGGGCGCTCAACGGTGGTGTGCTCCTGGTTCGCGAATCGGGCCGGACCTCTCAAGGCCCACCCGAAGGTTACCGATCCATACCGACAGACCGATGGAGGCAGGCCGCGCCGGAGGTCGAGCAGGGTTCAGCGTTCAGCGAACCGCCGGTCAAGCTGCACGGCGGGAACGTTCTGACGTGCTTGACTGTTATGCAGGTCGACGGCGCCGGACTTGCTCGGCGCCACCGTTGTCCCTGACGAGGAAAAGGAAGGTGACGTGACCAGTACTCTCGCCACCAGTCCGCTCACCGCTGCTGACCGTTGCGACCGGTGCGGGGCCCAGGCCTACGTCCGCGTGATGCTCCTGAGCGGGGGCGAGCTGCTGTTCTGCGCCCACCACGGCCGCGAGCACGCCCCGGCGCTGACGTCGGCCGCCGCGACCATCCAGGACGAGAGCGAGCGGCTCCGTGAGACGCCCGCTGTCGCGCCCGAGGACGAGCGCTGACCCCGACCCCCACGCACCTTCGAGAGGCCCCGGCGCACCGCGCCGGGGCCTTTCGCGTCCCGGCACGGGGGTCGCGGCCCTGCCAGACTCTGCCGCTGTGACCCCCCTCGACGTCCTGCTCGCGCTGGTGATCCTGGTCGGGCTGGCCGGTGTGGTCGTGCCCGTGCTGCCCGGACTGGTGCTGGTGCTCGGCGCCGTCCTGGTGTGGTCGCTGGAGCGTCAGGACGCGACGGGCTGGGTGGTACTCGCCGTCGTGACCGTGCTGTTCGCGGTCGGTCAGGTCGCCAAGTACCTGCTACCGGGCCGACGGCTGCGCGAGGCGGGAGTCCCCGCGTCCACCATGCTCGCCGGTGCGGCCCTGGGGATCGTCGGCTTCTTCGTCGTCCCCGTGGTCGGGCTGTTCCTCGGGTTCGTGCTCGGCGTGTACCTGGCCGAGCTGGCGCGCACCCGTACCCACGCCGACGCGTGGCCGTCGACCGTGCACGCCCTCAAGGCGGCCGGCTGGAGCATGCTCATCGAGCTCGCCGCCGGGCTGCTGATGACAGCCGCCTGGGTCGCCGGGCTGCTGGTCGCGTAGGGAGCCTAGACCGGGCGCGGAGTACCGCGAAAGCACCCGGCCCGGTAGGGCTGCCGTGGTAGTTTCCGAAGACGTAGATCGGTCCGGGAACGGTGCCCTGCACCCCTGACGGACGTGCGGCGGAGGATCGGGTGACGATGGGCGGCGGGCACCCCTACGACGGGCGACCCGCGACCACTTCCGCCTATCCGAACGGGTCGGCCCTGACCGACCACCGCGACGAGGCCGTGGTGGTTGGCGGCGGCTTCTACGGCCTACGGGTAGCCCTGTTCCTGCGTCAGCGGCTCGGCTTCCGGCACGTGCGCGTGTTCGAGATGCTGGACTCGGTCATGGAACGGGCCAGCTACGTCAACCAGGCCCGCGTCCACAACGGCTACCACTACCCGCGGAGCATCCTCACCGCCTACCGCTCACGGGTGAACTTCCCCGGCTTCGTGGACGAGTACCGGGACGCCGTCGTCGACGACTTCGACCACTACTACGCCATCGCTCGCGCTCACTCCAAGGTGAACGCCCGTCAGTTCGAGCTGTTCTGCACCCGGATCGGCGCGGCCTGGCGCCCGGCGCCGACGCCGATCGCGGCGATGTTCCACCCCGGTCGCATCGAGCGCAGCTACGCCGTCCGCGAGCCCGCCTTCGATGCACGGGTCCTGCGCGAGCTGCTGCTCGACCGGATCTCGCGGGCCGGCGGCATCGACATCAGCCTGGGCGACGAGGTGAGCTCGATCGCGGCTCTCCCGGACGGCCGAGTGCTGCTCGAGGCCAGCAGTGGCAGCTACACCGCCGACCGCGTCGTCGGAGCGGGCTACTCCCGGATCAACGTCCTGCACCGTTCGTCGCACCTCGAGCAGGTGGCGCTGCAGCACGAGATCAGCGAGATGGCGCTGGTCGAGCTGCCACCGGCGCTGCGCGGACTGGGTCTGACGGTGATGGATGGCCCGTTCTTCTCCGTGATGCCCTTCCCGAGTCGAGGCCTGCACACGCTCTCGCACGTTCGCTTCACCCCGCGCTACCGGTGGCGGGACGGCAGCGGGCAGCCCGCACTCGACCCCCAGGCCGTGTTCTCGATGGCAGACCGGACCTCCGGCTTCACCGGGATGCGGGCCGATGTCATCCGGTACGTTCCTGCGCTGGCTGCCATGCGGCAGGTGGACTCCCTGCGAGAGGTGAAGACGGTGCTGGCCAAGAGCGACCTCGACGACAGCAGGCCGATCCTCTACCGGCCCGACCACGGCATCGCGAACTACACCTGCATCATGGGCGGCAAGCTGGACAACATCTACGACGTCCTCTCCGAGCTGGAGCACGACAGTGTCAGTGCGTAGCCCCGTCGAGGGGAAGGTCGACGCGTTCGTCTCGGTCATCGCCGTCCTGGACGACGAGGTGCGTGACCCGGTGGCGTTCCTCGCATCGCTGCATGAGGTGGTGCAGGCCAACTACACCAACTACGAGGTGGTCGCGGTCCTCAACGGCTTGTCGGCCGAGCGCATCCCGCAGATCCGCGCGCTGCTGTCGACCCTCCCGTGCATCCGGGTGCTGAGGCTGTCGCGCTCGTTCGGGGTGGACACCGCCATCTTCGCGGGGCTGGAGTCCGCCATCGGGGACTACGTCGTGAACCTGACCCCCGAGATCGACCCCGTGACGGTGGTGGTCGATCTGGTGACCCTGGCCATGCAGGGCAACGACGTCATCCAGGGCATCAGCACCACGCGGGTCGCCGGCAGCTGGCCCCGGCGGGCCGTCCGGCACTACTTCCTCGCCTACAACCGTCGGTACCTGCACGTCGAGATCCCCGAGCAGGAGACCTACCTCGTCTGCCTGACCCGACGGGCGATGAACTCGCTGGCGAACGCCTCGCGCAGCCAGCGATACCTGCGGCACCTGATTCGGCACATCGGCTACCGACTGACCGACTACACGTACGCGACGGCGGACGCCTCGCACCGGGCTCGCTCGATCCGCAACGACGTCATCAAGGGCGCCGAGATGATCACGAGCTACTCCTCGCACCCCCTGAGGTTCGTGACGTTCATCGGGGTCCTGGCCGGTCTGGCGAACCTCCTGTACGCCGTCTACGTCGTCGGGCTACGCCTCTTCCGGTCCGACATCGCCGCGGGCTGGACCACGACGTCCCTGCAGCTGTCAGCCATGTTCTTCGTCTTCTCGCTGATCCTGGCCGTGCAGGCCGAGTACATCGGACGCGTCCTGGCGGAGACCCGCAAGGAGCCGGCGTACTTCATCATGGAAGAGCTCGAGAGCGACACCCTCATCGCCGACCTCGACCGCCGCAACCTGAGCAGCTGAGAGGACCAGCGTTGACCACCGCACTCCCGCTCCCCGGTCAGGTGCCCACGTACCGGGCCGACGTCCTCGCTCCGCGCGCGCACCGCTACTGCGTCGTCGTGTTCGTCATCAACGAGGGCGAGAAGATCCGGCAGCAGCTCACCCGCATGGTCCCGCTCACGGAGCAGGTGGACGTGGTCGTGGCGGACGGCGGGAGCACCGACGGTTCGCTGGACCTGCCCTACCTCGGCGAGCAGCGGGTGCGCGCCCTGCTGACCAAGACGGGGCCCGGCAAGCTGAGCGCGCAGATGCGGATGGCCTTCGCCTGGGCCTTGGGCGAGGGCTACGAGGGCGTCGTGGTGATCGACGGGAACGGCAAGGACGGCGTGGAGGCCGTGCCTGAGTTCGTGCGGCTGCTGGATCAGGGGTACGACCACATCCAGGGGTCTCGCTTCATCCCGGGCGGGCAGGCGGTCAACACGCCGCTGGTCCGGCTCGTGTCCGTCCGGTTGCTGCACGCCCCCGCCATCAGCCTGGCCGCGGGACGCCGGCACACCGACACGACCAACGGCTTCCGGGCCTACAGCTCCCGACTCCTGACGGACCCCGAGGTGGCGGTGTTCCGCGACGTGTTCGTCACCTACGAGCTGCACTACCACCTGGCCGTCGAGGCATCGCGCCTGCCGCGGTTCAGGGCGGTGGAGACGCCCGTGAGCCGCACCTACCCGCCGCACGGGAAGACCCCGACCAAGATCAGCCCGGTCAGGGGCAATGCGCACGTGCTCGGTGTGCTGTTCAAGGCGGTCACCGGCCGCTACCGGTACCGGCCGACGGCCGCGGCGACGGACCAGCCGCGATGAGCGGCACGGGCGACGCCCTGGTGGGGTGGACCGGCTTCGTCGGCGGCAACCTCTCCCGTCAGCACGACTTCGCCCACCGCTACGCCTCGGCCACGGCACCCGAGATGGCGGGACACCGTTTCGATCGCGTGGTGTTCTCCGCGGCGCGGGCGGAGAAGTGGCGCATCAACCAGGACCCCGTGACCGACCGGGCGCACATCGAGGACCTCAAGCGCATCCTGTCGTCGTTCAGGGCAGAGCGGCTCGTGCTCGTCTCCACCGTCGACGTCTACGCGAAGCCCGTCGGAGTGGACGAGACCACGCCGCTGCCGGCGCCAGGGCTCCACCCCTACGGCGCGCACCGGTTCGAGCTCGAGGAGTTCGCCCGCAGCCGCTTCGACAACGTGCTCGTCGTCCGCCTACCCGGCCTGTTCGGGCCCGGGATCAAGAAGAACGTGATCTTCGACCTGCTGACCGGCAACAACCTGTCGGCGATAGACCACCGGGGCAGCTTCCAGTACTACGACCTGAGGCGCCTGTGGGCGGACATCGGCGTCGCGCTGGATGCCGGGTTCCCCCTGGTGAACTTCGCCACCGAACCCGTCACGACGGGGAAGGTCGCCCAGGAGTGCTTCGACCTGGACTTCCGCAACGAGCCGCCGGGCTCGTCCCCGGGCACGTACGACGTCCGGTCGGTGCACGCCGACGCCTTCGGAGGCCACGGCGGCTACCTGCAGTCGGCGGACCAGGTGCTGGCGGACCTGCGGTCCTTCGTCCTCGATGAGCGGAGCCGCTAATGGCGCTCGCCGTCTCGAACATCGCCTGGGAGGCGGCCGAGGAACCGATCGTGGCGGCCGAGCTCGCTCGGCTGGGCGTCCAGGCCGTCGAGGTCGCGCCGACCAAGGTGTTCGCGGACCCGCTGCGGGTGTCGGACGCGGAGGTCGCCGGCTACCGGCAGTTCTGGGCCGATCACGGCGTCCGCGTGGTGGCGTTCCAGTCGATGCTCTTCGGTCATCCCGAGCTGACCGTCTTCGACGGGGCGCAGACGCGCGCTGCCACGACGGCCCACCTGGTCGGGTTCCTCGACCTCGCGGAACGGCTGGACGCCGGCGTGCTGGTCTTCGGGTCGCCGCGCAACCGACGGGTCCCCGACGCGATGACGGCGGAGCAGGTCGACGACATCGCTGTCGCGTTCTTCAGCGACCTGGGTCGGGAGGCGGCCGAGCGCGGCGTCCTGCTGTGCATCGAGCCCAACCCACCTGCCTACGACTGCAACTTCGTGACGACTGCGGGCGAGGGTGCGGCGCTGGTCGCCGCCGTCGACTCCCCCGGCTTCGGGTTGCACCTGGACGCGGCGGGCATGACGCTGGCCGGGGACGACGTCCACGCAGCGATCACCGCAGCGCCCGGTCTGCGGCACTTCCACGTCAGCGCACCCCAGCTGGGTGAGCCGGAGGAGGACGTCGTGGACCACGCGTCAGCCGCACGCGCGCTGGGTGAGGTCGGCTACGCCCACCACGTGTCCATCGAGATGCGCTCCGTGCCCGGCGGGGACACCGTGGACCGGGTGGCGCGCGCCGTGGGTCTGGCGCGCCGGCACTACGGTGCGCTGGTCTGAGCCGCGCCGTACATCGAGCGCCGGGCCACGAAGTTCCAGACGTAGACGACCGCGGTCGCCAGGGCCTTGGACCACAGGTAGAACAGCCCCAGCCGGTCGGTGAGCAGCCACATCAGCCCGTCCAGCAGGAAGAGCCCAACCAGGCCGATGGCTGCGAAGAGCAGGAAGCGAGCACCAGCGTGGACGATCTTCGGCGACGAGAACACGTAGCGCTCGCTGAGCACGTAGGTGACGACCAACCCGCAGAGGAAGCCGGCCGTGGCCCCGACCAGGTGGTTGACTCCGAGCCCGCTGGTGAGGGCGACGAGTACGCCGACGTCAACGAGCAGGCCGACCGCAGCCACCCCGAAGTAGTCGCGGACCTGCCGCACGACGTCGCTGTGGCGCTGGAGCACGGCCGGCACGCTCACGCCGCGCAGCGGTAGAGGCCGATGCCGGCCGCCCGCTCGATCGGCGCGCAGCTGATGCCAGCCTGCTGCAACGGGACCAGCAGGTCGTCCTTGGCGGGCCGCGGACCGCTCAGCAGGCAGCCACTGCCCTCGCGGCGGAAGTAGTCCACGGCCCGCGCCTGGTAGGCCGGCATGTTGTCGCGGACCTGCTGCAGCCACGATTGCGACCCCAGCCCCGAGCGCGTGGGCACCAGGCCCTCGAGCTCGATCCCGAGTCGGTCCCTGGCGACGTACATCTGCGCAGCAGGCTGGTAGCTGTAGGCCGTGTAGGTGGCGCTGCAGGCCGCATCCCCGGCCGCCAGGACCCGGCCGACCTCCTCCTGCCGGCGCGCCGCACCGTAGAAGGCCACGCCGAGCACCCCCGCGACGGAGGCGGCCACCAGACCGACGGCCAGCAGTCGCACGACCGTGGACCGGTTGGTCCAGCCCGCCACGGCCTGCTGGAGCGTGCTCACCGCCGACCCGAGCGCGAGTCCGATGGCCGGCGTCACGAACAGCACGTGCCGTGGCTTGCTGAACGGTGACAGGCCCAGGACCGTGGCGACGGCCATCGCCGCCATCGCGGCCACCAGCACCAGGTAGGGGTACCAGGCTTCGGCGTCCCGGCGCCGCCCCACCACGGCACCGGCCGCCACCACGACGAGCACCGCGGTGCCGAAGAGCAGGAACAGGGGCTTGCCCGTGGGGGCGTAGATGCTGAGGACGCCGTTCACCAACGCACCGAGACCCACGCTGTCGTACACCGGCAGTGACAGCTGGTAGACCGCAGCCGGCTTCACGACCAGGAGGTAGGACAGCAGGAACACGGCGAGGTACCCGCCGCCCAGCAGGACCAGGGGCAGGCGGGCTCGCACCAGCGCCGGGCGGTCGGCCACCCACGAGATGAGCACCGCGGTGGCGCCCACCGACGCGGTCGCGATCACCGCCGTGTTCGAGAAGGGCAGCGCCAGCACCGACACCGCGAAGAACCAGCCGAGTGCTCGCGTCGAGAAGCGCTCGCGCACCAGCGTCACGCCCGTGGCCAGGATGAGCGCGCCCGCGGCGTACTCGAACGCGTAGTGCTTGAACATTCCCGCTTCCCAGACCACCCACATCGCCAGGCCCCCGGCGAGCACCGCACACAGTCGCCCGAGTGCGGTCTCGATCATGCGGGCCGCCCGGCGCAGGGCGAGGATGCCCACCACGAAGGCGATCAGGCTGGGCAGCCGCAGGACGATCTCGTTCAGCCCGAACGCGTCGACGAGCAGCTTGTCCAGCACGTACACGCCGTACGGCATGGTCTGCTCGAACAAGGCCATCGGCTGCCCCGGGGCCAGCCAGCCCTGCCCGGCCACGGCCTGGTAGACCATCGCCTCGTCGAACCAGAAGTTGCGGTTGGTGACCTCGATGGTCACCACCAGGAGCACGACGAAGGCGCCGAGGCCGATGTCCGTCCAGCGCTCCCACCGCCGCCGCGTCGGCGGTTCCTGCGGTCGACGAGCGCGGTTGAGCATGGCGCGATCCTAGGCGATGGCCGGTGGTCGCCGGACCGCAATCGGCAGACGCAAGAGGCCCCGACCCCGTGCGGGATCAGGGCCTCCTACTCGTGCGATCAGTCCAGGTAGTCGCGCAGCACCTGGCTGCGGCTGGGGTGGCGCAGCTTGCTCATCGTCTTGGACTCGATCTGGCGGATCCGCTCACGCGTGACGCCGTAGACCTTGCCGATCTCGTCCAGCGTCTTCGGCTGACCGTCGGTGAGCCCGAAACGCATGGACACCACGCCGGCCTCGCGCTCGGACAGGGTGTCCAGCACGGAGTGCAGCTGCTCCTGGAGCAGGGTGAAGCTCACCGCGTCCGCCGGCACGACCGCCTCGGAGTCCTCGATCAGGTCACCGAACTCGCTGTCGCCGTCCTCGCCCAGCGGGGTGTGCAGCGAGATGGGCTCGCGGCCGTACTTCTGCACCTCGACGACCTTCTCGGGGGTCATGTCGAGCTCCTTGGCGAGCTCCTCCGGAGTGGGCTCGCGGCCCAGGTCCTGAAGCATCTGCCGCTGCACGCGGGCGAGCTTGTTGATGACCTCGACCATGTGCACCGGGATCCGGATGGTGCGCGCCTGGTCCGCCATGGCCCGGGTGATCGCCTGCCGGATCCACCAGGTGGCGTACGTCGAGAACTTGTAGCCCTTGGTGTAGTCGAACTTCTCGACCGCGCGGATCAGACCCAGGTTGCCCTCCTGGATGAGGTCCAGGAAGAGCATGCCGCGGCCGGTGTAGCGCTTGGCGAGCGAGACGACCAGTCGCAGGTTGGCCTCGAGCAGGTGGTTCTTGGCCTTCTTGCCGTCCTGGGCGATCCACCACAGCTCGCGCTTGAACTTCGGCTCGATCTTGGCGCCGGAGTTCAGCCGCTCCTCGGCGAACAGGCCGGCCTCGATGCGCTTGGCGAGCTCGACCTCCTGCTCGGCGTTCAGCAGGGCGACCTTGCCGATCTGCTTGAGGTAGTCCTTGACCGGGTCGGCGGTGGCGCCGGCGGTCGCGACCTGCTGGGCGGGCGCGTCGTCGTCGTCGTCCGTGATGACGAAGCCGGTCTCCTCGACGTCCTCGGCCGCCTCGCCCTCAGCTGGCTCGGCCGGTGTCTCGCCGTCTTCGGCCGCGGGAGCTGCCTCGTCGCCGGCGGCCGGCGCGGCGGCAGCCTGCTTCGCCGCGGTCTTCTTGGCCGGAGCGGCCTTCTTCGCCGTGGCCGCCTTGGTCGCGGGGCGCGCAGCGGCACTCGTCGCTGCCTCGGCTGCGTCGGGCGTCGCCTTCTTGGCGGCCGCCTTCTTCGCCGGAGCAGCCGCGGACTTGGCCGCAGGCTTCGCAGCCTCCGTCGACTTGGCGGCGGCCTTCTTCGCGGGGGCCTTCGTCGTGGCGGATGCCGAGGTGGAAGCACGCTTGGTCGCCGTGGCGGCGACTGCACGACTGGGTGCAGCCTCCAGGTGCACCGCGACGCCCTGCTCGTCGAGCGTGCGCAGCACGGCCTTCATCCTCTTCAGTGGGAGGTCAGCCTCCTCCAGCGCGTGCTTGACGGAACCGGCGTCCACGAAACCGTTGGTACGGCCGAGGCGCAGGAGGTCCTGCAGAGCGGGATGGGTGAACTCGGCCGGAAGTGACTCGGCAGAGCTGGACCGGGCGGTCGGAACCGACGACACGGACAACCTTTCGTCGCGGATGATCGGGTGGGCGCGGGGGTGGTTCAGTGGAAACGGCGGACGGGCAATCCAACCGGTAACCCGCACAACGCGTGGAACCGGCCAATAATGCCCGGGCCGCGAGATTGACTCCCCCGGCCGGACTCAACAGCCCATTGTGTCATGCGTTCCCGCAGACGGGCGGTACCGGTTCACGGACGGCGGTGCGTCGTGGTGCTGGGAGCACCCAGCGTCACGCATCCGCCTTGACGGCGAGCACGGGGCACGGCGCATCCAGCAGGATGCGCTGCGCGTTGGATCCCAGGATGAGCTTGCCCACCGGGGTCCGCCGCCGCAGGCCGATCACGATGAAGTCGGCGCCGATCTCCGTCGCCACCGCGATCAGGTCCTCGGCGGGCTCGAGGCCGCGCACCAGCTGGCGGACCTCGTGGTCGATGCCGGCCTCGGCCAACTCACGCTGCACGGCCGCCAGCTCGGCCTCGTACCGCACCGCGTCGTCCGAGGCGAGGTCCTTGCCCCCACGGTTCGAATTGATCACCACCAACCGGGTGGACCGCAGCTTCGCTTCCTCCGCCGCCCGCCGCAGAGCGGCCTTACCCTCGTTGGTCGGGACGAAGCCCACCACGATCGCCATCGATCCTCCTCGCTGCACACCGCCCGCGCGCCCGTCGGACGGGGACGACCGTACCGGAACTGACCGCGCTGCGACGATCCGTAGGCTGGGCACGAGCTCGCCCCCGCGCCGACGCCCCTGGATGAGGTTCACCATGGCAGTGCAGCCCACGACCGGACCCACCCTGGGCCTCGAGGAGGAGCTGCACGTCTGCGACCTCGCGAGCGGTGACCTGCGCAGCAGCGCCGACGACCTGCTGGCGGCGCTGTCCACCCCCGCGACCACTGCGGGCCTGACCGCGGCCGGCACCGTCGTCGCCGAGCTGCCGCTGTCCCAGATCGAGACCGTCACCGGCGTCGGGAGCAGCATCGAGGACCTGCTCGGGCGAGCACTGACGCTGCGAGCCGCCGCCGCCGGGGCGGCCACCGAGCTCGGGCTCGGTCTGCTGGCCAGTGGCTCTCCCCCGCTCGGTCGGGCGGCCGACCAGCGCGTCTCGCCCGACTCCCGGTACGACGCGCTGCGCGAGCGAGCGGCGGCGCTGGTGGACCAGCAGCTCATCGCCGGCATGCACCTGCACGTCGGGGTCGGCGACCCCACGTCCACGGCGGTGGACGACGAGGCGCGGGTGGCCGTGGTCGAGGCGCTGCGCCCGTGGCTGCCGGCCCTGCTCGCCCTGACGGCCAACTCGCCGTACTGGTTGGGCACGGACACGGGCTTCGCGTCCTACCGCCAGGTTCACTGGCAGCGTTGGCCGGTCGCGGGCCCGCCGCCCTCGGCCCAGGACGCGGCGCAGTGGCACCGCTCGGTCGCCGCCCTGGTCGACGCCGGCGTCGTGGACGACGCCAGCTTCGTCTACTGGGACGTCCGGCTGGCCACCCGCTTCCCGACCGTCGAGGTCCGGGTCGCCGATGTGGTTCCGACCCTGGACGACGCCGCCGGTTTCGTGGCGATCGTGCGTGGCCTGGCGGCCGGGGCTCTGGCGGAGCACGAAGCCGGACGCCGGGCGCCGGGCGTGCGACTGTCGGCGCTGCGAGCCGCTACCTGGCGCGCCGCCCGGTACGGGTTGGCCGGTCAGCTGGTGGACCCGGCGACCGGCACCCTGGCACCGGCCGTCGACGTGCTGCGCTCGATGCTGCGGCACGCCGCACCCGGGCTCGAGATCGCGGGCGACGGCGACCTGGCGCGCGACGGGCTGGCCCGGGTGTTCCGGGACGGCAACGGCGCCGACCGGCAACGGCGGGCGTTCGAGCGGTTCGGGTGGGAGGGCGTGCTGGACGTCGTGCGCGTCGACCCCGACGCCAGCACCCCGACGGTGACCAGTGGGGACGGCAACGGCTGGGTCGCCTGCACGTGCGGTCAGCAGCACTGGGGCCTGCACGGCGCGGCGGGGCTGCTGCTCACCCGGCCTGGGGCGGCCGGTCCCGAGGTGCTGCTGCAGCTGCGCGCCGCCTGGACCCACCAGGGCGGTACCTGGGGCCTGCCCGGTGGTGCCCGGGACAGCCACGAGACGACCGGCGAGGCCGCCCGCCGCGAGGCCTGGGAGGAGGCGGGCGTCGAGCCCGGTGCCGTGACCGTCCTCGGCGAGGACCAGGACGACCACGGACCGTGGTCCTACACCTACGTCCTGGCGCGGGCCGACGACGGCGTCGCCGCCTCCCCCACCAACCGCGAGTCCGACGCGGTCGAGTGGGTACCCGTGCCCCAGGTCGACGCGCGGGAGCTGCACCCGGCCTTCGCCGCGGCGTGGCCGCGGCTGCGCACCCGGCTGGTCGCGCTCGCCGAGGTCAGGGAGCGCTGACCCGCGCGGAGGCCAGGCTGCGCCGGACGACCTCGCCCACCTGCGAGGTCTCGATGAGGAAGCCGTCGTGCCCGTACGGCGAGCTGACCGTGAGCAGGGGCCGTGCGGTCGGGACCGCCGCCACGATCTCCTCCGACAGCCGCGGTGGGTACAGCCGGTCGCTGTCCACGGACGCTACGTACAGGTCGCAGGTGACCCGGCCCAGCGCCTGCTGGACCCCACTACGGCCTCGCCCGACATCGTGCGAGTTCATCGCCTCGGTCAGCACCACGTAGGAACCGGCGTCGAACCGCCGGTGCAGCTTGTCCGCGTGGTGGTCCAGGTAGCTCTCGACCGCGTACCGCCCGCTCCCCCCGATCGGCTGCTCGTCGCCCTGCGCCGAACGCCCGAACCGTTCCGCGAGCTCGAGCTCGCTGCGGTAGGTCACGTGCGCGATGCGGCGGGCGATACCGAGACCCGCGACCGGGCCGGGCCCGTCCAGCTCGTGGTAGTCGCCGCCGGCCCACTGCGCATCCGCCCGGATGGCCAGCAGCTGCGGCTCGCACCAGGCGATCTGCTCCGCGGTGGCGTACGCGGTCGAGGCCAGCACCACGGCCGAGCGGAGCCGGTCGGGGTAGGTGACCGCCCACTCGAGGACCCGCATGCCACCCATGGACCCGCCGATGACCGAGGCCCAGCTGTCGATGCCGAGCCGGTCGGCCAGCCGAGCCTCCGCGGCCACCTGGTCCCGGACGGTGAGGAAGGGGAAGCGCGAGCCCCATGCCCGGCCGTCCGGAGCGGGCGAGGCCGGTCCCGTCGTCCCCTGGCACCCACCGAGCACGTTGGGTGCCACGACGAACCACTGGTCGGTGTCCAGCGCTCTACCCGGCCCGACGAGCGCGTCCCACCAGCCGGCCGTGGGGTGCCCCGACGTGGCCGGACCCGAGACGTGGCTGTCGCCGGTCAGCGCGTGCAGCACCAGCACGGCGTTGTCCCGCGCTGCGTTGAGCGTGCCCCACGTCTCGTAGGCGACGGTCACGTCCGGCAGGGCACCGCGTGCCTCCAGCGTCAGCGTCCCCACATCGGCGAAGTGCCGGCGTCCGACGGGGTCCCCCGCCGACCAGGCGCCCCCCGCCGCCATCAGGCCTCCTTGGCCGCGCGGAAGCCCGCCTCCAGGTCGGCCAGGATGTCGTCGATGTGCTCGATGCCGACTGCGAGCCGGACCAGCCCGGGCGTCACGCCGCTGGACAGCTGCTCCTCCGCGGACAGCTGGCTGTGCGTGGTGGATGCCGGGTGGATGACCAGGCTCCGCACGTCGCCGATGTTGGCCACGTGGCTGTGCAGCTCGAGCGCCTCGACGAATCGCTGCCCCGCCTCGGAGCCACCCTTGATCTCGAACGCCAGCACGGCGCCCGGACCCTTGGGCGCGTACTTGAGTGCGCGCTCGTGCCAGGGGCTGCTCTCCAGCCCGGCGTACGCCACGCTCTCGACCTCGTCGCGGCCCTCGAGCCACTGCGCCACCGCCTGGGCGTTCTGCACGTGCCGCTCGATGCGCAGGCTCAGCGTCTCGATGCCCTGCGCGATGAGGAAGGCGTTGAACGGCGAGGCTGCCGGCCCCAGGTCGCGCAGCAGCTGCACCCGGGCCTTGAGGATGAACGCGAGGTTCGCGCCGAGGGCGCTGCCCACGCCGAGGTCGCGTCCGTAGACCAGGCCGTGGTAGCTCGGGTCGGGCTGGTTGTAGTTCGGGAACTTGTCCGGGTCCTGGGCGAAGTCGAACTTCCCACCGTCGACGATGACGCCCGCGATGGACGTCCCGTGACCGCCGAGGTACTTGGTCGCCGAGTGCACCACGATGTCGGCGCCCCACTCGAGCGGACGGATCAGGTACGGCGTGGCCACCGTGTTGTCGACCACCAGCGGGACGCCGTGCGCATGCGCCACTCCGGCGACGCCCTCGATGTCGAGCACGTCGGACTTGGGGTTGGCGATGGTCTCGGCGAAGAAGGCCTTGGTGTTCGGCTGGACGGCCGCCTCCCACGAGGCCAGGTCGTCGGGGTCGTCCACGAAGGTGGTCTGGATGCCCAGCTTGGGGAACGTGTAGTGCAGCAGGTTGTAGGTGCCGCCATACAGGCTGGGGCTGGCCACGATGTGGTCGCCGGCCTCGGCGAGGTTGAGCAGCGCGAGGGTCTCGGCGGACTGGCCGCTAGCAACCAGCAGAGCGCCGACACCGCCCTCGAGACTGGCCACCCGCTGCTCGACCGCGTCGGTGGTCGGGTTCATCAGCCGCGTGTAGATGTTGCCGAACTCCTTGAGGGCGAACAGGTTCGCCGCGTGCGCCGTGTCGTTGAACACGTACGACGTGGTCTGGTAGATCGGCAGCGCGCGGGCGCCGGTGGTCGCGTCGGCGGTCTGGCCGGCGTGGATCTGACGGGTCTCGAAGGACCAACCGTCGTTCATGGGGACTCCTGACGAGGAATGTGGCTGCGCTGCAGCCGGGGCTGGGCAGGGAGAGGCACCGGCACGGCCGGTGGGCGAACGGGGACGACGGCGGTCGTCAGAAGGGCATTCGACAGGTCATTCGAGGGCTCCAAGCTCCTGGGGCCCGCTCGAAGACGGACCCGCGCTTGCCGGTCGCAGGTGCAGACCGGCCAGGTCATCACCCGGGGCACCCCACCGCGGTTGGAGGGTTGCCGGCCAGCAAGCCGGGGCTACGCGCTGGCACTCATGACCTCTGACGAGATTACCAACGCGCCGCCAGGCCGTCCACGGACCGGTCGGCTGTCTCAGCTGTCGAGACTGGGCCTGATACCGGCCCGCAGCAGACCCTCGACCAGCACGGCCATCCGGTAGCCGGGGTCGAGGTCGAGGGCGCGCTCCACCGCCAGGTTGGCCAGGGCGCCCTCGCCGTCGTGCCAGCACTGCAGCGCGAACAGGGTCAGCGGGCAGACCGCCCAGTCGCCGTCGCAGCGCCGGCTCAGGTCGGCCAGCAGCGCGGTGACCGCCTCGTGCTCGGCAGCCTCAACCGTCGGACCATCCTGACCAGCACGAGCGGCGCCGGACGGACGTCGCAGCCAGCCCACCCAGCGCATCGCGACCGCGTCCCGGATCGGGACGTCGGCGAGCCCGGCCAGCAGGAGCGCCGCCTGGGCGTCGCTGGTTTCGACACGACCCGCCCTGGCTCGTTCGGCGACGAGCCCGGCGAACAGCGCCTCGACCCGTCGGCTGTGCTGGAGGTAGTCCCCCGAGCGCATCGCCTCGTGCTGCTGGTGCGCAAGCCGCCCGGTGCGACGCACGACGGCGGGGGCCGCGGCACTGATGCGCGCCCGCAGGTCTTCCCGTCCCGGCACCGGCGCCCGACCGCTGGCCACCAGGGCCGTCGCGGCAACGCTGGTCCGGCCGTGATCCAGCGGCGTCCCCTCGTCCGGGCAGCACCGGCTCTCGTGGCACGAGTACGACCAGAAGCGGTCCGCCGAGACGTAGGTCGCTTCCTTCAGCCCGATCCCGAGCTCGGCCAGCTCGCCCTGCAGCGCGTCGACGAGCTTCTGCCACGGGCGTGCGTCACGGCGCCACCGGGCGTCGTCGTACACGAGCAGCGCCACCTGGCTGGGCCGTTCCCGGGAGACGAAGGTGAGCAGGTCCGCCGCCCAGGGCCCCAGGATCGACGGCTCGTCCGGCAGGTCGACCCTCGCGGCCATGCCGCAACGCAGCTTCGGCCCGTTCAGGGCGAGCAGCACCAGGCTGCGGCTCGGGGTGAACCCCAGGAGGTACGGCACGGTTCCGACGAGATCGGCTGGCCCGGTGACCCGGACGACGGTTTCAGGAGCGGCGGGCGGAGTTGAGGTGGTCATGTCGACCAGCGTCTGGTCTCACGAGCCGGCCGGACAGGGCCTGGACCGGATCTGTGGACAGTGGGACTAACGCCCGATCTTGTGGATGAGGGGGCTGTGCAGCACGGCCCCCTTCACGGTTCGGTCAGCCGCGAACGACCTTCCCAGCCACCACGGGCCCCGGCTTCGGCGCGCCCTCGCTCTCCCAGCGCAGGAAGGCCGCGGCGTCCATCAGCAGGCGTCCGGCCAGCCACGAGGCCACCACCGCGTCGTCCACGATCCCCAGCAGCGGGAGGAAGTCCGGTAGCAGGTCGATGGGCGACACGATGTAGAGCACGGCGACCGCGAGCAGGCCGATCTCGCCGCGCGAGGCGCCTGGGTAGCGGCCGACCAGCGTCGCTACCACCAGACGCGGCACGGCCCGCAGGGACTCCCAGACCCCCGGGGCACCGGGACGGGACGCCCCGCGCAGGGCCTGCCACAGCGCGACGTAAGCCGCGGTCCTGCCTTTGCCGGCCATGAGGCCCTCCCTGATCGACGGTTCTCCTGGTCAGACGTTACGGCGGCGCCCCAGGTTCCGCAGATCTCCCAGGTGTCGCGAACGGCGGTCGACTCAGCGGGCCAGGGCGGCCTGGGCGTGCGGGAACTCGCGACGGGCCTGGTCGGCGATCCGGCGCAGCAGGAAGACGTCGAAGCCGGCCCCGAGGAAACCACCGACAAGGGGGACGCCGCGCCCCAGTCGCGGGGCGGCGCTCTGGCCCACGCGGGCGATCAGCCGGAACCCGATGCCCTTGTTCAGCACCATGAGCGCCGGGCCGGGCAGCCGGCTCGTCGCGAGCCCCGCCAGCCGACCGGAGTGCTGCACGCCCGCACCCTTCAGGAGGTCGTCGGCGTCCGCGCCGACCAGCGTCAACATCACCGCGGCCCGGACGCCCCGCTGGTGCAGGTCGTACCCACGCAGGCTGGCGATCGAGGCGACCATGCGGGTGGCGATCGCGTAGAACTCCAGCACGTTGGCCGGCAGCGCCAGCGGCAGCGTGAAGAACCCCCCGAGCCCGGTGACGAAGCCGCCCGCAGCGGCAGCGCGGACGTGGCTACGGACAATCGCATCGATGGCCCGCTCGGCATCGCCCTGACCACTGAGCGCGCTGTCCGCGACGGTCTGGGCGGAGTCGAACGGCCCTCGACCGTCGATCCCCACGTCGATCAGCCGGTCAACGATGACGGTCGCGTGGGCCGCGAAGCCCTTCACGTCCTCTTCGGTCCGAACTTCCTGCGTCACGTTCGTCCTCCTTCGACCGCGCGGCACCGCGCGTCCCCCGATGATGCCGTGCCACGTGGCGTCCCGCAGCGCGCAGCTCGCTTCCGCCGTCCAGTCCGCTTTCCGCCACGTGGGCCGCTCAGGCGGGGTCCAGGAGCGGGCTGAGTGGCGGAAAGCGGACTGAGCGGCGGAAGCGTGGGGTTGCCGTGGGGGTGGGGTGGCCGTGGGGGTGGGGTGATGTCGGTGCCACCCGCCAGGATGGGTGACGTGCTCCTCGCCGATGTCGCCGCTGCCAGCAAGGTGGTCGCTGCCACCCCCTCCCGGCGCGCCAAGGTGGCCGCACTCGCCACCTGCCTGGCGGCGGCCTCCGCCGGTGGGGACCCGCGCACCGTCTCGGTCGTCGTGAGCTACCTGACCGGTGAGCTGAAGCAGCGGCGCACCGGGATCGGGTACGCCGCGCTTCGCGAGGCCGCCACCGTCGAGCGCGCAGACCGGCCCACGCTGACCGTGCTGGAGGTCGATGACGCCTTCGAGACCGCGGCGGCACTGTCCGGCTCGGGGTCGCAGTCCGCGCGCCGCGACCTGGTTCGCGGGCTGCTGTCCCGGGCGACCGCGGACGAAGCCGCACTGCTGGTCGCGCTGGTCTCGGGCGAGCTGCGGCAGGGGGCCCAGGTCGGCGTGCTGCTGGACGCGTTGGCCGTCGCGACGGGTGCTGCGCCCGCGGCGGTGCGCCGGGCGATCACCCTGAGTGGCTCGGTCGGCGAGGTGGCCGTCGCCGGCCTGCTGCGCGGGCCGGGCGCCCTCGGCGACTTCACCCTTCAGGTGGGTCGCCCGCTGTCGCCCATGCTCGCCAAGTCGGCCCCGGACGTCGCGACCGCCCTGGCCGGCCTCGGTGGCTGCGCCATCGAGTGGAAGCTGGACGGCATCCGGATCCAGGTGCACCGCGACGGCTCGAAGGTGGCGGTGTTCACCCGCACCCTGGACGACGTCACGGACCGACTGCCCGAGGTCGTGGCACTAGCGCGGTCCCTGCCGGTCGACAGCGTCGTGCTGGACGCCGAGGCGATCGCGCTGCGACCGGACGGGCGCCCACGCCCGTTCCAGGAGACCGCGTCCCGGGTCATGACGCAGGCGGCCAGGACCGATGCCGCGGCGGAGCGGACGCCCCTGACGACCTACGTGTTCGACGTGCTCGCGCTGAACGGCACCGACCTCACGGACGAGCCGTTGCGGTCGCGCCGAGCCACGCTCGAGTCCGTCGTCCCGGCTCGGGCGGTCGTACCGCACCTCATGGTGCCGAACGACGACCAGGCGGTCAGCCGGGCCGAGGCCTTCGCACAGGAGGCCCTCGACCAAGGTCACGAGGGCGTGGTGGTGAAGGAGCTGGACGCGCCCTACGCCATGGGCCGGCGCGGCGCGGGGTGGGTCAAGGTCAAGCCGGTGCACACGCTCGACCTCGTCGTCCTCGCGGCGGAGTGGGGTCACGGCCGGCGCACCGGTCGGCTGTCCAACCTGCACCTCGGAGCCCGGGACCCGGCAGGCCGGTTCGGACCGCCGGGCGGGTTCGTCATGCTCGGCAAGACCTTCAAGGGCCTGACCGACCAGTTGCTCGCGTGGCAGACCGAGGAGCTGCTCGCCCGCGCCGACGGGGACAGCGACCAGTGGGTGGTGTCGGTCCGGCCCGAGCTGGTGGTCGAGATCGCCCTGGACGGCGTGCAGACCTCCCCGCGGTACCCGGCCGGCATCGCGCTGCGGTTCGCCCGCGTCGTCCGCTACCGGCCGGACAAGGTGGCCACTGACGCCGACCCGATCGAAGCCGTCGAGGACCTGCGTCCCGACTGACGGCCCGGCTGCCCACATCGCGGACATCCGCCGGCTCCGCTCGGCGCGGACCCAGCCACCTGGGATCATGAAGACGCCCACCCCTGATGACACCGACCACGGAGGCCACGTCGTGACCCTGCCCAGCGACACCGACGCCAAGCTCGCGCAGTACGCCCATCCCGAGCGCCTGGTCTCGACCGAGTGGCTGGCCGAGCACCTGGGCGACGAGGGGCTCGTGGTCGTCGAGTCCGACGAGGACGTGCTGCTGTACGACAGCGGTCACATCCCCGGTGCCGTCAAGGTGGACTGGCACACCGACCTCAATGACCCGGTCACCCGCGACTACGTGGACGGTGCCCGGTTCAGCGAGGTCCTGGGCCAGCGCGGCATCTCCCGCGACACGACCATCGTGGTCTACGGCGACAAGAACAACTGGTGGGCCGCCTACGCCCTGTGGGTCTTCACGCTCTTCGGCCACGAGGACGTGCGCCTGCTGGACGGCGGCCGCGCGAAGTGGCTCGCCGAGGAGCGCGACCTGACCCGCGAGGTACCGCAGCCGACCCCCGCGACGTACCCGGTGGTCGAGCGCGACGACTCGAAGATCAGGGCCTTCAAGGACGACGTCCTGGCGCACCTGGGCGGCAAGCTGATCGACGTCCGGTCCCCCGGCGAGTTCAGCGGGGAGCTGCTGCACATGCCCAACTACCCGCAGGAGGGTGCCGTTCGCGGGGGGCACATCCCCGGTGCGCGCAGCGTCCCGTGGGCCCGCGCCGCCGCCGAGGACGCGACCTTCCGCTCCCGTGAGGAGCTCGAGGCCATCTACGAGGGCGAGAAGGGCCTGACGTCCACCGACGACGTGATCGCCTACTGCCGGATCGGCGAGCGCTCCTCGCACACCTGGTTCGTGCTGACCCACCTGCTCGGCTACGACTCGGTACGCAACTACGACGGCTCCTGGACGGAGTGGGGCAACAGCGTGCGGGTGCCGATCGAGATCGGCCCCGACGCGCCGTCGGGCAGCTGATGAGCGACGAGCGAGCCCCGCTGCCGTCGGCGATGGCCGAGCTGGCCGAGGACTTCCATGCCCTCGGCCCGCAGGACCGGCTCCAGCTGCTGCTCGAGCTCAGCGACGAGCTGCCCGCGCTGCCCGAGCGCTACGCCGGGCACCTCGAGGCGATGGAGCAGGTGCACGAGTGCCAGTCCCCGTTGTTCCTCGCGGTCGAGACCGACCCTGAGTCCGTGCACGTCTTCTTCGACGCGCCGCGGGAGTCCCCGACCACCCGCGGGTTCGCCGGCATCCTGCACACCGGGCTGAACGGGCTGACCCCGGCGGAGGTGCTGGCGGTGCCGGACGACGCCCCGTACCGCTTCGGGCTCGCCGAGGCAGTGAGTCCGCTGCGGCTTCGGGGCATGGTGGCGATGCTGTCCCGGATCAAGCGGCAGGTCCGCGCGCAGACGGCCGACTGACGTCCTGGTGGCCCCGCTCGGCTCAGGCGGGGTCGTGGGCGGTCAGCTGGTGCACGACCTCCAGCGCGGCGAAGTGCACCGTGCTCAACGGGTGGATGCCGTCGACCAGTGGGCGCTCCCCCGCGACGACCACCCGCTGCCCCTGCCGGGTGAGCGCACGCATCGCGACGTAGCCGGCGCCCGGCAGGGCAAGGCTGTCCGTGGGCTCGAGGTCCTCGAGCCGCGACTGCAGCACGAGCAACAGGCCGATGACGGCGGCGCGAACGTCGACGTCCGCCGCGCCGCCGCCGCTCGAGTGCTTTCCGGTGCTGGTGAACAGCTCGGCGCTGCCGCCGGCGAGCGCCACGAGGGTCGAACCGCCCCACGGCAGGCCGGTCTCGACGACGGCGGCCCAGACGTCGGGCAGGCGGGGTGTCGGCGTCCAGTCGACGGCCTGCGGTGTGCGGGTGAGCACGTCGAGCCGGTGGGCCTCGTACTCCGCCCTGGGGTCGCGCAGCGCGGCGCGCCGTCGTCCGAACACGTGCTGACGGTAGCCAGTCGTCAGCGCAGCGACATCACGGGCTCGCCGAGCGAGGTGAGTCCGGTGCCGGTGCGGACGCACTCGCCGCCGTGTGGTGCGCCGCCGTTGAACGCCTGGCGCACGCAGCTGCGGTTGGCCAGCTGGGCCCAGTAGTTCGGGTGCAGCGACTCCTGGATCGAGTACGGGCCGACGACGGTCGAGACGGTGCGGATCTGGTTGACCCACTCGGTCTTGTCGACGGCGCCGCTGGACCGCCAGGAGCTCAGGCCGACCTCCTCGTAGAGGCCGACAGTGTTCTCGCACAGTCGGCGGCCGTTGTAGGCGCTGGACAGGTCGAGGACGGCGGTGTTGGTGAGGCCCGAGGCGGTGACGGCCGAGGCGACGGCGGAGTTGATCGTCGGCAGGGCGGTGGTGTTGGCCCAGTCGAGATCCTTGTTCCAGAAGCCGCAGCCGCCGGTGAACTGGCGTGAGTACCCGCTCTGCGGGTAGCGGTTCCCGGCGCCCTTGGGCAGCGGTGACGGGTACGTCTGCACCAGTGCGGTCCACTGGGCGTCGGTGTAGCCGGCGTCCCGCATCGCGGCGCGCACGTTGCGCAGCGCGTTGGCGATCTTGTCGCTGACCGCCGCGACGTTGGCTGCGGTGAAGTTGGTGCGCACGGATGAGTCGTCGTTGCAGTAGTTCGGCAGCCAGGACGGCGACGTCAGGAAGTCCGTGACGCACTGCTGGACGACGCCGGCGAAGTTGAAGTCGTTGCCGCCGATGGACACGACGACGAGCTGGACGTGGTGGCTGCCGGCGAACGTGCGCAGCGCGGCGGCCTGGCCCTGCCGTCCGCCGGACCCGGAGTAGAAGTCGAGCCCGGGCTTGAAGGTGCCGGCGGAGTCCGTGTAGGTAGCGGTCTCGGCACCGGAGCAGGCGAGATTCACGCCGTTCACCCCGCCCCCGAGGTACGCCTCGGCCGAGGCACTGCGGTGGCACTTGGGGATGGTCTCCGCGGTTCCGCTGGCGTTGTCGTAGTAGGCGGTCGGGCCGAGCGCGTCGGCGCGGCTGCTGCTGGCGTTCGACGCGCCGGCCCAGCGACCTGCCTCACCGCTGATGTAGCTGTCCCCCACCGTCACGACCCACGGGGCCCCTCCACCGGGCCCATCTGCTGCGGCCGGAGCCGCTGCCACCAGCCCCCCTGCGGCGGTGGCGCCCATCGTGCAGCACAGGACGGTGATCAGCTGGAGCCTCGAACCGAGCATGGGAACCCCCGGGCGACGGTGACCGGACAGCCGTCACTCTGGCACGGGGAGCCGGCCAAGTTACCCATCGGTAGGCAAAGGATTCGTTCGCATCAAGCCAAGTCGCCGCGACGGGCAGTGCGCTCGTCGGCCCGTCGGTGCCTGCCGACACAATGTGCGCGTGCCTGCCGACGACGCCGTGACCTGCTTGCGGCAGGCCGGTGCCCAGCGCGGCGCGCTGGTCGCCCTCGTGGTGCATCCGGACGTCGGTGCCGCGCTGGCGTTCGGCGACCGGTCGTGGTCCTGGCCGCGCGAGGACACCGCACCGCAGGCGCTGGCGCAGCGGGTCGAGGACGAGCTCCGCCCCCGCTGGGTGTGGTGGTCCGCGGCCGCGTCACTGGGCCGGCTGCGGACGTCGGGGCTCCACCTGGCGACCTGCTGGGACCTAGCGGTGGCGCACCGGATGCTGGCCGGCGGTCAGCGGGACGGGCCGCCGGACATCTGGTCCCTGGTGCACGACCTCGATCCCGACTCAGCGCCGCGGACCGGCCAGCTCGACCTGCTGGGCACGGCCGCCGAGCCGTCACCCGCGGGCCGGGCCGGCCCCGAGTCCTCCGCCGGCCCCGAGTCCCCCGTCGACTCCAGCGGGCACCTGCGGGCCGAGTGGGTGGACGGTGGGTGGGGCCGCACCGAAGCACGGTTGCGCGCTTGGGCCCTGCTGGTCCTGCGCGTGCAGACGCTCCAGGCCGGCCGGCTCGCCGAGCGGGGCCGTCACCCCACGGTCTCCGGCGAACCCGAACGCGCCGTTCACGCGGAGTCGGCCGCCGCGATGCTGTGCGTCGAGCTGGAGCGCGACGGCCTGCCGATCGACGTCCCGCAGGCCGAGCAGCTGATCGACGAGGCGGTCGGGCCGCGTCCGGCCGACGCCCACCAGGCGGCAGCGCTGCGGCGGGCCCGGGACCTGGAGGTCATGCGGCACGCGCCGCAGTCGGACGGGGTGAGCGTCGACCTGCGCAACCCCGCCCAGGTGCGCGGGCTGCTCGCCGGGATCGGCATCGACGTGCCCGACACCCGGTCGTGGCGGCTCGAGCCCTGGCGGGAGCAGCACCCGCTGGTGGAGGCGCTGCTGGCCTGGCGCAAGGCCGACCGGATCGGCACGACCTACGGCTACACCTGGCTCGACCGGTTCGTCGGGCCTGACGCGCGGCTGCGCGGTCCCTGGCAGGCCAGCGACGGCGCGGCGGGGCGGATGACCGCGGGCGCAGGGCTGCACAACCTGCCCGCCGAGCTGCGCCCAGCGGTCGCAGCACCCGCCGGGCACGTGCTGGTCCGCGCCGACCTGGGCCAGATCGAGCCGCGGGTCCTGGCCGCCATCTCCGGCGATCCCGCGCTGACCAGCGCCACCCTCGAGGACGATCTCTACCTGCCGGTGGCGCAGCGGTTGCGGGTCGAGCGACCCATCGCCAAGGTGGCCGTGCTGGCCGCGATGTACGGCCAGACCAGCGGCACGGCAGGCGAGGCGCTGAAGGGCCTCGACCGGGCCTACCCGGTCGCGATGCAGTACCTGCGCCGGGCCAGCGACGAGGGCCGGGCCGGTCGTCCCGTCTTCACCCACGGTGGCCGGCGGGTGCCCATGTGGGGCCAGCTTGAGGGGCTGGCACCGGACGCCCAGAGCTCGCTCGCCGCAGCCCGGGGCCGGTTCGCCCGCAACGCCGTGGTGCAGGGCTCGGCCGCCGAGCTGTTCAAGGCCTGGGCCGTGACCGTGCGCGCCCAGGCGCGGGCACTCAACGCCCGCGTGGTGCTCTGCCTGCACGACGAGCTGCTGGTCGAGTGCCCGACCGAGCGCGCCGACGAGGCCGTCGCCCTGCTGCACCGCACCCTCGACGTCGTCGGGGCGGCCTGGGCCCCACGGTCCGCGGTCCGGTTCGTCGCGGACGTGCGGGTCGTCCACCGCTGGTCCGAGGCCAAGGAGTGACACGATCGACCCCATGAGCAACCCCGTCCACACCGCCTTCGTCCTGGGCGGGGGCGGAGTCCTGGGCGCCAGCGAGGTCGGCATGCTGCAGGCCCTGCACGAGCACGGCATCCGAGCCGATCTGGTGGTCGGGACCAGCATCGGCGCGATCAACGGTGCCCTGCACGCGGCGCACCCGCAGGACAGCGCGACCCTGGCCCGGCTCTGGCAGTCGATGGCCGGCTCAGCGGTGTTCGGCCGCGGCGCCGCGCAGCGCATCCGGCACGTCGCCCGCACCCAGATCGCCCTGCATGGGAACGAGGCGCTGCGCGCCCTGCTCGACTCGCAGCTGCGCGGCCGGACGTTCGCCGACCTGGCGATCCCCTTCGAGTGCTGTGCCGCCTCGATCGAGCGGGCCGCCGAGCACTGGTTCGACGAGGGCCCGCTGGTCGACGCCATCCTCGCCTCCAGCGCGGTACCCGGCCTGTTCCCCCCGGTGCAGATCGGCGGCGAGCACTTCCTGGACGGCGGGTTGGTCAACTCCATCCCGATCGGCCGGGCCATCCAGCGGGGCGCCCAGCAGGTCTTCGTCCTGCAGGTGGGCCGGGTCGAGCGACCACTGTCACCACCCACCCGGCCGTGGGACGTCGCCACCGTGTCCTTCGAGATCGCCCGTCGGCACCGGTTCGCTCGCGACCTGGCCGAGGTCCCGGACGGGGTGAACGTGCACGTGCTGCCCAGCGGTGACGCGGAGACCCCGCTGGCCTCGGTGCGCTACCGCAGCACCGCAGCCGTCCCCCGACGGATCGAGCAGGCCCGTCAGGCCACCGCCGACTTCCTGGCCGCCCTCGCGGACGAGCCGAGGGACTGACGTGCTGCCACCGAAGATCGTGCGGCGCCTGGTGCTGGCCCCGGCCATGGTGCTGCTCGCCCTCGTCGCGGTCACCGCCGCACCCGTGTGGCTCATCCTGCTCACCGCGGTGTCCCCGCTGGTGCCCTGGGGGCGTTGGCGCCTGCTGCGCGTCGGCTGGCTCGTCCTGCTGCACCTGCTGCTCGAGGCCGGCATCCTGCTCGCGCTGTTCGTGCTGTGGGTGCTCAGCGGCTTCGGCTGGTGGATGCGGCGGCCGGCGTTCGAGCGCACCCACTACGACATCGTGCAGTTCTACCTGAACGTCCTGTTCCGCGAGGCCCGACGCGTGCTCGGCGTCCACGTCGAGGTCGAGGGACCGGCGCCCTCGTCCTACGAGGGCCGTCCACTCCTGGTGTTCTGCCGGCACGCCGGCCCCGGCGACTCCTTCCTGCTGATCCACGCACTGGTCAACTGGTACGACCGCGAGCCGCGCATCGTGCTCAAGGACACGCTCCAGTGGGACCCGGCGATCGACGTCCTGCTCGGCCGGCTGCCGACCCGCTTCATCCGGCCCAAGCGAGGCGACGGCGACGCCCTGGTCCGCCAGATCGGCGACCTGGCCACCGGGCTGGACCACGACGACGCGTTCGTCATCTTCCCCGAAGGTGGCAACTTCACCCGGCGCCGTCAGGCCCGCGCGATCGCCCGGCTCCGCGAGAAGGGCCTCATCGACGCGGCCGAGCGGGCCCAGCGGCTGCGGCACGTGCTCCCCCCGCACCCCGGCGGAGTCAGCGCGGCGCTACGCGCCGCCCCGGACGCGGACGTGGTCTGGGTCGCGCACACCGGCACGGACCACCTGATGTCGGTCGCCGACGTCTGGCGGGCCCTGCCGCTGGACCAGACGATCCGGATGCGCTGGTGGCAGGTCCCCGCGGACGAGGTCCCCGAGTCGGACGCCGACCGGCTGGTGTGGCTGCAGGACTGGTGGGTCCGGATCGACGACTGGATCGACGAGCACCGGACGGTCCCCGTTCCCGAGGCCTGAGCCGACGCCGCCCGCGGTTCGCCTCGCGGTGGCGGGCCAGGTGCGCCATCATCGTGGCCGCCTCGTGACACGCCTGGTGGAGGCACACGGAGACGGAAGGGCGAACATGACCTCGCAAGGACTGTCCGGCCAGGCCAGTGACACCGCACGGCGGGCCGCCAACAGCAAGTGGCTCGAGCGCACGGCCCGGATCGGGTTCGTGGTCAGCGGGCTGCTGCACCTGCTCATCGCCTGGATCGCGCTGCAGATCGCCTGGACCAACGCCAAGGCCCGGGCCGACCAGTCCGGCGCGCTGGGGATGCTGGCTGACCACAGCTGGGGTGTCGTCGTGCTGTGGCTCGGCGTGCTCGGCTTCGTCGGACTCACCTTGTGGCAGATCGCCGACGCACTCCTCGGCCGCCACGGAGGCGACGCCAAGGAGGTCGCCGGGGCCCGGATCAAGGCAGCGTCCAAGGCGGTGGTCTACGCGGCGCTCGCCTACACGACCTTCGCCTTCGCCCACGGCGCCGGGAAGTCCAGCAGCAAGCAGACGAAGGACTTCACGCACTCCCTGCTGTCCCACAGCGGCGGACGCGTCCTGGTCGTCGTCATCGGCCTGGTCGTGATCGGCGTCGGCGTCTACCACGTCTACAAGGGCTGGACCCGCGGCTTCCACAAGGACCTCGTGCAGCACCCCGGCACGACCGTCGAGTACCTCGGCGTCGCCGGCTACATCGCGAAGGGCATCGCGCTGGTCGTGGTGGGTGGACTGTTCTGCCTGGCCGGCTTCCAGAAGCAGGCGAGCGAGGCGACGGGCCTGGACGGGGCTCTGAAGACGTTGCGCGAGCAGCCGGCGGGTTCCTGGCTGCTCACCGTCGTGGCCCTCGGCCTGGCCGCCTACGGCCTCTACTCGTTCGCCCGGGCCCGGTACGCCAAGCTCTGACCCGGCCCGTCCCACAGCACCGACAGGGCTGTGGACGACGGCCACGCGATGTCGGCCGCCTCGCGTACGGTGCCTCAGGTGACCTCACCCTCCTTGACCGGCACCGACGGATCCATCGCGGACGACGCCCATCGCGTCCTGGCCACCTTGGTCGGGCGGCCGGACGTCGAGTTCCGGGACGGGCAGCTCGAGGCGATCACCGCGCTGGTCAGCCGACGCCAGCGGGTGCTCGTCGTTCAGCGGACCGGATGGGGCAAGTCGGCCGTCTACTTCGTCGCGACCGCCCTGCGACGGGCCCAGGGAGCCGGGCCGACCCTCATCGTCTCCCCGCTGCTCGCGCTCATGCGCGACCAGGTCGCCGCGGCGGCCCGCGCGGGCGTGCGAGCGGTCACCATGAACTCCGGCAACGCCGAGAGCTGGGGCGAGATCGCCGCGCAGCTCGCGGCCGACGAGGTCGACGTGCTCCTGGTGAGCCCCGAGCGGCTCAACAACCCGAGGTTCCGCGCCGAGCAGCTGCCCGACCTCGCGGCCCGCTGCGGGCTGCTGGTGGTCGACGAGGCGCACTGCATCAGCGACTGGGGCCACGACTTCCGCCCCGACTACCGCCGGATCAAGGACCTGCTGACCGGGCTGCCCGACGACACCCCGGTGCTGGCGACGACCGCAACGGCCAACGCGCGGGTCGTGCAGGACGTCGGCGAGCAGCTCGGGGCCGGCGGGCACGAGGTGCTCACGCTGCGCGGGCCCCTCGCCCGACAGAGCCTGCGGCTGGGCGTCCTCAGCCTGCCGACGGCACAGGACCGGCTGGCCTGGCTCGTCGCCCACGTGGACGAGCTGCCGGGCAGCGGGATCATCTACACGCTGACGGTCTCAGCAGCGGAGGACCTCGCGTCCCTGCTGCGCGCCAGCGGTCACGAGGTGCGCGCCTACACCGGGCGGACGGACCCCGCCGAGCGCATCGAGGCCGAGGACCTGTTGCGCCGCAACGAGGTCAAGGCCCTCGTGGCCACCAGCGCCCTCGGCATGGGATTCGACAAGCCGGACCTCGGCTTCGTCGTGCACGTGGGCGCACCCTCGTCCCCCATCGCCTACTACCAGCAGGTAGGTCGAGCCGGCCGCGCCACCGAGCGGGCTGACGTCCTGCTGCTGCCCGGGCGCGAGGACGGCGACATCTGGCGCTACTTCGCCAGCGCCTCCATGCCGCGCCGCGAGGACGCGGCGGCCGTGCTCGCCACCCTGCGGGCCAGCACCTCGGCCATGTCCACGGCGGCGCTCGAGACGGTCGTCGACGTCCGCCGCACCCGGCTCGAGCTGCTGCTCAAGGTCCTGGACGTCGACGGGGCCCTGACCCGCGTCTCCGGCGGCTGGACGTCGACCGGCGAGGACTGGTCCTACGACGAGGAGCGCTACGCCCGGGTGGATGCGGCCCGTCAGCGCGAGCAGCAGCTGATGCTGGACTACGAGGCGACGGCCGGTTGCCGGATGGCCTTCCTGCAGACCGCCTTGGACGACGACACCGCGGCGCCCTGCGGCCGGTGCGACCGGTGCGCCGGGGCGTGGTTCGACGCCGACGTACCCACAGGCGCCCGGGAGCAGGCCGACGGGCAGCTCGCTCGGGTCGGCGTCGAGATCGAGCCACGCGCGCAGTGGCCGAGCGGGATGGGGCGGCTCGGGGTCCAGGTCAGCGGTCGGATCGCCGCCGACGAACGCCCGCTGACCGGGCGGACCGTGGCCCGGCTGACCGACCTCGGCTGGGGGCAGCGGATCCGCAGCCTGCTCGACGGTCCGGATGCTCCGGCGCCGGAGGGGCTGCGCCAGGCGGTGGTGGCCGTCCTGCGGGACTGGGGCTGGCAGCGCCGTCCGGTCGCGGTGGTCTCGGTCCCGTCCCGTCGCCATCCCCAGCTGGTCGCGTCCGTCGCCGAGTTCGTCGGTGACCGCGGCCGGCTGCCCTATCTCGGTGCGCTCGAGCTGGTCGACGGCGGCCCGACCGGGGAGCCCGGCGGCAACAGCGCCTTCCGGCTGGCCGGCGTGTGGGACCGCATCAGCGTGCCAGCCGCGGTCGCCGACCAGCTGGCCGGGCTCGACGGCCCGGTTCTGCTCGTCGACGACCTCGTGGACTCGCGCTGGACGGCGACGATCTGTGCCCGCGCCCTGCGCCAGGCGGGCGCGGACGACGTCCTGCCGCTGGCGCTGGCCTCGGTCGGCTGAGCCGGCTAGCCGCAGGCCCCAGAGCCGATGCTGCTCAGCACCGCCTTGCGTACCGCGGCGCCCGAGCCCCCTGGGGGCGCCTGGATGCCGACTCCGTACCGCTGCGACCCCGCCGTGTACAACCACATCGAGTACGTGCTCGGAGCCGACGAGCCGGCCGCGGCCTTGGACGGACTGAGCGACCAGGACGGTGCGTCCGTCCCGTCGGCGAGCGCGACGGTGCCGTGCGTCGCGCGGCCGCTACCGGCCACCAGCCCGGTGTCCTTACCGAACCGGGCCACCAGCTGGTCCAGCACCTCACGGTCGCTGGCAGTCTCGTCCTCGGACCACGGGTAGACGGCGACGGTGCTCCATCGCGGGCTGCGGGGGGCGCGGTCGTACCGCAGGGCTGCCTGCGACTTCGGGCCCTGGACCGAGTCGCGGACGAAGCCGGCAGGCACGCTCAGGTGGACAGCCGCGGCGTCGGTGCCGGTCGTCGTGCACAGCGGGGAGGCCAGCGTCTCCAAGGGTTTCGCCGCCGCGGGAGCGGGATCGGTCCCGGCCGCTTTCGCGGCGTGGTCGGCGGCGCTGCAGGCCGCCAGGGTGGTGGGAAGCAGGAGTGCGAGGGCCAGGCACGTGAGCGCCCGGGCGCCAGCTGATGAGGACATGCGGCGCATTATGCCCGATTCCGGACACAGCGCGACAGCGTCGGAGACAGCCAGTCACGAAGCCCGGTGAGGCAGCCGTCAAGCGGCGGCGACGCGGGCAGCCTCGTGCGCCAGGACCAGAGCATCCGCATCAGCACACGCCACATCGGGCTGGACGCCGACGCCCTCCCAGTTGGTCCCGGAGACGGGGTTGACGCCGCGCCCGGTAGGGACGGTGACCTCGAGGTGCGGGTGGACGGTCCACCCCTCGTACGGCTGGGCTCCCCCACCGCTCGGCTCCCCCACGACGACGGCCCGACCCAGCTGCTGCAGGTCGTAGGCGAGCTCCTCGGCACCCGAGAAGGTGCGCCCGTCGATCAGGACGTAGACGGGCTTGGTCCCCCCGAAGCGCGCCCCCGGTACGTGCGGCAGCGTCCAGGACTGGTCGTCGCGCTCACGCCGTTCGCCGTCGCGCCAGTGCATCGTGTTCAGGTGGGTGCGCTCGTCGAGCAGGTAGCTGCAGATGAACGCCACCGTGTCCGGGTCCCCGCCGCCGTTGCCGCGCACGTCCAGGATCAGGGCGCTCGCGGGGGCGACGAGGGTGAGCGCGGCGGCCAGCGGCTGGGCGGCCCAGGCCAACGGGAACAGCGCCGGCGACAGCTTCAGCAGGGCCACCCCGCCATCGAGGAGCCGGACGAGCGGGACGCCACCCAGCGAGACGTCGAAGTCGCTGCGCATCCGGGACAGCGTGGCGGCGCCCTGCTCGGCGGGCACCGGCACGTGGTGGTGGCGCAGGCCGAGGTGGCCGTCCCCGTTGAGGGAGCGCAGGTCCTGCGTGACCAGATCAGCGAGCTGCTCGGCGTCGGCCCCGTCGTACCCGCCGTCGGCGAGCCGCTGACGCAGCAGCCGCGCCAGGTCCGCGCCGACGTCCGGGAAGACGTAGTGCTGGTCGACCAGGCGGGCGGACTCCTCGATGACCTCGGCGATGAGGGGCGGGCTGACCTGCTCCGTAACGGTGTTGGCGGGGCGGATGGTCGACGAGGTCATGCGAGAACTACAGCGCACCGACGGCTAAGTGTCAAGAATCCTGTACGCTTTGGACATGGACGACGAGCAGGTGGTGACGACACCCGCGCAGCACGCGGCACTAGGCCATCCCCTACGCCAACGGCTGCTGCTGGCGCTGGGGCAAGGACCCAGCACGATCAGCCGTCTCGCGGGCCAGCTGCAGGTCGGAAAGGGCAGCGTCGCGCACCACCTCAGGGTGCTGCGCGAGGCCGGCCTGGTGGTGGCGGCCGAACGCCGCCAGGTGCGCGGCGGCACCGAGCAGTACTACCAGCGCACGACCCGTCGCCTGGTCAGCGCGGACCCCCAGCCCTCGCACACCGCCGCCGTGCTCAACGCAGTCGCGACCGACATCGCCGCGTCGCCGGTCGAGACGACCTTGCAGCTGCGCCAGGTGCGACTGTCCGCCAAGCAGGCCCACCGGCTCACCGAGCTGCTGACCCGGCTCGTCGACAAGGTGGAGGAGGCTGACACCGACGAGCCGGTGCACGGCGTGCTCGTCGCGGTCTACCAGAAGGCCGACGAGCCCCGGGACCCGTCCTCCTGAGTCGAACGACCAGGTCAGCCGGACCGGGGGCGGCCACGACGACGCGCGATGGCCTCGCGCATGGGCGGGACGACGACCCCGGCCCGGGCCAGCCGGGCCCGCACCTTGCGACGGGTCACCAGGATGCCCGTCACCCCGATCGCCCAGATCACGTACTGCACGCACCAGGCGAGCTTGAACGAGTCCAGGTCGTACGTCGCGGCGCGACCGACCCCGCCACCGTCCGAGACCGCATCGAGCACCACGCCGACACCCAGGATGGTCACCAGGGATGCGACGAACCCCCCGATGTTCACGATGCCCGTCGCACTGCCCAGCCGAGCCCGGGGGTTGAAGGTGCGGGCGAAGTCGAAGCCGATCATCGAGCCCGGGCCACCGATCGCGAGGGCCCCGACGAGCATCAGCAGCAGCCAGAGCGGCGCCCGACCGGGCCAGGCCAGCACGGCCGTCCAGGCCAGCACGGTCACCGCGACGATGCCGAGCACCAGCCACGACCGGCGCAGCGGGTGCCTGGCCACCAGCCGGCCGAAGATCGGGCCCGCCGCCATGGCCGCCAGCACGAACACGGTCATCAGGGCACTGGCCGCGCGCGGGGACTGCCCCTCGCCGGACACGAGGAACGGGAAGCCCCAGAGCAGCGCGAACACGGTGCCGGAGAACTGGGTCGTGAAGTGGGTGAACAGGCCCAGCCGGGTCCCCGGGTGCATGAACGCGGCCGCCAGCTGCCGACCCACCTCGCGCATCGTGGGCGAGCGACGTAGCGGGCCGTGACCAGGTGGGGTGTCGCGGACGAACACGAACGCCAGCACGGTGACGAACAGACCCGCCGCTGCCGCCACCAGGTAGGTCGGCGTCCAGCCCGGCCCGTGCAGCAGCGCCACCAGCGGGATGGCGCTCAGGATCTGCCCGAGCTGGCCGGTGAGTCCGGTCAGCTGGGTCATCAGCGGGTTCAGCCGGGCCGGGAACCAGGCGACCACCAGCCGCAGCACGCAGACGAAGGTCATGGCGTCGCCGGCGCCGACCAGCACCCGCGCGGTGATCGCGCCGGGCATCGTCGTGGACACGGCGAGCAGCGCCTGCCCGAGCGACATGACCAGGCCGCCCACCACGATCAGCCGCTTGGAGCCGAAGCGGTCCAGGGCCACCCCGACCGGGATCTGCAGGCTGGCGTACACCAGCAGCTGCAGCACCGCGAACGTCGCGAGCGCACTCGCCGAGGCGTCGAAGCGCTCCGCCGCGGAGATCCCGGCGACGCCGAGCGACGTCCGCTGCAGCACCGCGATGACGTAGGCCGACAGCCCCGCGCCCCAGACCAGGAACGCCCCTCGAGGGATGCGGGCTTCGGTCGGAGGAGAGCTCACGCAGGCATTCTCCCGCTCTCCCCCGATGCCGCCGAGCCAGGTTCAGCCCGTGGACTCAGCCGGGCTTCAGCTGACCCGCTCCACCACGTGGCCACGCGCGGCCTGACGGGCGAGGTAGGTGTCGCGCTTGTCCTCGAACCGCGCGGCGGCGGCCTCGAGCTGGTCGAGCAGGTCCGCGAGCTCGGTGCGCGCCTGCTCACCCTCGGCGCTCAGGCCCTCGCGGTCCCACACCTTCCAGGTGCGCAGGACGGGCGCGAGCACCTCGTCCTTGTGGATGCGCAGGTCGTAGATGCCGGCCATGGCGATCTGGATGGATCGGCGGCCGAAGTCCTCGATGGTGTGGCCGGGCATCTGGAAGGTGGAGACCACGTCGCGCACCGCCTGGACGGTCTGGTCCGGTGCGATCTCGAAGGCCCCCGCCAGCAGGTTGCGGTAGAAGACCATGTGCAGGTTCTCGTCCTGGGCGATGCGCGCCAGCATCTGCTCGCAGTACGGGTCCTGGGTGTACTTGCCGGTGTTGCGGTGCGAGATGCGGGTGGCCAGCTCCTGGAAGGAGACGTAGGCGACCGAGCGCAGCATCTCGTCGTGGTCCTGCTCGAAGCCCTGGCCCATGTGGTTCATGCGCTCGCGCTCGAGCTGCTGCGGGTCGACGGCGCGGGTGACCAGCAGGTAGTCGCGCAGGGCGATGCCGTGGCGACCCTCTTCCGCCGTCCAGCGGTCCACCCAGGTGCCCCAGGCGCCGTCCCGGCCGAAGGTGTCCGAGATCTCGCGGTGGTAGCTCGGCAGGTTGTCCTCGGTGAGCAGGTTCACGATCAGCGCGGTGCGCGCCGTCGGGCTCATCTTGGATTGCTCCTGGGTCCAGGGCTCGCCCTCGAAGATCCCGTCGTAGTTGCGGCCCTCGCTCCACGGCACGTACTCGTGCGGGAACCACTCCTTCGCGGCACCCATGTGCCGCTCGAGCTCGCGCTCCACGACCGGCTCGAGCTCCTGGAGCAGCTGGAGCTGCGTGAGTTCCTTCATGGGGCACCACCCTACGTTGGCGTAACCTACGCTTCCGTAGGTTAGTGTGCCCGCTACCCGGGCGTAGGTCCAGCCCAACGTACTGCGACGCGCCGCTCGCAGGGGGAATTCACAGGACTCTCACGTGCCGGCTCGGTAGCGTCGCCCCCATGAGCGCCACGATCGTCGCCCGCGACCTCGCCGCCGGGCACGGTGCCCGAGCGCTGTTCAGCGGCCTGGACCTCGTGGTCGCTCCCGGCGACGTCGTCGGCCTCGTCGGTGCGAACGGCGCGGGCAAGTCCACGCTGCTCCGGCTCCTGTCCGGCATCGACAAGCCTGAGGACGGCCAGCTCTCGATCAGCCCGCCCGGCGCCCTGCCGGGCTACCTCCCCCAGGAGCTGGACCGACGTCCGGGCGAGTCCGTCCGCGACCTCGTGCACCGCCGCACCGGCGTCGCGGACGCCCAGCACCGCCTGCACGTCGCCACGCAGGCGCTCACCGAAGGGCTCGCCGGCGCGGACGACGAGTACGCCGAGGCACTCGAGGTCTGGTTGCACCTCGGCGGAGCCGACCTGGACGAGCGGGCCGAGCAGGTGGTGTCGGAGATCGGCCTCGGGGTCGGCCTGGACGCGCCGACGGCGAGCCTGTCCGGCGGCGAGGCCGCCCGGGCCGGGCTGGCGTGCCTCCTGCTGTCCCGGTACGACGCGTACCTGCTGGACGAGCCGACCAACGACCTCGACCTGGCCGGCCTGGCTCAGCTCGAGCAGTTCGTCCGCTCGGTGCGCGCGCCCGTCGTCGTGGTCAGCCACGACCGCGAGTTCCTGTCCCGCACCGTGAACCAGGTGGTCGAGCTGGACCTGGCGCAACAGCAGGTCGGCGTCTACGGCGGCAGCTACGACGACTACCTGCGCGAGCGCGAGATCGCCCGGCATCACGCGCGCGAGGCCTTCGAGCAGTTCGACCAGACCCGCGGCCGGCTCGCCGACCGGGCGCGGATGCAGCGGGCCTGGGCCGACAAGGGCACCCGGAACGCGCTGCGCAAGGCGACCGACGGCGACAAGAACGTCATCCACCACAACCGCGAGACCGCGCAGAAGCAGGCCGCGAAGGCCAAGCAGACGGACCGGTTGATCGAACGGCTGGACGTCGTCGAGGAGCCGCGCAAGGAGTGGGCGCTCCAGCTGGACATCGCGGCGGCCGGGCGATCGGGCTCGGTGGTCGCGACCGCGCGCGGCGCCGTCGTCCGCCGCGGCGGCTTCACGCTCGGGCCACTCGACCTGCAGCTGGACTGGGCGGACCGGGTCGTGGTCACCGGGCCCAACGGGTCGGGCAAGTCCACGCTGCTGGCCCTGCTGCTGGGCCGCCTCATCCCGGACGAGGGAAGCGCGGGCCTGGGCTCTGGCGTCCTGGTCGGCGAGGTCGACCAGGCGAGGGCGGCCTTCGACGGGCCGGACCTGCTGCTGCACCGGTTCGCGGCGCACGTCCCGGACTGGCCGACCGCCGAGGTCCGCACCCTGCTGGCCAAGTTCGGTCTCGGCTCCGAGCACGTCCTCCGCGCCTGCGAGACCCTGTCCCCCGGTGAGCGCACCCGGGCCGCGCTGGCCCTCCTGCAGGCACGCGGAGTGAACCTGCTCGTCCTCGACGAACCCACCAACCACCTCGACCTGCCCGCGATCGAGCAGCTGGAGCAGGCGCTGGACACCTTCGGCGGGACCGTGCTGCTGGTCACCCACGACCGGCGCATGCTGTCGACCGTGCGCTCCACCCGGCACTGGGCGTTGGACGGCGGGAGGTTCAGCGAGCAGCCGGCGGGGGCGAATCAGCCGAGGCCGTGACGAGCGAGCCGAGCGCGCGGATCAGTGCCGCGTCCTGCTCCGGCTGAACGGATCGCAGGTCGAGCAGGAGTGCGCCGCGCTCGACCCGGCCCACCACGGACGGCGTCCCCTCGCGCAGCGGCCGGGCCCACCGCGACGGAAGCTGCACGGCCCAGCTCGGCAGTGGTTGCTCCGGCGCGCCGCCGGCCCCGACCGCCCCGGCGGACGGCACCACCACGGGCACCACCGCCGGCTCACACCCGCTGTCCCGCACCGACTGCGCGATGCGTTCGGCCCGAGCTCGCAGCTCGTCAGCGTCGACCTCCAATGCCCGGACGACGGGAGCCACCGGCCCGCGCAGCGTCGCCTCCAGGGCGGCCAGGGTCAGCTTGTCGACCCGCAGCGCTCGGGCCAGCGGATGCCGGCGGAGCCGCTCGACGAGCTCGGCGCCGCCCAGCATCAGCCCGGCCTGCGGGCCGCCGAGCAGCTTGTCACCGCTGCCGGTGACCAGGTCCGCGCCGGCGCGCAGCGCGGTCGCGGCATCGGGCTCGTCCGGCAGCAGCGGGTGCCGGCGCAGCAACCCCGACCCGAGGTCGGCCACCAGCGGCACCCCCCGCTCGCGCAGCACCGGCGCGAGGTCCGCGACCGGCACGCTGGCGGTGAAGCCACGCACCACGAAGTTCGACGGATGGACCTTCAGCACCAGGCCGGTGTCGGCGCCGACGGCGTCCACGTAGTCCGCCAGCGCGGTGCGGTTCGTCGTGCCGACCTCACGCAGTCGCGCGCCCGTCGACGCGAGCAGGTCGGGCAGCCGGAACCCGTCGCCAATCTCGACCATCTCGCCCCGCGAGACGACGATCTCGCGCCCCGCGGCCAGCACCGTCGCGGCCAGCACCAAGGCAGCGGCCCCGTTGTTGACCACGTGCACCCCGCCGGCCTCCGGAACCGCCTGCGCCAGTGCGGCCAGCGCGCCGCGTCCCCGGCGGGCCCGGGTGCCGGTAGCCCGGTCGAACTCGACGTCCGTCGTCCCGGACGCCGCCACCACCGACGCCACGGCCGCGTCGGACAGCGCCGCCCGACCGAGGTTGGTGTGCAGCAGCACGCCCGTGGCGTTGATCACCGGCACCATGCCGGAGGCGTTGTGCGGCAACGCCTCCAGCACAGCCGGCACGACCTGTCCGGCGGGCAGCTCGGCACCGCGGACCCGGCCCAGCGCGGCGACCACCAGCTCCTTGACGATCCGCGGGCCGAGCTCGGCCACCGCCGCCTCGAGCCTGGGGTCCGCGAGCACAGCATCGGTGCGCGGGACGGAGCGGCGCGGATCCGTTGCGGCGGTGGACATCCCGGCAGCCTACGAGGTCCGGTGCACCTTGTGCGGCGCCGCCTGGGCCAGCGGCTTGACGACCAGCAGGTCGATGTTCACGTGGGCGGGCCGGGTCACCACGAACGCGATGGTGTCGGCGATGTCGTCCGCCGTCAACGGGTTCGCGACGCCCGCGTAGACGGCGTCCGCCTTGGCCTGGTCGCCACCGAAGCGCACCAGCGAGAACTCGTCCGTGGCGACCATGCCGGGCGCCACCTCGCTGACCCGGACGGGCCGGCCGTTGAGCTCGAGCCGCAGCGTCTGGGCCAGGGCGGCCTCAGCGTGCTTGGCGGCCGTGTAGCCGCCGCCGTTCTCGTAGACCAGATGGCCGGCGATGGACCCGGTGACGACCACGTGGCCGCCCGCCCCGGCCTCGAGCGCCGGGAGCAGCGCCTTCACCATGCGCACGGACCCGAGCACGTTCACGTCGTACATCCGTCGCCAGTCCTCCACGTCCGAGGTCGCGACCTCGTCCATCCCGAACGCGCCACCCGCGTTGTTCACCAGAACAGCCACGTCCGGCAGGTCCGCGGCCAGCGCTGCCACCGACGCGTCGTCCGTGACGTCCAGGGTGACGGCCCGGACGTGCTCGACCTCGCCGGCCAACGCGTCCAGGCGGTCCCGTCGGCGGGCCGCGGCGACGACGTCGTACCCTTCGGCCGCCAGTCGTCGGGCCGTGGCGGCACCGATCCCGCTGCTGGCTCCCGTGACGACTGCGACGGGTCGTGGGTGGGCAGACGTCGGCCCGGCCTCAGGGGTCATGAGGGAACCCTACGGCCGGGCCGACGCGGACGCTCAGGTCGCCGGTGCGGCCAGGAAGAACGACACCTGGCCGTCGTTCACGTTGGCGTCGAGGGTCTGCTCGTCGAGCAGCGCCGAGGCCTGCTGCTCCAGGTACACCTGCACGCCGTCGGCGTCGATGACGTCGTCACCGGGGACTCCGCCGTCCACGACGCTCAGCTCGAGTCCGTTCTCGCCCGGGGCGAGCCGAAGGCCGGCGTGCTCGGGCGCCTCGGGGGTCTGGGTGAGGCCGCGCACGACGTCCACTGCCTGATCGGTCAAGGTGAGCACGTTCGCTCCTGTCGATCGGGATCATTCGGTCACGTCCACCTTGCCCACGAAGGGGCGCCGCGAGTCAAACCGACCTGCCCCGGCCCTGCTCAGTCCCGGGCGTGTCGCGCGGCGCCGCGTGGTTGACTCAACCTCCTCGGGAGAACGGAGGCCTGGCGTGTCCAGGATCTTCGCGAGCCTGATCCAGGGGGACTTCAGTGGCGGCGACCACCGCAACTTCGAAGCCGTGATCTGGACCGGTGACCAGCTGCAGCACTGGTTCCGGGACAACAGCGAGGGCCATGAGTGGCGGCCCGGCCAGGTAGTCGTGCCGGCTGGCGCGGCCGGGGCCGGTTGCCTGATCCAGTCCGACTTCGCCGACGGCGACCACGGCAACTTCGAGGTCGTCGTGCCGATGACCAACGGCAACGGAGGGCTCGAGCTCGTCCACTGGTTCCACGTCAACACCGACGTCACCCTCCCCTGGCAACGCGCCGGCACCATCGCCACCAACGTCGCCGGACCCGGCTGCCTCATCCAGTCCGACTTCGCCGACGGCGACCACGGCAACTTCGAAGTCGTCGTCCCCGTCAACAACGGCAACGGAGGGCTCGACCTCGTCCACTTCTTCCACGACAACACCGACGTCACCCTCCCCTGGCAACGCGCCGGCACCATCGCCACCAACGTCGCCGGACCCGGCTGCCTCATCCAGTCCGACTTCGCCGACGGCGACCACGGCAACTTCGAAGTCGTCGTGCCGGTGCCCTGGGGCGACGGGCAGCAGCTCCGGCACTTCTTCCACGACAACACCGACGTCACCCTGCCCTGGCAACGCGGCCAGTTCGTCACCGACTCCGCGAACGGCTGGGCGAGCCTGATCAGCAGCGACTACGGCGAGGACCACCGCAACTTCGAGCTCATCGTGGAGGAGCGCGCGCAGAGCGTCATCGGCTACTTCCACCCCAACGAGGACGTCGGCGCGCCCTGGCTGCGCAACGGCGTGGTGCGGTGGGAGGAGTACCCCGTGAGCATCACGAGCACCCGCCGGATCTGCCAGCTGACCGGCGAGCACGACCGGACCGGCTGGGACGGCGAGGGCGACCCGCCGTTCGCCCACAACCGCACCGAGTCTGCCTACCGGGTCCGGGGCACCGACCTCGGCGTCTCGTTCCCGCACCGCGGCCGCACGTACTTCCTGTTCGGCGACACGCTGCGCAACAACCAGCCCGCGGACTGGGACAACCTCGACCTCGTGGCGTATACCCAGGACACCACCCCCGAGGACGGCCTCGACCTCGCCTTCTTCTGGGAGCCACCGCGGATCAGCGACGGCATCAGCCAGCGTGGTTTCGAGGTCCCGCTGGACGCGGTCAGTGCCGGCGACCACCTGTACGCGTTCTTCTCGACCGACCACCGCAGCTACGGCGGCAGTGAGCTCATGGGCCGCTCGGTGATCACCCGGTGTGACGACGACGGTTTCGCGTTCCGCCTGGTCCGTGAGCTGTCCCGGCACAAGCTCGTCAACGTGTCCGTCCAGCGCGGCCCGCTGGACGCGCGCGCCGCGGACGGCGTGGGGCTCCCCGCGGGCACCGACGTCCTGTGGATCTGGGGCAGCGGGCGCTACCGGTCGAGTGACGTCTACCTCGCCGTCGTGCCGTTCGCCCAGCTCGAACCCGGCCCGTTCGACGTGCGCTACTTCGCAGGGACCCGCACGTCCCCTCGCTGGAGCCGGTCCGAGGACGACGCCACGCCCCTGTTCCACGACGGCTCGGTGGGCGAGCTGTCGGTCCGCTGGCAGCCGGCCCTGCACCGCTACGTCGCGACCTACAACTCGGACAACCTGCGCGGCATCCACCTGCGCAGCGCGCCCGCGCCGTGGGGGCCCTGGACGACGGCACCGGTCATGCTCTTCGATCCATGGGCACTGGACGACGCGGCGGACCCGTGCTCAGGGCGCGGCCTGGGCCGCTTCATGCACCTTCCGTGGACGACCCGGGTGTGCGACCACGTCCAGGACGACATGTTCGGTCACCGGCGCGACGACGAACCCGGCGGTGAGTACGGGCCGTACCAGATCGCCGACCTGACCCGGGCTCGCGGCGGCGGCGCCGACATCTACTTCACGCTGTCGTCCTGGAACCCGTACCAGGCGCACCTGATGACCGCGTTCATCGACCCGGCGGTGCTGGGCTGAGGCCCCACGGCTCGTCGATGGTCAGGGCTCGTCGATGACGTGCACGGCGGCCTCCTCGGCCGACGCGCCGGCACCGTCGATGCCGGCGTCGTAGCCGACCAGGTCCTTCTCGGTGTCCTCGCCGAAGCCCTGGTCGGGGTCGACCAGCCGGCCCGCCCGGCGGTCGCCGACCTCGTCGCCCCCGTCGAAGCCGTCGTCCAGGTCGTCCACGGCGTCCGGGTCGTCACGGTCCGGGGCGACGTCGGCGAGCGGGTCGTCGAACGCGGCGCTCGGGTCCGGCTCCTCCTGCGCGATCCGCTGGTCGAGGCTCTCCCCCTGGCGCGCCTCCTCGAACGTCGTCCCGAAGGACTCGACGCCCCGGGGCTTCTCGGGTGGGCTGTAGCCCTCGTCCAACGGGTCGACCAGCCCGCGATCGTCCAGGCCGTCCTCGGCGCCGGGCTGGTCCTCGTCGTCGACGCTGAACACGCCGCTGCTGTCGATCTCGCTGTCAGGCACGTCTGTCATGACCCGAGCCTGCCACCATCGCGCCCCCGGCGCGCAGGGACCGAAGCCCCTGGACGTCGCGGACGGTCAACCCCAGGGCGTCCAGGTGTTCCAGCAGCGGCACGGCGACCCGGCGCGAGGTCTGCCAGACGTCCCGGACCGCGCCCACCGCGAACCCGGGTTGCAGGGTGCCCAGCAGGTCCGCTGCCCGCTGCCGCGCCAGGGGTGTCAGCACGACCCCATGGCCGCAGTCCACGAGCTGGCCGGCCCGAACGGCTGCGGCGACCTCGCGGCGACCCAGCCCCAGGTCAGCCAGCCGTTCCGCCGACGCCGCCGGCACCGGCTCGCCGGCCCGGTCCAGCTCGGCGACCAGCGCCGTCACCGCCGAGCCCACGTCACCTGGCAGGCGCTGCGGGTCGTCGTCCTCGCGCCGCACCCGTCCACCGGCGATCGTCAGCGGTGGCCGGACCAGCTGGGGCAGCACCTGCACCGACGGCAGGTGCAGCTGCGCGCGCGCCACCTCCAGCGGCAGACCGCGGTCCAGGGGGTGCTGGTCGTCGTGCCGGCCGACCAGGGCGCTCAGCCGCTCGCCGAGCTCGACGCCGTACCCGTCGTGCACCAGCCACTCCCCCGGCTCACCGAACTCCCCGACCTGCCGCGCCGGCAGTCCCATCGCCACCAGGTGCGTTCGCGAGACCACCCGCCGCCGAGCGAGCTCTTGCGCGACGTCCGGCGCCCCGGTGACCGCGGTCAGGTCCGCGGCCCGGGCGCGCGCCGCCCCGCGACGGCTCAGCGCCGGCGGATCGACGTCCAGGACCGTGACGCCGCTGAGGACCAGCCCGCGCCCGGGGTCTCGCAGCAGCCCGACGTCGCCCTGGTGCAGCGGCAGGGCGCGCTCGAGCCTCAGTCGCCACAGGTCGCCGGCCAGGGGGCGCACGTGGGCGGTCACCTGCGCCGATCCCAGGTGGAGCACGGCAGTGGTCGGCGCCCGCTCCGCCATCGTGGGGCACCGGACGTCGATGGTGTCGGTGCGCCAGAACGCTTCCGGCACGGTCAAGGCGTCACCCCGGCGCACCTGGTCGCGGGTGATCCCGCGCAGGTTCACGGCGACCCGGGCGGCGGCCTCGACCGACGCGTGCGACTGCTCGAGGCTCTGCAACCCGCGGACGGTCGCCGTGGTGCCGTCCCCCAGCGCGAGCCGGTCACCCTTGCGCAGCGTGCCGGCGCCGAGGGTGCCGGTGACCACCGTCCCGGCACCCTTGATCGAGAACGAACGGTCCACCCACAGACGCACCGGCGCGGTCCGGTCCGGCGGGGGCAGGCTGCGCACGAGAGCCAGCAACGCCGACCGGACGTCGTCCAGCCCCTGCCCGGTCCGCGCACTCGCTGCCACGACCGTCGCCCCCGCCAACCCGGTGTGCTGCAACCGTTCCCGGACATCCGTGACGACCGGTGCGGGATCGGCGAGGTCGGCGCGCGACACCACCACGAGCCCGTGCCGAACGCCGAACGCCTCGATGGCCTCCACGTGCTCCTGGGTCTGCGGCATCCACCCCGCGTCGGCCGCGACGACGAGGACGACGGCAGGCACCGGGCCGAGCCCGGCCAGCATCGTCGGGACGAACCGCTCGTGGCCGGGCACGTCGACGAACGCCAGCGTCTCGCCGTCCAGCGTCGTCCAGACGAAGCCGAGGTCCAGCGTGAGGCCGCGGCGCTGCTCCTCGGCGTACCGGTCGGGCTCCTGGCCGGTCACGGCGCGGACCAGCGCGGACTTGCCGTGGTCGACGTGTCCTGCGGTGGCCAGCACGTGCATCACCGCGCCAGCCTAGGTGGCGGAGGCGGACGGGAATCGAACCCGCCAGACCGAGGTGCTCGGTCTCGTCGGTGTTGAAGACCGCGGGGACCACCAGGTACCCAGACGCCTCCCCGCGACCGTCGTGCTGGCGGACCGCGGCAGGCCCGAGGCTACCGGGCCACCCGCTCCAACTCCCCCGTGATCATGCACGTTCGCCCTGGCGTCCGGGGCGAACGTGCATGATCACCGCGGGGAGGTGGGGTCAGTGGTCGCTGGAGGTCTTCCAGAGGTTGATGCCCGCCTCGATCGCGTGCCCGTCGATGGCCTCGAGCTCGTCGTCGCTGAAGCCGAGGTTGTCGAGCGCGGCGACGTTGGCCTCGAGCTGGCCGACGCTGCTGGCCCCGACCAGGACCGACGTGACCCGGTCGTCGCGCAGCGCCCAGGCCAGCGCCATCTGGGCCAGCGACTGCCCGCGCGCCGAGGCAATCTCGTTGAGCGCCCGCACGTGCCGGAGCGACTCGTCGGTGAGCAGCTCGGTCGACAGGGACTTGCCCTGGCTGGCCCGCGAACCCTCCGGCACACCGTCCAGGTACTTGTCGGTGAGCATGCCCTGGGCCAACGGGGAGAACGCGATCGCGCCGACGCCCTCGGCCTCCAACGTGTCCAGCAGGCTCTCCTCGACCCAGCGGTTCAGCATCGAGTACGACGGCTGGTGGATCAGCAACGGCGTGCCCATGGCCCGCAGGATCGCGGCCGCCTCGGCGGTCCGCTCCGGGGAGTACGACGAGATACCGGCGTACAGCGCCTTGCCCGACCGCACGGCGTGGTCGAGGGCGCCCATGGTCTCCTCGAGCGGGGTCTCCGGGTCGAACCGGTGGCTGTAGAAGATGTCGACGTAGTCCAGGCCCATCCGGGTCAGCGACTGGTCCAGCGAGGCCAGCAGGTACTTGCGGGAGCCCCACTCGCCGTAGGGCCCGGGCCACATGTCGTAGCCGGCCTTGGACGAGATGACCAGCTCGTCGCGGTAGGGCCGGAAGTCGGTGGCGAAGTGGCGGCCGAAGTTCGTCTCGGCGCCGCCGTAGGGCGGCCCGTAGTTGTTGGCGAGGTCGAAGTGCGTGATGCCCAGGTCGAACGCCCGGCGCAGGGTCGCCTGCTGACGCTCGAACGGGACGTCGTCCCCGAAGTTGTGCCAGAGGCCGAGCGACACGGCGGGCAGCTGCACCCCGCTTCGCCCCGTCCGTCGGTAGGTCATCGAGTCGTAGCGGTCGTCCGCGGCGCGGAAGGGTGCAGGGATCATGGCGCCAGTCTGCACCGGTCCGGCCAGGACGCACGACGGCCCCCCGCAGACTGCGGGGGGCCGTCGTTCAGTCTGACGAGATCAGATGGCGGTGACGTTCTCCGCCTGCGGGCCCTTGGGGCCCTGGGTGATCTCGAACTCGACGCGCTGGTTCTCGTCCAGCGAGCGGTAGCCCTGGCTCTGGATCGCCGAGTAGTGCACGAAGACGTCGGCGCCGCCGCCGTCCTGAGCAATGAAGCCGAAGCCCTTCTCAGCGTTGAACCACTTCACAGAACCCTGTGCCATGCCGTCTCCTCCAGGGGACGTACTGCGACCGACACTGTGCCGGTCTGGTGTGCGGTCATACATCCCCACGTTGGAGCTGTGGCCCTAGCGAGCGGAGCCCGTGAACATCAGCGCCCGGGGCGGATACGCCACCCCCAGCGCCGATCAACGCAAGAAATCTGAACTGCAGCACCGACTATTATGCCATGCAGGGGGCTCAGCGCCAGTGTTGTCACCCGGTCGATTCGCTCGAGAACCAGGTCAGGACAGGACCCGCAACCGGATGGTCTCGGGCATCTGCTCCAGGCGCTCGACGATCTCCGGCGTGTAGTCGGCGTTGACGTCCGTGACCAGGTAGCCGACGTCTCCGCGGGTGCTCAGGTTCTGCGCCTCGACGTTGACCCCGTGCTCGGCGAACAGGGCGTTCACGGTGGCCAGCACCCCCGGCACGTTGCGGTGCATGTGCGCCAGCCGGTGCGACCCGGCCAGGTCGCCGGCCCCGATCGGGGGCATGTTGACCGACAGGGACGTCGAGCCGCCCTGGGCGTAGCCGATCAGCTTGCCCGCGACGAAGCGCCCGATGTCCTGCTGCGCCTCCTGCGTGCTGCCGCCGACGTGCGGGGTGAGGATCACGTTGGGCAGGCCGCGCAGGTCGGAATCGAAGGGGTCCCCCTGGCGCTTCGGCTCGAACGGGAAGACGTCGATCGCCGCGCCGGCGATGTGACCGGACCGGATGTGCTTGCCGAGCGCCTCGGTGTCGACCACGAAGCCGCGGGACATGTTCATGAAGAACGAGCGCGGCCGCATCGTCGCGAACTGCTGCTCGCCGAACATGTCCTGGTTGCCCGGACGTCCGTCGACGTGCAGGGAGATGACCTCGGCGGTCTCGAGCAGCTCGCCGAGGCTGCCGCAGCGGCGGGCGTTCCCCATCGCCAGCCGGTCCTCGGTGTCGTAGAAGAACACCGACATGCCGAGTGCCTCCGCGACCACGGACAGCTGAGAGCCGATGTTGCCGTAGCCGACGATGCCCAGCTTGCGGCCGCGCACCTCGTGCGAGCCCTTGGCCGACTTGTCCCAGATTCCCGCGTGCATGGCGGCGTTCTTCTCGGTCAGCCGGCGGGCGAGCGCGATGATCGCGCCGATGGTCACCTCGACCACGCTGCGGGTGTTCGAGTACGGCGCGTTGAACACGGCGACGCCGTTCCCGGTCGCTGCGGTGAGGTCGATCTGGTTGGTGCCGATGCAGAACGCGCCGACGGCCTGCAGCTGCGGCGCGCCGGCCAGCACCTTCTCGGTCAGGAAGGTCGTCGACCGGATGCCGAGCAGGTCGATGCCGGGCAGGGCGTCGATCAGCTCGTCCTCGTCCAACGCTCCGGAGCGGGTCTCGACCTCGTGGCCGCTGGCTCGCAGCAGCTCGGCCGCGTCGGTGTGGATGTTCTCGAGCAGCAGTGCGCGCACGCCGTCTCTCCTGGAGCGTCGTCGGAGGTGGTACCTCAGGGTACGAGGACTGCCCGCAGGACGAGACGCCGGTCCACCTCGTGGACGCCCGTCGCCCTAGGCTGGGCCGGGTGAGCGAGGCAGACCAGCCGCCCAGCCGGCCCTCCGTCGTCCAGGACCCGGACGACCCGCTCGGCTACACGATGCTGGTCTCGGGGGTGCCGAGCAGCTACGTGCACCTCGGCGACCCCACCCGGCTGGAGTTCGAGTACGTGCGGTGGGCGGGCGACGTCATCGACGTCATGGCCGCCGAGGGCGAGCCCGTGCACACGGTTCACGTCGGAGGGGCAGGCTGCACCCTGGCCCGGTACGTCGCGGCGACCCGGCCGCGCTCCCGACAGATCGTGCTGGACGACGACCCCGCGGTGATCGAGCTGGCCCGGCAGACGTTCGGTTACAGCCGGCGCAGCGGCTTCCGGCTCCGCGAGGGCGACGGTCTCGAGGGACTGCGTCCGCTCGAGTCCGGGCACTTCGACCTGGTCATCCGCGACGCGTTCGCCGGCGACACGACTCCCGCGCACCTGACGACCACGGAGTTCGTCGGCCAGGCCGCGCGCGTGCTGAGCGCGGACGGCCTGTACGTGGCCAACATCGCCGACCGTCCCGGGCTCGGGCTGGTCCGGCGCGAGGTCGCGACCGCCTTGACGCTGTTCTCGCAGGTGGCGCTCGTCGGCGAGACCCAGCACCTGCGCGGCCGGCGGTACGGGAACGTGCTCCTGCTGGCCTCGCGGCGGCGGCTGCCCATCGCCGACCTGACCCGCCGGGTGGTCAGCGGTCCGGTACCGGCCCGCGTCGTGCCGCCCTCCGACGTCCGGCAGCTGGCGTCCGGCGCCGACCCGATCACCCCGCCCTAGGCAGTGGCCCGCGGGGGTAGCGCCACCGGCGCCACCGGCACGACCTGCCGGCGCAGCTCGGCGCGGCGCAAGCCTTCGGCGAAGAGGCTCATGTCGAACCACGTCGGGAAGGCGCGGGCCAGCCGGCTCGGGCCGATCAGGCGGGCGTGGCCGTCCGCGACGAGCTCGCGGAACGGCACCCGCCCGTTCAGCCACCGGTGCATCTGGGCCGTGTCGGCCTGGACGGCCAGGTCCACGTCGTGGCCCTGGTCCTCGCGGCAGACGGTGGCGCCGCTCGAGTCCACCGCGAGCCAGCCCTCGGCCGCGCCGGGCCCGGTCAGGGCGAAGTGGACGACGGTGCGCGTCGCCGGGAGCTTGGCCGGGATCGCGTGCTGGTGCAGCCGCCAGATCACGGACAGACCGTCGCAGTCCTCGTCGGTGGGGTCGCCGAACACCCACTCCGCCGCCCAGTGCCCCATCGCCCAGACGATCGGGGTCAGCCCCTCACCCGCCTCGGTGAGGACGTACCGCCCGGGCCGGCCCCGCGTCGAGACCTCGCGGCGCACGAGTCCCTGCCGCGCCAGCTGCCGTAGCCGCTGGGTGAGCAAGGTCCGGCTGATCCGCGGGATGCCGCGGTGGATCTCGTTGAACCCGGTGGCGCCGACCATGAGCTCCCGGATGACCAGCGGTGTCCACCGGTCACCGAGGACGTCGACACCCATCGCGATGGGGCAGTAGTCGGAGTAGCTCGTCCTCATGGCCTCCATGGTCGCCCGGCCACCGAGCGCTGGGTAGTGCATTTTCTGTACTGCTTGGCAGGCGTCGGCCGGGGCGCGCAGCACCGGATATGCGGTGCTTCAGGCGGTTTCGATCGCACGACGCGGGCCGACGGCGGCGGTACGGCATCGCCACTCGTCGGGGCTACCCGGTGCGACGGACGCTACGTGCGACGGACGGGCACCGGAGCCGTCCGCACCACGACGAGAGGTCTGTCATGCACTCCGCACTCACCGCCCCGTACGCCGCCGAGGTCGTCGCCAGCCGCCTGATCGAGGCGCAGCGACGTCACCACGACACCGGACGGCGCCCCCGCCGTCGGTGGATCCGACGCGGGCTCCCCCGGTGACCGCCGCACTGCAGCTGTTCGGTGCGACGGCCATCGGGGTCGGCCTGCTCGGGACGTACCTGGCCGCACAGCGACGCCTGGGCTGGCTGGTGTGCATCGCCTCGACGGTGATGTGGCGGCCGGCGCTCACCCAGGGGCGGCAGTGGGCGGCCGTCGCCAACTGCGGCCTGTCGATCGCGATCTGCCTGCGCAACTACCGCGCGACCAGTGGCCGGGACGCGCCGGCTCAGGCTCCGGGGTCCTCTTGACCGCCGGGGGCCTCGGCCTTGAGGTAGCGCTCCACCTCGGCGGCCAGCTCGTCCGCGGACGGCAGCTTCGCGTCGTCGGTCGCCAGCAGGCTGCGGCGCTCCTGACCGCCCACGTAGGCGTCGTACTGCTGCTCCAGAGCGGTGACCACGCGGGCGACCTCGTCCGAGCCGGCGACCTGCTCGGCAATGGCCTCGCGGGTCTGCTCGGCGGCACTGAGCAGGTCCGAGCGCGGGACCACGAGTCCGGCGTAGTCGCTGAGCGAGTCGAGCAGCACAGCGGCCGCATCGGGGTACGGGGTGTCGGACAGGTAGTGCGGCACCTGGACGACGAAGCCCAGTGCCGGGTGCCCGGCCTCGCCCAGCCGCAGCTCGAGGAGCGCGGCGGCCGAGCCCGGGATCTGCACGGTGCCCGGCCAGCTCTGGCCCTGCGGCACCAGGTCGGCGCGGTTGGCGTGCCCGATGACGCCGAGCGGACGGGTGTGCGGGACTGGCATCCCGATCGCGTGCAGGCCCACCGTGGAGGACACGTCGAAGTGCTCGATGAGCTCGGTCACCGCGGCGGCGAAGCGTTCCCACTGGGTGTCCGGCTCCGGTCCGCGCAGGAGCAGGAAGACCTGCCCGTCCCGGTCCCGCACGGCGTACAGCACCAGCTCGGGGCGCTCGAACGAGGCGTAGTGGTCGTGGTCGTACACCATGGCGGGGCGCCGCGACCGGTAGTCGACCAGCTGGTCCGCGTCGAAGGTGGCGACCGGCTCGTGCGGCAGGGAGCCGAGCAGGTGGTCCGCGACGAGGCGTGGGGCCGAGCCGGCGTCCACGAACCCGTTCAGCGCGTGCACCAGCACCGGGCCCGGGCCGGGCACGAGGTCCGGCGAGGGGTCGGCGAGCGTGTACAGGCTACGAGGGTCGAGCACGTGGTCCTCCGTCAGCGGCGACGTCGAAGGTGACCGGGTGGTCGCGGGTGCCGCCTGCCGTGGTCAACGCCGACGGCGGCCAGAACCATCCCTGCCGTCAGGCCGGGCGGCAGTCCTCGTCGCGCGACGTCACGGGCAGCGGGCGACCGGCGTGGTCGAGCCGGAGGCGACGGGGGTTGGCGACGCTCTGGCTGGTCCGGGGACGCTCGCCACCAGACGCGGCGACGATGGTGGTGTCCTGGCTCACGAGTGCCTCCCAGCGGTTTTCTGTTGAAGACTTGACCATTCTGGCAGACGCGGAGACTGCCTCCGCATCCGGGGCCCTCCCCGACCCTGTGGACAACGTCGGCGGCGACCCGCGCACCTTCTCTACGGTCGGTGACATGAGGACCCCACGATGAACGGTGCCAGCTTCAGCGTCGTGCCCGCCGTGCTCGAGGCGGAGGCATCGCGGCTCGAGGCCGCCGCGCACGCCGTCCGCGACCTGCGTGAGCACCCCGGCGTGCTCCGCGGGCGCGCCCTGGACAGCGGCGACGACGAGCTCGCTGCCGCACTGGTGGGTTTCGCCTCGGCCTGGCAGGACGGGCTGGACCGGGTGGCGTCGCAGGCCACCCGGTGGGCGCTGGTGATGCGTACGGCGCGCGACACCTACCTGCGAACCGAGCACGCGGTCGCGTCCATGTCCTGGACGGGCCGATGAGCGGGCCGGCCCGATGAGCGGGGCGCCGACCCTGGCCGAGGCTCCGCCGCGGGCGTTCCCCGGTGCCTCCTGCGGGGCGGACGTCGTCCCCGGGCGGGTGTCGAGGGTGCTGGACGTCGCGACCGAGCTGGAGCAGGTCTGCGACGGCCTGCTGCGGCTGTCCGCGTTGATGCAGCGGATCGCCGTCCCCGGCTGGCAGGGCCGGGCTGCGCGCTGGTGCCAGCACGCGATCTCGTTCGACTCGCGCCCGGTGGGTCGAGCCGGGTCCGTGATGGCCCAGGCCGCCGACCACCTCCGCCAGCACGCCGCCGTCCTGGCCCGGGCGCAGCAGGTCGCGCAGGACGCGGTGACCGCCGACCTGCAGGCCGCGCGGGTGACCGCCGACTGGGCGCGCGCGGGCGCCGCCGGCCGCGACCCGATGGCGGACACCCGGATGATGCTGACGGAACAGGTCGACCGCGCCCGGACCCAGGTCCGCGCCAGCGGGGCCGATGCGGCGGCCGCGCTCAGGTCGGCCCGTGACCTCGCTCCACAGCACTCGACGCTCCAGCGTCAGCTCAGCCGCGCGCTGGACTCCGCCGAGGACATCGACGTCGGACTGGTCAAGGGAACCGCCGACCTCCTGGCGCCTCTGCTGCTCACCTCCGTGCAGCAGACGGTGAACCCCACCGGCTACCGGGGTGACGATGCGGCCCAGGCGCTCCGGGGAGCCGCGACTCATCCGGGCAGGACCACCCGCGCGCTGCTCGACCTCGACACCTGGGACGAGAGCAAGACGGTGTGGGGCGCGAGCCTGGTCCCGGCCACGCTCGTCACCGTGGCGACTGCCGGCACCGGGTCGGCGGCTCGGCTGTCCACGTTCGCGGCGCGGGTGCACTCGATGGCGCCGGGCGCCGAAGGACTCGCACTGCGCACGGCGATCCGCGAGCAACGGCTGTACGGCCGCGAAGGGCTGAGGGTGCGGGACCTGACGCCGTACGCGAGCGAGCCCAGCCGGATCGGCACGGTGACCCGGCTGGCACCGCTGGACCACGCGGTGGCGAAGGCGGTCGCCCGAGACGCTGCGCACGCCGAGCCGGGCGTGACGCCACGGATCGAGCGGGTGGCCGACCGCCTGGGCGGCACCCGGGAGTACCCCGACACCGTGCTCAAGGGCGGGGCGTCGCTGAACCGGAAGCTCGCCGGTGACCTGGCCGGGGCCAGCGGGCGCCCGGCCCCGGTGGCCGGGCGGGTCAACGACGCCGTGCGGTACACGATCGTGTACCCCGACGACGTCTACGTCGCCCGATCGGTGCAGACCGTCGAACAGCTGCGGCACGAGGGGTTTCAGGTCGTCGAAGCCAAGTCGTTCTGGGGCAAGGAGCGCTACCAGGGGCTCAACATCACGGTGCGCGACCCGGTCAGCGGCCGGCTGCTGGAGGTGCAGACGCACACCGCGGACAGCTTCCGCGCCGGCGGCGAGACGCACGCCGACTACGACCTCTACCGGGACGTCGGTATCGACCCCGAGCGCAAGGCAGCGCTCGAGCGGGTGATCGGCGACCGCTACCGGCTGGTGCCACCCCCGCCGGGCATCGGTGACCTGCCGGCTGCACTCGCCCGGCTCGGCCAGGACGCACCGGCCACCTCGACCGCACCCGGACTGCTCAGCCACGACCCGCGCGCGGTCGCGCAGAACGCGGCGGCGACGCTCGGCGCCACCGGGGCGACGCGGGCGAGCGCGACACCCGCCGACGAACCGTGACCCGGTCCCCCAGCGGCGGGACCCGCGGGCGGGCCACGAGCCTCCCGCTCTGACAGGATCATCCGGGTCGAGTCGAGCGAGGGAGCGGACGAATGGGTGCACTGGACGGACGCGTGGCACTGGTCACCGGGGCGGCACGAGGTATCGGCGCCGCAACGGCACGTCGACTGGCGGCGGACGGCGCGAAGGTCGCCCTGCTGGACCTCGACGAGTCGGCTGCAGCCGCCACCGCCAAGGACATTGCGTCGGAGGTCTCCGCGGACGCGATCGGGGTCGGTGCGGACGTGCGGGACCCCGAGGCGGTCCAGCGCGCGGTCGACACGGTCGTCGAGCGACTGGGGGGTCTGCACATCCTGGTCAACAACGCCGGCGTGACCAGGGACAACCTGCTGTTCAAGCTCAGCGAGGAGGACTGGGACACCGTCATCGGCGTGCACCTGAAGGGCGCGTACCTGATGAGCAAGGCCGCTCAGCAGCACTTCGTGGCGCAGAAGCACGGCCGGATCGTGAACCTGTCGAGCGTCTCGGCGCTGGGCAACCGGGGTCAGGCCAACTACTCGGCGGCGAAGATGGGCCTGCAGGGGTTCACCCGCACCCTCGCGATCGAGCTCGGCCCGTTCGGGGTGACGGTGAACGCGGTGGCACCCGGCTTCGTGGTCACCGAGATGACCGATGCGACTGCGGCCCGGTTGGGCATCACCCCGGACCAGCTGCGGGAGGTGAGCGCGCAGGCGGCGCCGGTGCGGCGGGTGGGGTACCCCGATGACATCGCGAACGCCATCGCGTTCTTCGCCAGTGACGCCGCGTCGTTCGTCACCGGGCAGACGCTGTACGTCGACGGAGGCGCCAAGCTCTGACCTACGGACGCAGGGTCTCGTCCCGGGTGAGGCCCTGCTGGCGCAGCGACTCCACGATCCCGTGGCCGTTGGACGCCTGCACCCAGGGCACGTCGGCTGTCGTCGCGGAGACGCGCTGACCCACCCGGGGTGTCGGCGTCCCGTGCGTGAGGACCTGCTCGGTGAGGCCGAGCTGGCGGATGGCGACCAGGCGGATGTGGTCGGGCCGCGCCCAGGCGAGCTCCTCGTACAGGGCGGGGTCGTGCTGGCCGTCGTCGCCGACCAGCACCCAACGCATCTGTGGGAACTCGTCGACGAGCCGGCGCAGGGTCCGGCGCTTGTGGTCCTGCCCGGACCGGAACCAGCCGTCGGGGGTCGGACCCCAGTCGGTCAGCAGCAGCGGTCCGTCCGGGAACCCGCGCCGCCGCAGGAAGCGTTGCAGCGCAGGGGCCAGGTTCCAGGCACCGGTCGAGACGTAGACCACGAAGGCTCCGGGGTGGTGCCGGGTGAGGGTGCGGTACAGCTCGGCCATCCCGGGGACCGGCCGCCGCGACTCCTCGTGCCGGACGAAGGTGTTCCAGAAGGCCAGGAACGGTCGCGGCAGCGCGGTCACCAGGACCGTGTCGTCGATGTCGCTGATGATCCCGAGCCGCTCGTCCGTCCCGACGATGCGGATGGGCGCCTCCGCCACACCTGCTCCGCTGATCCGCATCTCGGCCGTGGTCCAGCCCGGTTCGAGCGCGACCTCGACCACGACGTCGATGTACCCGCCGCGGCCGGACTCGACGACCTGCCGCCGTCCGCCGACGTCCACGACGACCGGCACCCCGCCCAGCTTGGCGCTGACGAAGTGCCGCCAACCGCGGACCGCCACGTCGCTGCGCTGGCCCACCCCGGGCGGGGACAGGAGCACCCGGCCGAGCACGCGGGCGTTGGACGGCGTGCCGTAGCCGACGTAGGGGATGACCCGGGGACGCCAGCCGCGACGGAACAGGAGCCGGGCGAGAGCCCGCTCGAACGCGTCCTCGGTGCGGGCCGCACGGTGCATCTGCTCGTCCGCTGGCGTGCTCACGGCCCCACTCTAGAAGGGTCGCCGGGCGCGCACCGGGGAAGGACGGCCCGTACGGTGAGGCGGTGAGCGAGCGACTCGAGCTGGACGTGGCGGACCTGGACCGGTGGGCCACCTACCCGTGGCTGACGGCGGTGGTGGTCCCCCGGCCGATCGCCTGGGTGTCCACCCGGTCGGCCGCCGGGGTGACCAACCTGGCGCCGCACTCCTTCTTCACGGTCGCGTCCGCGGAACCACCGGTGGTCTCGTTCACGTCGGTACGCACCAAGGACTCGCTCACCAACATCCGTGAGACCGGGGAGTTCGTCGTGAACTTCGCCCCGCGGACCCTGGCCGAGCAGGTCAACCGGACCGGCACGGACTTCCCGCCGGACGTCGACGAGCTGGCGGCCGCCGGCCTCACCGCCGAGTCGAGCCGGTTGGTTCGACCCGTCCGGGTGGCCGAGTCGCCCGTGTCGCTGGAGTGCGTCTTGGCCGGCGAGCACTCGTTCCGCGACGAGCGGGACCACGGCAGCACCGTCGTGTTCGGGCGCGTCGTGCACCTGTCCGTGTCGCGTGAGGTGCTGGCCGCGGACGGCCTGCCCGACGTGCGCGCGCTGCACCCGGCCAGCCGGCTCGGTCGTGACCAGTGGGGAGCCCTGGGTGAGGTCTTCGAGCTGGCCCGCGAGCCGTACCACGAACCGGCCGAGAGGTGACCCGTGCTCAAGCCGACGGCCCGCCGTGCCGACAACTCAGCATGAGTTCTGCACTGCGCCATGCCCTGCGCGTTGGCCTGCGCCCTGGCCTGCTGCTGCTCGCCCTCGTCGGCGTGCTGGCGGGGCTGCAGTCCGCCACCACCACCGCGACGGCGACCGCGACGGCGTCGTCCTCGGCCGCCACGTCGGCCGCGGCTCCCAGCGCGCTGCACCCCTACAGCGACCCGACGGTGTTCCCGCTGCGCAAGCCGGCCTCGGTGTCCTGCGTGCTGTCGAACTGCCCTGGGCCGTACCACGGCCACTGGGCCATCGACTTCGGCGGCACCAAGGGTGACCCCGTGCACGCGGCCGGCGCCGGCGTGTTCCACGTCGGCGCGATCGACCGGTCCTGCCCGGACGCGGGCGTGACGGCCGGCACCTGGGCCTGGGTGGACCACGGTGCCGCCGGAGTCACGCGGTACAACCACCTGGACTCGATCGTGGCGAAGGACGGTGCGCTCGTCACCCCCGACACCGTGATCGGCACCATGGGGAACTGGGGCAACACCAAGCCCTGCCGGGTCAGCTACCTGCACCTGGAGTTCCGCGCGGAGCGGCTCAGCGGACCGTTCCGACCGATCCCGTCGATGAACGCCTGCCTGTCGGGCGTGCCGGTCGCCTTCCCGTCCGAGTTCGGGTACTCGTCCTGGAACTCCATCCCGGTGGACCAGGTCCACACACCAGCGGTGACCAGTGACTGCCTGGCGCCGGCGGCGACCCCGAACCGGCCCACGCTGAGTGCGCAGCGGGGTTCCCGGTCAGTGCTGGTGGTCCCCTCGGCGCGCCCGGCGGGGGTCGGGCTCGTGCGGATCAAGGCGGAGATGTACCACCCGAGCCTGCACGCGTACACGCTGCTCAAGTACCGGGACCTGCCGCCCACCCAGCGCGCGACGACGTTCGGTGGCCTGCTGGACGGGCGGACCTACCGGTTCAGCGCGGCGTACCACAACGCCTCGGGATGGAGTGCCTGGTCGACGACGCACTCCGCCATTCCCGCTTCGGTGCCGACCACCCCGCGGTACCGCGGTCTGTCGGCATCGAGCACCACGGTGAGCCACCTCTGGTACCGCAGCACCAGCCTGGGCACCTCGGCCGCCACCTACCAGGCAGCTCGGCGCTGCACGGTCGGCGGCACGTTGCGCCCGTGGTCGTACGCGACCGTGCCGACGCCTGCCATCAGCTACCAGTGGCGCAACCTGCCCCGCGGCACCGTCTGCCAGGTCACCGTGCGCGCGCACAACCCGGTCGGGTGGAGCGGCTGGTCCCCCCGGCACTCGATCCGCACCAAGCGCTGAACCGGACCGCGGGAACGCCGACGCCGGACGACGCGGTGCGTCGTCCGGCGTCGGGTCGTGCCGAGCCTCGGTGCTGAGGCCCGTCAGGCGATCTTGAGGAGCGCGAGCTCGTCGTCGTACTCGGCGGCCAGTCGCTGGATCAGGGCGGTGTCGTCGTCGGCCACAGCCTGGTTGACCCGCTCGATGAACGTGATCTCGAGGGCAGTCTTGGTGCTGGACATGGGATCGTCCCCTTCTGGTGGGGCCCCGTCGTCGCCGGACATCGTCGTCGTGATCAGCGCCTCGTGCGCTACGGCAGGACTGGTGGCCCACGACCCAGCGTACGGGCCGTCACCACGGCGGGGCGTGGAAGACAACGGTGTCAGACGGTGAGTCGCCTCACACGCTCAGATTCCTTGCCAGTCGGGCTTTCCGTCCCAGACCTGCTCGTAGTACCCGCGCAGGGTGAGCAGGCCGGCCGCCTCCGGGTCGAGCAGCACTGTGACGTGCGGGTGCAGCTGCAGCACGGACGCCGGGCAGGAGGCGCTCACCGGACCCTCCACCATCGCTGCGACGGCGGCTGCCTTGGCCGCCCCCGAAGCCAGCAGCACCAGGTGCCGAGCCTCGCTGATGGTGCCCAGGCCCTGGGTGATCACGTGGTGCGGCACGTCGTCGACGCGGTCGAAGAACCTGGCGTTGTCCTGCCGGGTCTGCGCGGTCAAGGTCTTCACCCGCGTGCGCGAGGCGAGCGAGGAACCGGGCTCGTTGAACGCCAGGTGCCCGTCGGTGCCGATCCCGAGCAGCTGCAGGTCCACTCCCCCGGCGGCGGCGATGGCCTGCTCGTACTGCCCGCACGCGGCCGGGACGTCGTCCGTGTCACCGTTGGGCCCGTGCACGGCCCCGTCCGCGAAGTCGACCCGGCCCACCAGCTCGCGGTCGATGACCTGGCGGTAGGCCTCGGGGTGCCCCGCCGGCAGCCCGACGTACTCGTCGAGCGTGAACGCGCGCGCCGCGGCGAACGACACCTGGCCCGCCTGGTGCGCGTCCACCAGCGCGTCGTACACGGGCAGCGGACTCGACCCGGTGGCCAGGCCGAGCACCGCAGAAGGCTTGCGGCGCAACAGGTCCGTGATCGCCGCGGCGGCGAGCCCGGCCCGGGCGGCCGTTGTCGGCAGGATGACGACCTCCACGGTCAGACCACCTCCACGCCGTCGGTCAGGACTCGGCCGACCTCCAGTGCGTCGTCCAGCACGACGAGGTCCGCAGGGTCGCCGGGCCGCAGCCGACCCAGCTCAACTCCTCGCTGCTCGCAGCCCAGCAGGCGCGCCGGTCCGGTGGTCGCGGCCCGGATCGCGGTGAGCTCGTCGGCGCCGACCCGGACGGCCTCGCGGATCGACCCAGCCAACGTCGTGATGCTGCCGGCGATCACCCCGTCCGCGTCCCGGGCCACTCCCGCCCGCACGGTCACGGTGCGTCCGCCCAGCTCGTAGTCCCCGTCACCCTGACCCGCTGCGGCCATCGCGTCGGTCACCAGGATCCAGCCACCGCAGGCGGCTGCCAGTGCCACCCGCAACGTCTCGTCGGCCAGGTGCACGCCGTCGCAGATCAGCTGGACGACGACGTCCGGGCGGCTCAGCGCAGCACCGGCCAGGCCGGGCTCACGGGCGGCCAACGGGGCCATCGCGTTGAAGAGGTGGGTCACGGTGCGGGCGCCGGCGTCGAACGCCGCGTGGGCGTCGGCCGCACTGCAGGCGCTGTGCCCCAACGAGACCAGCAGACCGTGCGCGGCCGCCCAGCGGACCACGTCGACGGCATCCGGCAGGTCGGGCGCGAGGGTGAGCCCCACCACCGCGGACTCCCCCACCAGGGCACGCAGCTCGTCCACCGCGGGCGCGCGGAGGTGCTCGGGCGCGTGCACCCCGGCCCGCTGCGGTGAGAGGAACGGCCCCTCGAGAGCGGCGCCGAGCAGTCGTGCCGTCGCCGGAGCGTCCGGCCGCTGCCTCGGGGTCGCGGCCTCGCCCCGGGCCCGGACGTCCACGTGCCGCAGGGCCGCGGCAGTGCGCTCCGGTGCGGCCGTGACGAGGTTCGCCACGAACGCGGTGACGCCGTCGCGAGCCAGCGCCTGAGCGGCGCGCGCCCAGCCGTCCTCGTCGGCGTCCAGCAGGTCCACGCCGCCGTACCCGTTGACCTGCAGGTCGACCAACCCGGGAACCGCGGTGCCGGTGGCCGCCGGCGGCAGACCGACGGCAGTCACCCGGCCGTCCGTCACCTCGACGTCACCGGGCACCAGGACGTCGTCCACGACGGCGCGCGCGACGCCCAGCCGGCGGGCGCCGCTCACGACACCTCCTGGGCCGTCGTCTCCGACACGGCGACCGACGAGGCGGCGACCGCGGAACCGGCGACGGGGGGCGAGACCAGGCTCTCGCGGGCCAGCACCGCCGCCCCGACCGCAGCCACCGGCGACTGCGTGGGCAGCAGCGACACCCGCTCCGACAGGCGCATCGCGGCGAGCAGGGGCGACTGCTTCTCGGCGGCCACGAGCTCGCGGCGCACGGCCGCCAGCAACGGCTGACCCACCTCGGTCACCCCACCGGCCAGCAGCACGCTCTCGACGTCCCAGGCCAGGACGAGCAACCGGACCGCGGCGGCGACACCACCACCAAATGTCCGGACCGCCTCGACGGCCTGCGCGTTCCCGGCGGCCGCTGCCGACCACACCGACCCGCCGCTGGCCGCGGGTGTGCCGGTGGCACGCCAGGCCGCGGACAGCGCAGAGCCCGACGCCACCGTCTCGAGGCAGCCGCGCTGCCCGCAGGAGCACCAGGCGCCGGCCGGGTCCACCGGGATGTGCCCGATCTCCCCCGCCGCCCCCCGCGACCCGCGGTGCAGCTGGCCGTCCACCACGATGCCGGCCGCGAGGCCGGTGCCGATGCTGAGCACGGCCAGGTCGGCGTGCGCCGAGCCGGCCAGCCGGTGCGCGCCGACCGCAACCGCGTTCACGTCGTTCTCGACGGCCACGGGTACGGCCAGCCGGTGCTCCAGCGCCGCGGCGAGGTGCACCGGGTCGGCGCCGAGGTCGAGGTTGACCGCGTGCGAGACCGAGCCGTTGGTCGGGTGCACCAGGCCCGGGATGCCGACGCCGACGCCGCGCAGCTGGGACGGCGCGGTGCCGGCCATGGCAGCGGCCTGGCGCACCGCCTCGACGGCGGTCGTGACGACGCCCTCGGCGCCGCGCCGGGTGGGCAGCCGGACCTGCCCGACCACCCGGTTCGCGGCGTCCACGACCACCGCGAGCGCCTTGGATCCCCCGATGTCGACCCCGGCGTAGAGGTCTGCGGTCACGGAGCGACCCCCGCGAGCAGCTCGTCGAGCGCAGCCGAGCTGGCCGCGCTCGCACCCCAGGTGCGCAACCGGCCCTGCTCGCTGGGGTCCTGCGCCGGCCAGCCCATCTCGACCACGACGGCGTCCGGTCGGCGGCGCAGGACCTGCTCGATGACCTGCTCGGCCCAGGCGTGCCGGTGCCCGTCGCGGACCAGGACCACGACCGGCTCGGGGCCGAGGTCGTGCCACGGCTCGTCGCCGCGGACGACGTCGCGGACCGGCGTCCCGCCCAGGACCAGGCCCGCGGCGGGTAGCCCCCAGGGGGCGTGCCCGACCGCCTCGTTCGTGCCGGTGACCAAGCGCAGGACCTGCGCACCGCGCAGCGAGCGGTCGAGCCCCAGCGCGCCGTCGACGGCCTCGAGGGCCGCCCGCCGGCTCGCCTCGGGCTGCGGAGCGGAAGTCGACGCCGCCCGCAGCGCGGCCACCTGCTCGACCGCCCGGTCCACCCGCCCGGCCGCCTCGACGAGCCGCTCGCGGGGCAGGTCACCCGCGTCCACGGCAGCGACGATCGCGTCCTGCACGTCCTGGACCCGCTCGTCGGTGAAGGACGAGCCGAGGCAGAGCAGGTCGACGCCGGCCTTCAGCGCGAGCACCGCGGCAGCGGGGATGCCCCGACCACCGCTCGCGCCGACCATGTCGAGCGCATCGCTGACCAGCAACCCGTCGAAGCCGAGCTCGTCGCGGAGCAGCCGGGTCGCGGCGGCGCTGAACGTCGCGGGGACGTCTGGCTCGACGGCCGGCAGCACGACGTGCGAGGTCATCACGGCCAGCGCACCGGCCCGGATGCCGCTGGCGAACGGGGCGAGCTCGCGGGCGCGCAGGACCGACATGGGCTGGTCGACCGTGGGCAGCGCCAGGTGCGAGTCGGCGGTGGTGTCGCCGTGCCC